>JAUVYN010000092.1 GCA_030603065.1 Pseudomonas sp.
GATCGCCCTGGCGGGCATCGTGGTGAACAACAACATCATCCTGATCGACACCTACAACCAGCTCCGCGAGCAGGGGCTCGCCCCGTCTCAGGCAGCGCTGGAAACCGGCAGCCTGCGTCTACGCCCGGTGCTGCTCACCGCGGTCACCACCATCCTCGGCCTGATGCCGATGGTACTGGGCGTCAACGTCGACCTGCTGACTCCCAGCCTTGGCTTCGGTGCCCCCTCTACCCAGTGGTGGACGCAGCTTTCCAGCGCCATCGCCGGTGGCCTGGCCTTCGCCACGGTGCTGACGCTACTGCTGACCCCTTGTCTGCTGGTACTCGGTTCCCGTTTCGAGCGCCGCGCAGCGAGTGAGGACGAGCGGACCGGAAATTTGTTTGAAGCAGCTAGTGATAATAGTTCTTATTCAGATTAAGATGCGAGCGTAGCCCCGTCATCTCACTCAATGAAGGATTATTCGATGAAACTGACCTACCTTAGCGCTGCACTTTGCCTGGCCATCGGCCTGGCCATGCCGGTCAACGCAGAACGGCTGGACCACTATGAAGGCAAGTCCTCGGAAACCCTCGAGCAGGCGCTCGCCAACTTTTCCGAGTACAACACCAAGCTGGCCGCAATCATGGAAAAACCCGAGCTGACGCCGGTTGACCTGAATGAAATCCACCAGCTCACCTACACCCTGGAAAACGCGCTGGAGAAAATAAACACCGATCTGGCCGAACTGGCCGAAACGCTGGAAGTACTGCACCAGGCGTCGGAGACCAGAAATGTCAGCGGGACGCGCGAGTCGGGCGAGCGGTATCTGCAAGACGCGCGCGTGTTTCGTGAATGAGTTCTAGCCGAGTACCCCGGCTGGTCAGACCTCTAAGGATTGCTAAAACATAGCACGAGCATCGCCGCCGCCATGAAGAGCCCGTCGATCAGGCGGCGGCGGCACTGTAGCGCATGAGTCGCGAGATGGAGATATCCGCTACGTCGACCTGGAGTTATCCACTTTGCCACAAAGCTATGCCCGTCAAGCTCCAGCAGCAGCGCTATCGTCCTGGCTTGTGCGATCCACCACCCCTCGGCGATTCGCCGGCTCCGCACGAGGACCGCTTTAATCCCGCTGTTAACCCCAACGTGGTTACGCGCGTGCTGGCGGTACGCCATCTTCGCCTCAGGGTCGATAAACCACCGATAGCCTCGAGCACGGGCAAATGCATAACAGAACCAGTCGTGCAGATCTACTGCTTGCAACTGCTCCCGATGGTCGACCGCAAACCTCTGAAGGTCTTCGAACAACCGGCGTGAAAATACATAGGTGCACCCGGGGCCGGCTGCCTCGAAGAGAAAGTCCCATCGCCGCTGCGGCTGGGACTTGACTATCATGCGCCGCTGGCCATCAGGCCAGAAGGCACATACGTTGCTCGAATAGGCATCCGCGTTCTGCTCACGAAGCCGAACGACAGCGTGCGCCAGTTTGTCGCTGTCCCAGATATCGTCCTGATCGGCAAAGGCGAAGTACTCGAAAGGCTCTGCCGGTGTTTCCCGCAGCAACCGAAAAAAATTGCCCGCTGCACGCTGGCGCTGCTGCTGCCCTGGCAGGAGCTGGATTCGCATGTCCGCCTCCGCGCGCTCCTGAATCCAGGCTTCGGTACCATCGCTGGACGCGTCGACGCTGACGAACAGCGTTATATCCACCCCGTCCTGCTCCAATATGGATTCCACCTGATCCGGCAGCCAGGACCGTCCATTGTAGGCTGCCAGCAGAACCGCAAACCGCGGTAGCTCCCTCGCCTCCTTCACAGGGCCTCCAGGGGGCCGGTGCGCCCACGCATACCGTGAAGCACTGCCAGAAAGTAGTAGCGGAAGTAATCTCCGCGTCGCCCATCGCGGATTATCAACACCAGCTGGTGAACCGCTGCGCTGGCAATTTCAGTCATCCACATCAGGGCTGGAACGTGGACCATGCGCGCCAGCAAAAAGGCGTTGCGGACTCGATAGTAGCGACGCCGCGGGCTATGCACCGGGACTCTGAACGGACCGATGCGGTAACTGTGTTCGCCTATCGCATGCTCCATCCTTGCGCGCGGATCCACCCTGACCAGATGGCCTGCACGGGCACAACGCAGACACCACTCGGTATCGACATAGTCGATGAACAGCGCCTCATCGAAGAAGCCAACTTCCTCGAACAGACCGCAGCGAACCAGAGTGCCCGAAGAGATCACCGTGGAGACCTCGACCGGGCGCTCAAGCTGGCTGGGCAGGTACCTGCGCCTCCGTCCGCTCGGTGCGATATGAACGATCGGATAGTCGAAGCCCTGGCGGCTGTCCCTGAATACCGGCGCAGCAATATTGCCCCCCTCTTCAGTCAGACAAGCAACCAGCTTCTCGATCAGTCCAGGAGGTACCACGCTATCCTGATCGAAGAACACCACCGCATCTGCACCATTGCGCATGGCTTCGCGCACGCCCCGGTTCTGCGCCGCAGCTATTCCGAGGTTGGCGCCCAGCTCAACGCAAGTGCTGCTGCCGGAGCAAAGACCTGCAACGGAATCGGTCGAGCCATTGTCGACCACCACAATGCTCCGGACCTGGCCTGCTAGTGAATCCAGCAGCGTCGCCAGCGTTGGCGAGTCAGGGTTGTGCGTGACCACGACAGCCCAAACCGTCAGCATCCTTGCGCTCTCATCCTGGTCGTCATGCCGTCGGCCCTGCCAGCACCTGCACGGCGCGGACTGAGCTCGCGTCGTCCTTCAGAACCTCGCTATAGATCGCCTCCAGCTCGGTAGCCTGTTCCTGGAAAAAGCGAACGTGCTGCGTCGGCAGTTCGATGGGCGCACCCACAGGAATCGCCTGGAAGCGACTGGCCGTATCGATCAGCGCCTGGCGAAGCGCCGTACCATCATCATCGAACGGCACTACGAAGCCGTTCTCGCCGTGAATGATGTCTTCGGCAACGGCGCCCCCATCGGTGGCGATCACCCAAACGTTGCGCACCAGCGCTTCACGGACGGTCAGCCCAAAGCTCTCCTTCCAGCGCGTCGGGAACAGCAGCACATCGACCTCGGCAAAAAAGTCGTCGATGCTCTCCGACGTGTAGGCCGGGACCACCTCGACGTTGCGGCAACCATCGAAAAAGTCGCGCGGAAAGGAGCTGAAGCCGAGATTTAGCGTGTTGTCCACCACCTTGAGCCGCAGCTCATCCGGCAGATCGCCGCGAAATGCCGAACGCACCAGATGCACGCCCTTGATCTCGGTGTTGCCTCCAACATAGGCACAGCGTACTTCACGACCCGCTCTGATCTTGTCGATAATCCGAGGCGGCAGGATCCCGTTCTTGTTGAGTACCACCTTTTCCGGGCTGAAGCCATTGGCCACATGAAAATCGGCGAAATACTGGCTTGGAGCCAGAATCCGTCGTGCAGAGGTAAGCGCGCGGTGCAGCTTGCGGCTGCGATAATCATTCATCGGGGCGTTGTCGACGCAGCGCGCACATACGGCAAGATCGATGACCGTCTGGCCGCAGTAGCGGTTCTGATCATTGATCATGAACTGCCGCCCGCACAGCCACCAGGCGTCATGCACGGTCACCACATAGGGGATGTTCCGGTCCATGCAGCGATCCAGCGTGGTGACGCCAATGTTCTGAATGCTGTGAAAGTGCACCAGGTCAGGCTTCACCGCATCGAGCACCCGCAGAAAAACCGCATCCATGTCCGGATTCTCGAAACGCTTGGCAGGATCGAGCACCGGAACCGGACAGCCGAACACCGTTATCCCCTCGGCGTCGTATCGCCGAAGTTGATAAGGCTCTGCCAGGCCGTTAGCCAACACCGTGAACACATAAACGTCGAAACCGTCCTGGGCGATCAGCTTGTTCAACTGCTCAGCCACCACCGTCGCCCCGCCGAAGCTCTGCGGTGCGTAATAGACGTTGACGGCAAGCACGCGTGGGCGGGCCGCCGCGGGCTGCTCTGCAAATAGCGGCGCAAGCTGCTGCGTTGCAATGTTGTCCGGGCAGTATTGTTCCATCACCTTGTCGTGCGCGGCGCGCCCAATCTGCAAGCGGAGCTCAGCGTCTTCTACCAGCCACCGCAGGCTAGAAACCCACTGCTCGGGGGTCTCGCAGAGGAATCCGTGGCGACCGTGCTCGATGGCATCGGCAAACGCCTGGGCATTGGAACAGACCGACGGCAGCCTCAACGCAGCTGCCTCCAGATACTTGAGATTACTCTTGGCGTCGGTGAACAGCCCCTTTTCCAGGGGCGCAATATTGATGTCGCATTCGGCAAGATGACCCAGATACTCGTCGTAGGAGCAGAACGGGATGCGCTCGATACGTTGCTCGAATCGCTCGAACCCTGGGGGCAGCTCCAGCATTCCGATCAACCGGAACCGCACCTGCTCAAACTGCTCCATGATGGCCAGTAGCGCGCTCGCCGCCTCTTCAAAATCGACATTATGGGTGTTGGTACCCGAGCCGTACACGATACGGACCAGCGAGCCGGGCGTGCGGGGTACGGCGTTCAGTACCTCCGCGCGAGTGATGGTAGCGCTATCCAGCGCGTTCTCGATGACGTAGGTGGGCCTCCCTGTGCGCTCATGCATCACCTTGCGCAGGGCTGTCGTCGAAGCGATGCCGAATTCGCAGGCATTCAGCGCAGCGAGATACAGCTGCGCTCCCTCCAGCAACTGGTCATACACGGCCTTGTCCAGCCCCTGCAAGGAGCGTGACTCTGCAAGCAGTTCCCTCTCGAAGATCACGTCGTCCACTTCCCAGAAGGTCGGCAGTTTCAGTCGCTTCGCCTGCTCGATCAGATCAAGAACCGAAGGGAATCCGGGCACTCGATAGAAAATGACCTCTGTGTGGGTCGCAAGCATATCGAGACACTGCGCATAGTCATTCCACCTGCAAACTGTGGCATCTATACCCAGCTTGGAAAGCATCTCGACCTTCTGGGTAACCCGGTATTTGGTGCACTGCGGAATGCTCAGCTCTGCGATGATCAGAACACGCCGAGCCAGCAGATCGAGCGCAGGTTCGGCAGGCGCTGGAAGTAACGCAGTCGCCTGCGCGGCGGTATGCTGCTGGCTCGAAGTTGCATGATGGTGTCGAACCCGCTGCCTGACTCCCTCGAGACCCTCGCGGTCATAAACCGTCCAGACCTTTCGGAGCATCGGCCGCAGCCCGCCCTGGCTCTCGATCGCCGGCCGGGCCAGTCGCGCCACGCTATGCGCCTTGCGTGCCCCTGTCACTGCCCACCGCAAGGGTGCAGAGAAGCGCCAGGAACTGGAAGTCAGCAAAGCGTTGTTTTCCGCCTGCAGGCGGTCGAGTTCCGCCTGCTTCTCGGCCATGCTGCGCTGCAGCTTTTCCACTTCTTCCAGCAGAGAGCGCGCGGTTTTCTCCTGCTGTCTCAGCTCGACGTGAAGAGCATGGTAATCACTGACCACACCCTCCGCTGCGCGCGCCAGATCCATAGCGTCCTGCGCCTCACCTTCCGCCGCCGCTACGCGCTCGAGCTGGCTGAGCCAAAGCTCGTCCGGCGCTCGGCTCAGGGTCGACCAGCGATTGTTCTCCTGGCTGGGAGCTTCCAGCAGCGCCCCCTGCAGCACGTCGTGCCCGGGAACCACCTCCTCCAGTGTCCCGGCGATGTATCGAGGCCCCAGCAAAGTGCGCTCGGGGCTTTCCTTGCGCACCACGCAGATCGAATTGATGAACTGGATGGAATGGACGGTCGCCAGAAGGTCTTCGGGTAGAACAATCCCGTAGCGCTCCGAAAACCCCTCCAGTACTGCCTTGCGTTGCGATGGGACACCCCAGTGCTGGTGGTTGACCACGTCGGCAAGGCGCTTGAAGAAGGCGATCGAGGAATAGGGATCGTACAAGCCGCCTTCGAAGCCTTCCCAGTAGCTGCAGTGCAGATCCTCGGCGACGAAGAGCCCGCCTTCGCGCAGGTACGGAAAATAGCGTGCAAACGACTTCACGATGTCCGATGAAGTATGCGAACCGTCGTCAATGATCAGATCGAAATTGTCGGAATGACCTGTGATCTCGGCCTCTGCCACATCGCTGTTGGCATCGCCCACCACTACCGATATCCTCGGGTCGTCATAGCGCAACACGCTACAGTCCGGATTGATGTCGCAGCCGACCAGGCGCTCTGCCTGCTTGAAATACTGGCTCCACAGCTCCAGCGACCCGCCGTTCTGCACACCGATTTCCAGCAGCCTGACCGGCTGATGGCGATACACCGCGAACAGACGCTCGTACTCGGTCAGATAGAGCGACCACTTGTCCGAGGCTTTTCCCTGATGCTGCTGGTAGAGCTGCGCTAAGGTTTTCATAAGGCTTTCTGCATGACCACTTCTTCAAAGGAAACACCAACGAGGCCCCACCGGACCTTGCTGGATGACACATTCAGGACCAGGGCATCGTGCAACCAGTGATGCTGCACGTTATCGTGCAGATCGCCGTCCGCCAGCGATGCCATCACCACGTACTGCCCGTTGGGCAGCATCGGGAGTCGAAAGCTATAGGTCGCTTCGAACTCCTCGCCGGGTTCGACCGGCAGCGGATTCAGGTGCGTGAAAGGAAGCGTGTTCTCGCCGAACAGGTCCTGGCCCAGCCGATCCCGAACCAGGAACCCAAGGATAGGGCGCTCCAGCGCCTGATGGGCCACCGCCCTGATATGCATGCGAACGATCTCACCCCCGCGCAGTACACCTGAGGCATCTCCGGAGTGGCTCCTGAGCTCTACCGAGACGATTTCGCCTGCGCCGCTCTTCCAGCCGTTCGCTTCCGTCAGGTTGGAAGCGCTGTCGAACTGGCTTTCGTAGTTCAGCACCAGAGCCTGCGCGTCAGCGTCTAGCTGCGGGTCGGCTGGCTGGCCAGCTGGTGCAGCACCCTGCCCCTTCACCGAAGCCAGGGCAGCGTCTTCGCCGTAGATCTCCTGCAGCGTGTACTGCAGGTAATTCTCTGCCACCTCCTTCGCCGGCCCCACGTCCCGTAACTCGCCCTGGTGAAGCCATACGGCATGCTGGCAGAGATTCAGAACCGAGCTCATATCATGACTGACGAAAAGCAGCGTTCCATGCTCACGAAAACTACGGATGAAGCGCATGCACTTTTGCGCAAATACCGCATCACCCACCGCTAGCGCCTCGTCGATAATCAGGATGTCCGCATCGACGTGGGCGATGACGGCAAAGGCCAGGCGGACGTACATGCCGCTGGAATAGCTTTTCACCGGCTGGTCGATGTGCTCGCCTATGTCGGCGAAGCGGGTGATCTGATCGAAGCGCTCATCGATCTGCTGACGGGTTAAGCCGTAGATGGACCCGGCCATATAGACGTTCTCGCGGCCGGTGAATTCGGGGTTGAACCCGGAACCCAGTTCGAGCAGAGCGGCGATCTTGCCATGGGTCCTGATCTGGCCGTCGGTTGCATTCAGCGTTCCACAGATCAGCTGCAAAAGTGTCGACTTACCGCTGCCGTTACGCCCTACGATGCCGATGGTCTCCCCGCGACGCACCTTGAGATTGATATCCCTGAGCGCCCAGAACTCCTTGTAGAACCGACGACGGCCGCGAAACAGCATTTGTTTCAGCCGGTCCTGCGGCCGGTCATAGATCAGGTAGCACTTGCTGAGCCCTGCAACCTCGATCACCACGTCAGAGCACATCGGCGAATCCCTTACGCGTTTTCTGAAAGACCGCGAAACCGGCATAACCCATGATCAGGCTGAGCAGCGTGTAACCCATCAGGCCGGCCCAGTCGGGCAACTGATTGAGTAGGAGCAAGGAGCGCACCTGTTCGATAACGAAGGTGAGCGGGTTCAGCTGATATATCCATAGAAACCGCTCGTTCACGCTTTCCAGCGGATAGAAGATCGGTGACAAAAACAGCATCGCCGTCAGCACCGGTGAAATGAGCTGCCCAATATCCCGCAGATATACCCCGAGCGCGCAAAGGCCCCAGGTGAGGCCCAGCACCAGCAAAGCGAAGGGTGCCAGTATGAGTGGTACAAGCAAGGCATGCCATGACAGGTCCCACCCGGAAAACAGCAGCAGCACCAACAGGATGCTGTAACCGGCAGCAAGATGAAAAAACGCTGCGACCAGGGTTACCAAGGCCAGGGTTTCCAGCGGAAACACCACCTTCTTTACGTAGTTGGCGTTGCCAATCACCAGTCCAGGAGCGCGCGACAGACACTCGGAGAAAAAATTGAACAGCAGAAGACCGGCGAACAGAGCAACCGCAAAGTCCAGTGGACCGGCCTCCTCCGTACCGCCCCAACGCGCCTGGAAAATCTCCCCGAACACGAAGGTGAAAACGATCAGCATCAACAACGGGTTGAGGAACGACCAGAAAATCCCCACCAGAGACCCACGATAACGCCCGACCACCTCACGCTTGGAAAGGTTGTAGATCAGTCGTTTCTGTCTCCAGCAGTCCGAAGCCAGATGAATGGGGGATATCGAAAAGTCGCGCATCCTTACGCTGTCCCCCCCAGCCGCTCCCGCTGATAGGTGCCGTCCTGCACCCGCCGGCACCACTCCAGATTGTCCAGATACCACTGCACCGTCTTGCGCAGACCGGACTCGAAGGTTTCCTGTGGCGTCCACCCCAGCTCACGCTGGATCTTGCCGGCGTCGATCGCATAGCGCATGTCGTGGCCGGGACGGTCGGGTACCGAACTGATCAGCTCGCGGTAACTTCCGCCTCTGCGCGGGGCCAGCTCATCCAGCAGATCGCACAGGGTCTGCACTACCTCGATGTTCTGCTTTTCGTTATGTCCACCAATGTTGTAGGTCTCGCCGATCTTCCCCTGGGTCGCCACCAGCACCAGCGCCCGGGCGTGATCCTCGACGTACAGCCAGTCGCGGATCTGGTTGCCCTTGCCATACACCGGCAGCGCCTTGCCCTCCAGCGCGTTGAGGATCATCAGCGGAATGAGCTTTTCCGGGAAGTGATAGGGGCCATAGTTGTTGGAACAGTTGGTGACCACCACCGGCAGGCGATAGGTTCGGTTCCAGGCCCGCACCAGATGATCCGATGCAGCCTTGCTCGCCGAATAGGGTGAGCTGGGCGCATAGGGCGTCCGTTCGGTGAACAGCGGCAGCTCTCCGGACTGCTCGTCCGGATGCGGAAGGTCGCCATAGACCTCATCGGTCGAAACATGATGGAAGCGAAAGGCCTCGCGCCGGGCGTCGTCCAGCGTCTGAAAATACCGCCGCGCCTGGTCAAGCAGCGTATAGGTGCCTACTACATTGGTCTGGATGAATTCCCCCGGACCGTCGATGGAACGGTCCACGTGGGATTCGGCGGCCAGGTGCATGACGATATCCGGCTGATGCTGCTCAAACACCCTGGCCACATTCTCGGCATCGCAGATATCCACCTGCTCGAAGCGATAACGCGGATCCTCGGTGACCTGCAGCAGCGACTCCAGATTACCCGCATAAGTCAGCTTGTCGAGGTTGATGACCTCGTGTCGGGTATCGTTCAGAAGGTGGCGAATGACGGCGGAGCCGATGAATCCGGCTCCACCGGTGACGAGAATCCTGGACATCAAATGCTTCCTTTGAGGTTTCGCACGCAAAGCTGCAGCGAATGTCTCCAATGGGGGATGGTCGCGCCGCTGAACCAGCGAATCCGCGCCTTGCTCAGCACGCTGTAATGCGGGCGGCGTGCCGGGGTCGGGTAGTCTTCGGTCGCGATCGGTTTCACTTCGCAGGGCAGCCCTGCCAGCTGCATGATCTCGGTGGCGAAGTCGAACCAGCTGCAAACACCTTCGTTGCTGAAATGCAGCAGCGTACAGTTCCCGGCTCGTTCATCCTGCTGCAGGGCCGGATACTGCCCGATCAGGATGCAGATCATGCGCGCCAGGTCCGGCGCATAGGTGGGCGAACCAACCTGATCGTCGATCACGGTAAGCTGCGCTCGCTCGGCGCCAAGACGCAGCATGGTCTTGACGAAATTGCCGCCATACTCCGAATACACCCAGCTGGTCCGGATGATCAGGCTGGAAGCACCGGACTCACGAATCGCCTGCTCTCCGCGCAGCTTGCTCTCGCCATAGAAATTGACCGGAGCGGTGGGGTGATCCTCGGGGTAAGGCCGATAATGACAACCGTCGAAGACATAGTCGGTGCTCACATGCACCAGGCAGGCGCCAAGTTCCACAGCACCGCGCGCGAGTGCAGCCACCGCCCGATGATTGATCAGATCAGCTTGCTCGCGCTCCGATTCGGCCTTGTCCACCGCAGTGTATGCCGCGCAGTTCACGATGAAGCGCGGCGCGATTTCTCGCAGGTAGTGCGGTATACGCTCCAGGTCGGTCAGATCCAGCTGCTCACGGTCCGCGAATACGCAGTCGAGCTGCGGGAAGGATTCAGCAACCAGGCGCATACTCTGGCCCAGCTGACCATTGCAACCAATCACCAGCACTCTTTCACGCATAGTAGTCGACGCCATAATCGAATCCTTCCGTCAGCTGCGCCAGCAGGGGTTGTTGCTGATCCTTGGCCGAAAGTCGAATCTCGCTTTCCGGGAGACGCCAGTCGATCCCAAGGGCCGGGTCGTTCCATGCCAGCCCACGGTCGCACTCAGGGGAGTAGTAAGCGTCCACCTTGTAGGAAAAGATCGCCTCATCACTCAGTACAACGAAGCCATGAGCAAATCCGCGGGGTACGAACAACTGCGCCTTGTTCTCTTCGCTCAGCTCCACCGCCACATGCTTGCCGAAGGTTGGACTGCCCTGGCGAATATCCACCGCCACGTCGAGCACCGCGCCCTTGATCACACGTACCAGCTTGCTCTGCGCATGGGGCGGCAGCTGATAATGCAGTCCGCGCAAGACGCCTCTGGACGAACAAGACTCGTTGTCCTGAACGAACTGGACCTCATACCCCACGGCGTCGAAGAACAGATCCTTCCGAAAGGTCTCGAGGAAATACCCCCGTTGATCGCCGTGCACCTTCGGCTGCAGCAGTATTACGTCGGGAATCGTCTGCGGGGTGTATATCAACGCGTTTTACCTCTTCAGCTCGCTTGATCAGATATTGACCGTACTGGTTCTTCGCCAGGGGGCGCGCCAGCTCAAGCAGCTGTCCTTTATCGATGTAACCCATCTCGAAAGCGATCTCTTCCAGACAGGCCACCTTCAATCCCTGACGTTTTTCAATCACCTCGATGAATTGCGAGGCTTCCAGTAGGCTCTCGTGGGTACCGGTGTCGAGCCAGGCATAGCCACGCCCCAGCAGCTCGACCTTCAGGCGCCCTTCTTCCAGATACATCTGGTTCAGGGTAGTGATCTCCAGCTCGCCACGGGCGGATGGCCGCACCTGTTTCGCCTTCTTCACCACGTCGTTCGGATAGAAATACAGCCCGGTCACCGCGTAATTCGACTTTGGTTTGGCCGGCTTTTCTTCCAGGCTGACCACGGTCCCGTACTTGTTGAACTCGGCCACGCCATAGCGCTCCGGATCGTTCACCCGGTATCCGAACACAGTAGCCTTGAGGTTGCGTGCATTATCTACCGCATTGGCCAGAGTCTCTGCCAGACCGTGCCCGTAATAGATGTTGTCTCCCAGCACCAGACAGACGTCATCGTCCCCAATGAACTCTTCACCGAGAATGAACGCCTGGGCCAGCCCATCGGGTGATGGCTGCTCCACGTATTCGAAACGCAGCCCCATCTCCTGACCGTCCCCCAGCAAACGCTGAAAGCTGGCCTGGTCCTCCGGGGTGGTGATAATCAGAATTTCGCGAATGCCTGCCAGCATCAGGGCGGAGATGGGGTAGTACACCATGGGCTTGTCGTAGACCGGCACCAATTGCTTGGAAACGCCTTTGGTGATTGGGTAGAGCCGGGTGCCAGAGCCTCCGGCCAGAACAATTCCCTTCATAGGATTCTCCACAGATACGGCTTGCGACATGACATGGATAGCGCTTCGACAGCAGCAAATGCCGGAGGTTGCAGCCAAGTGGCAATAATCGTAGTGACGCTAGGAGGAAGAAATCACCCTGCCGGATGCATCCCTTTGCAACTGGTGAGCATGTAGTGGATCGACGATGGGGTCGGCCGGCTCGTAGCCGTGCACGGCCTGCTGAAGCAAGCTGCGCATGGCATCGTAATCCTCATCGGTAATGGCACGATCAAGCATCCGGAGGAAACGCACCAGCTCATTCCACGGCAGAAAATCTTCGCGGGCCCGGAAGATCTTCGAATGCACCGTCGGCTCTGGGTTATCACCGATCAGCAGCTCCTCGTAGAGCTTCTCCCCTGGCCTCAAGCCAGTGAAGACAATGGCGATATCCCCGCCAGGATTGCTCTCATCACGCACCGAAAGCCCCGACAGCAGGATCATCTTGCGTGCCAGGTCGACAATGTTGACCGGCTCCCCCATATCCAGCACGAACACATCGCCGCCCTGCCCCAGGGCCCCGGCCTGAATCACCAGTTGGGCCGCCTCCGGGATAGTCATGAAGTAGCGATTGATTTCCGGATGGGTAACCGTGACCGGCCCACCGTCGCGAATCTGCTCGCGAAACAGCGGGATTACCGACCCTGAAGAGCCCAGCACGTTGCCGAAA
>JAUVYN010000156.1 GCA_030603065.1 Pseudomonas sp.
AACGCTGGCCGATATTTTCGCAACGCCGATCGCGCTCGCGCGCAACGCGCTGGCGGTGGGGAACGTAACGAAGATCGTTGGGCTTGGATTCCAGATAGGCGGTAAGCGGGTCGATCAGCGGCTGATTGAACAGCCTCTCGACTTCCTGCTCCCTCGCCCTTTCTCGGGAATTGAGTCGGTCGAGGAAGCCAGTGACACGTTCCCCGACATAATCACCGGTTGCTGCCAGCGTACCGGTGCGTTCCGGCACGATCCCGCACCCGGTGAGACCCATCGCCAAACCAATGATCAAGGTGGTTGAAATTAAGCGCATCTGCTTTCTCTGTTTCAGCCAGTTCGACTGGCCGCCTGCCATGGCTTTAAGGCGCGTTCGCAGTCCACGAACGCACCTTGCTCGACAGGTTAAGACGCCACAAACAGGGCTTTGGTTCACCCGAGGTTCTGGGTAGTGATACGCACTTTGGAACGCTTCTTGCGTAAGCCCCTGCAGACAGACGCTCAACGTCAAATTTTTGGAAAGGAACCACCCCGGCATGGCCGTAGATCGAAGCGAACTGATGCGCAACATGGGCTCGAACCTGGCCAGCCTGCGCCATGGCAGTCTGGGAGTCCCGATCCTGCTGCTGGTGATGCTCGGCATGATGATGCTGCCGGTGCCGCCGTTCCTGCTGGACGTGCTGTTCACCTTCAACATCGCTCTGGCACTGGTGGTGCTGCTGGTCTGCGCCTACGCCCTGCGTCCCCTCGATTTTGCCGTGTTTCCAACCATCCTGCTGGTGGCTACCCTCCTGCGTCTGGCGCTGAACGTGGCCTCGACCCGGGTCGTTCTGCTGTATGGGCACGAGGGAGGAGACGCCGCAGGCAAGGTGATCCAGGCCTTCGGCGAAGTGGTGATCGGCGGCAACTACGTCGTCGGTCTGGTGGTCTTTGCGATCCTCATGATCATCAACTTCGTGGTGGTCACCAAGGGCGCGGGACGTATTTCGGAAGTCAGCGCGCGTTTCACCCTGGACGCAATGCCCGGCAAGCAGATGGCCATCGATGCCGATCTCAATGCCGGCCTGATCGACCAGACCGAGGCCAAGCGTCGCCGCCTGGAAGTCGCGCAGGAAGCCGACTTCTATGGCTCGATGGACGGTGCCAGCAAGTTCGTGCGCGGGGACGCGATTGCCGGCCTGCTGATTCTGGCGATCAACGTCATCGGCGGTCTGGCGATCGGCATGGCGCAGCATGGTCTGCCGTTCACCGAAGCCGGGCGCATCTACGTGCTGCTGACCATCGGTGACGGTCTGGTGGCGCAGATTCCTTCGCTGCTGCTGTCCACCGCCGCCGCGATCATGGTGACTCGCGTCTCTACCTCCGAAGACATGGGTGAACAGGTCCAGCGCCAGATGTTCGCTTCACCCAAGGCATTGGCGATTGCCGCAGCCATCCTGATTCTGATGGGCCTGATTCCCGGCATGCCGCACTTTTCCTTCCTGAGCCTGGGTGCCCTGGCTGCCGGTGGCGCCTACTGGATCGCCCAGAAGCAGAAGGTGAAGGCGGCCGAGGCGGTAGCGGCGGAGCAGGCGGCGCAGCTCCCCGCAGTAAAGAGCCCGGAGGTCCGTGAACTGGGCTGGGATGACGTCACCCCGGTCGACATGGTCGGGCTGGAGGTCGGTTATCGGCTGATTCCGCTGGTCGACCGCAACCAGGGCGGGCAGTTGCTCGCGCGGATCAAGGGTGTCCGCAAGAAGCTGTCCCAGGATCTCGGGTTCCTGATGCCCTCGGTACACATTCGCGACAATCTGGATCTCGCACCCAATGCCTACCGGGTAACGTTGATGGGCGTTGGGGTAGCCGAAGCCGAGGTCTACCCGGATCGCGAGCTGGCGATCAATCCGGGTCAGGTTTTTGGCGAGATACGCGGTCTGCCCGGAAAGGACCCGGCGTTTGGTCTGGACGCGGTATGGATCGAGCCGATGCAGAAGGACCAGGCCCAGTCGCTCGGTTATACGGTGGTCGACGCCAGTACGGTAGTGGCGACCCATCTCAACCAGATCCTGCACAAGCATGCCCACGAGATGATCGGCCATGAAGAGGTCCAGCAGCTAATGCAGGTGCTGGCCAAGAGCTCGCCCAAGCTGGCCGAAGAGCTGGTGCCCGGGATGATCACCCTGTCCGGACTGCTCAAGGTTCTGCAGGGGCTGCTGCAGGAGCAAGTGCCCGTGCGTGATATTCGGACCATTGCCGAAGCCATCGCCAATGCGGCAGGGCGGAGTCAAGATCCCGGCGCGCTGATTGCGGCCGTGCGCATCGCGCTGTCCCGCTCCATCGTGCAAAGCATCGTCGGGCTTGACTCCGAGCTCCCCGTGATCACCCTCGACCCGAGGTTGGAACAGATATTGCTTCAGAGCGTACAGAAGGCCGGGCAGGGCGCAGATGATGGCGTCATGCTGGAGCCTGGGATGGCGGAAAAGCTGCAGCGCTCGCTGGCCGATGCGGTTCAGCGGCAGGAGCTGCAGGGCAAGCCGGCAATCTTGCTGGTAGCCGGACCGATACGCGGCATGATGGCCAAGTTCGTTCGCTACGCCGCTCCCGGTGCCCACGTGCTCTCCTACCAGGAGATCCCGGACAGCAAGCAGGTAACCATAGTTGCCACGGTCGGCCAGCAGTAAGGTCGAGCACTAACCAAGGTGAGGTCAGTCATGAAAGTCAAACGTTTCTTTGCCGCCGACATGCGCCAGGCGATGAAGCTGGTCCGTGATGAGCTGGGTGCGGACGCTTCGATCATCGGCAACCGTCGGGTTGTTGGCGGCGTCGAACTGACCGCGGCGCTCGATTACGAAGCGCCACGCCTGACTCCTCCCACCCCGGGCCTCAGCCAGGAACTGCGCAAGACCCAGGAAAAGATACTCAATGCCCGTGCGCAGCTGGATGCCGGTGAGCGCTCACCGGGCGCTCCCCAGGTCAATCGCCAGCTCTTTGGCGAGACCCTGCGCCAGGCGGCAGAGGAGGGTTCGCCGGTCGCCGAGCAGCTGCTCGCGCGTCTCCAGGACGAGCGCTCCACACCGCCCGCCGCGGTAGCTCAGCCGGCAGTACTGGCTGCCAATCCCGTCAGTCCCGCGAGTGATGCGGGACTCGGCGCCATGCGCGCAGAGCTCGCCGGCCTGCGCGAGATGCTCGAGGCGCAGCTCGGCAGCCTGGCATGGGGACAGCTCAATCAGCACCAGCCGCGTCAGGCCAGTCTCTGGCGTCGCCTGACGCAGATCGGCCTGCCGGCCGATCTCTGCAAGCAGTTGCTGGCCAAGGTCAGCGAAGTTCAGGACGTTCGTCAGGCTTGGCGTCTACTGTTGGCGCACCTGGCGCAAAGCATCCCGGTCATCCGCGAAGAGCCGATCGAGCAGGGCGGTGTGATTGCGCTGGTTGGTCCGACCGGTGCCGGCAAGACCACCACCCTTGGCAAACTGGCTGCCCGTTACGTGCTCAAGCACGGCAGTCAGCATGTGGCGTTGGTGACCATGGACACCTTCCGGATCGGCGCGCACGAACAGCTGCGTACGCTGGGTCGCATCCTCAATGTGCCGGTACGAGTAGTCGACGAGCAGAACACCCTGGCCTCGGTGCTGGACGAATTCGGCGGCAAGCGTCTGGTGTTGGTGGATACCGCCGGGATGCAGGCGCAGGACCCACAACTGCGTGGCCAGTTGGCCGAGCTGGCTGCCCAGGGCCGCAGAGTACGCAACATGCTTGTGCTGGCGGCAACCAGTCAGCATCGCGTGCTCAAGTCGGCCTTCCATACCTATCGTGCCTGTGGGCTCTCCGGCTGCATCCTGACCAAGGTCGATGAGGCTGCCACCCTTGGCGAAGCGCTGGGTCTGGCTATGGAACAGGGTTTGCCGGTAGCCTATCTGGCAGATGGCCAGCGAATTCCGGACGACATCAGCCGGGCAGTGGGTCACCAACTGGTGAGCAGAGCGGTAAGCATGGCCGGTAACGAAGCGCCGGCCGATCAGGCCATGGCCGATGTATTCGCCGGTATACTGCATACGCAGCGCGCCAGCTAATCGAACAATTCAACAAGGTAATTCATTCAGATGGCCAAAAATCCGGTTCAGGTTATCGCGGTCACCGGCGGCAAGGGCGGGATCGGCAAGACCAATGTCTCGGTCAATCTCAGCCTGGCTCTGGCGGGCATGGGGCGCCGTGTCGTACTGCTCGATGC
>JAUVYN010000017.1 GCA_030603065.1 Pseudomonas sp.
CGGCGTCCTGCTCGATCGCGCCGGACTCCCGAAGGTCGGAGTTGATCGGTCGCTTGTTCGGCCGCTGCTCCAGCGAGCGGTTGAGCTGTGACAACGCCACTACCGGCGCGTTGAATTCCTTGGCCAGGGCCTTGAGCGAGCGGGAGATTTCCGAGATCTCGTTGGTACGGTTTTCCGACCCGCCGCCACCGATGCGCATCAGCTGCAGGTAGTCGATCATGATCAGCGCCAGATCGCCGTGTTCACGTACCACCCGGCGGGCGCGGGCGCGCATTTCCGTAGGTGACAGGCCAGCGGTGTCGTCGATGAAGAGCTTGCGATCGTTGAGCAGGTTGACCGCCGATGTCAGCCGCGGCCAGTCCTCGTCATCCAGACGGCCGGAACGGACCTTGGTCTGGTCGATACGGCCCAGCGAAGACAACATACGCATGATCAGCGAGTCGCCCGGCATCTCCAGCGAGAATACCAGGACCGCCTTCTCGCTGCGCAGAACCGCGTTCTCGACGAGGTTCATCGCAAAGGTGGTCTTGCCCATGGAAGGACGGCCAGCGACGATGATCAGGTCGGCTGGCTGCAAGCCAGAGGTCATTTCATCCAGATCGGTGAAGCCGGTAGAGAGGCCGGTAATAGCGCCGTCGCTGTTGAACAGCGTGTCGATGCGGTCAATGGCCTTGGTCAGCAGCGTATTGACCGACTCCGGGCCGCCGGTCTTGGGGCGGCTTTCGGCAATCGCGAAAATCTTGCGCTCGGCTTCGTCGAGCACTTCGGTGGCCTGCATGCCCTTGGGGCTGAAGGCGGTGTCGGCAATTTCCGAGCTGATACTGATCAGCTGGCGCAGCGTGGCTCGCTCACGAATGATCGCGGCGTAGGCACTGATATTGGCTGCCGACGGGGTATTCTTGGCGAGTTGGCCAAGGTAGGCCAGGCCACCCACTTGGTCGATCAGCCCTTCGCGATCCAGATCTTCGGCAAGCGTTACCACGTCGAACGGTTGGTTGCGCCCGGCCAGACGTACCAGTGCGCGGAAGATCAACCGGTGATCATGCCGATAGAAATCCGCTTCGCTGACCAGCTCGGAAATCCGCTCCCAGGCGGTGTTTTCCAGCATCACACCACCGAGCACGGCCTGTTCGGCCTCGATAGAATGGGGCGGGATTTTCAGCGCAGTGGTCTGAAGATCGAGTTCCGGCTTGTCGATGTATAAGGACTCGTTCATGGGACAGGGGCTCTGGACAGCAAAGGCAGAAAAGACAACACGGCGCATACCCGAGGCATGCGCCGTGTTGACAAGTCTAACTGCAAAGGCAGGCGAGTTCACCATGCCACGCGTAGCGCGCGACCGACTGACTCTCCGCCTAAGCGGTCAGATCCGGCTTAGCCGGCGACAACCACCAGCTTGATGGTGGCTTCGACATCGGTATGCAGGTGCAGATCGATTTCGAATTCGCCAACGTTGCGCAGGGGGCCTTCCGGCAGACGTACTTCGCTCTTCTCCACTTCAACGCCAGCGGCTGAAACTGCCTCGGCGATGTCACGGGTACCGATCGAACCGAACAGCTTGCCTTCTTCACCGGCGTTGGCCGTGATGGTCACGGTCAGCTCAGCCAGCTTGGCAGCGCGAGCTTCAGCTTCGGACTTCTTCTCCGCAGCCACTTTTTCCAATTCGGCGCGACGCGCTTCAAAGGCTTCGATGTTTGCGGCATTGGCTACAGTAGCCTTGCCGAACGGGAACAGAAAATTGCGAGCATAACCAGCTTTAACGGCGACCTTGTCGCCCAGGTTACCCAGATTCGCGATCTTTTCGAGCAGGATAACTTCCATTGCGATGACCTCTTGAAATTCAACCGTGGCCGTTCGAGTCGCCATCCGTCGGGCCAGAGCTCGGCCGCATACGGGAACGAAAATCGAACAGACTGTCTACAAATGCCAAAAACATAACCAGGGGATACGCGAACTGGGCCATGAACACGAATAACACGTAAAAGGCTACCAGCCACACCGCACCGAGATTCTTGATGCCTACCACGCCATGTACCAGTGCCAGCCCCGCGATCAGCAGCGGCACACTGGCAACCGGCGACAGTAACGCCAACTGCGTCCATTGCGGGCCAAGCAGAGTCAGCAGCAACAACCCACCGGCCACCAGAGGCGACAAGCGCAGGGCATGGAACTCCTGCCGAAAACCACCCGGATTGTACAGCCGAGCCTGCCATGAGCGACCGAGCATCAGGCAAACCAGCACCATCAGCACGTGTACCGACCCCAGCAGCCCGCCCAGAATCGGGACCAGCAACGCCTCGAGACGAGCCAGCACCGCAGTGTCCGCTCCACCCTCCACACCGGAAAGCATCTGCGGCAACATCTCGCGAATCTGTCCAGCCAAGGCCATCAGTTGCTCGTTATGCACGGTCAGCAGCAACAGGGCGTAAGCCACCCCGAGCGGCACCGTCAGGAGCATAACCTTTGACCACTGACCGGATTCACGCAGAATCACCGCCAGCCCGGCGCTGCCAAGGATAACCAGCAGCGGCGTCGGATCGCCCATCGCCGCCCAGGCCAGTGCCGGAAGCACGCCCCAGACGAGAACGGACAAGGCATCATTCAGCCCACGGCGCAGAATCACCAGCGCCAGGGCCGCGGCGCTGACCCAGAACAGCAAAGGGATGGCTGCGGCGAGAGCGACCACCAGGGTGGCCTCCTTGCTCCCGCGCATGATGTATTCAGCCAGCCCACGCATTCCGGATCAGTTCCTGGTTACAGTTGTTCAGCTACCTGATCAGCGACCGTGACTGTCGGTGAAGGGTAGCAGAGCCAGGTAGCGGGCGCGCTTGATGGCAACGGCCAGCTGACGCTGGTATTTGGCCTTGGTACCGGTGATCCGGCTGGGAACGATCTTGCCGGTTTCAGTGATATAGGCCTTCAGGGTATTGAGATCCTTGTAATCGATCTCTTTTACATTTTCTGCAGTGAAGCGGCAGAACTTTCTACGACGGAAAAAACGTGCCATGGCAGCGTCTCCTTGGATACTGGAAATGGGACCGGAAAGACTTACTCGTCGTCGCCGTCGTCGGAATCGTTGCTGCTGTCAGCATCGTTGTCCGACTCGGTTTCTTCGCTGCGCTCACGGCGCTCACGACGCTCGCCACGACCGGAGTCTTCAGGCTTGAGCATGTCGGACTGCTCGGTGATTGCTTCGTCACGGCGGATGACCATGTTGCGAATCACGGCATCGTTGTAACGGAAGTTCTCGGTCAGCTCTTCCAGAGCCTTGGCGCTGCACTCCACGTTGAGCATGATGTAATGCGCTTTGTGGATCTTGTCGATCGGGTAGGCCAGCTGGCGGCGGCCCCAATCTTCGAGACGGTGAATCTTGCCGCCGTCTTCTTCGATGAGTTTGGTGTAGCGCTCAACCATCGCGCCGACCTGCTCACTCTGGTCCGGGTGAACCAGAAATACGATTTCGTAATGACGCATGCGTGCTCCTTACGGGTTATAGCCAGCCACCCAAATGGTCTGGCAAGGAGTAGAACTTGAGTTTGGGGCGGCCATTCTAGTGAAGGCGCCCCGCTCAGGCAAGATAAATGGTGAGTTTCTGGCCAGCGACAGAGAAGATCAGCCAGCCTGACGCTGACGCACGGCCTCGAACAGACAGACGCCCGCGGCGACCGAGACATTGAGACTGCTCACTCCGCCAGCCATCGGCAGCTTGGCAAGGAAGTCACAGTGCTCTCGGGTCAGCCTGCGCATGCCGCTGCCTTCGGCGCCCATCACGATAACGCTGGGCACCTTGAGATCCACGTCGTAAAGGAGCTGCTCGGCCTCTCCCGCCGTCCCCACTATCCAGAGCCCGCGCTGCTGAAGCTGCTTGAGCGTGCGCGCAAGATTGGTCACCGCCACCAGCGGAACGGTTTCCGCCGCGCCACAGGCCACCTTGCGCACCACTGGGGTGAGGCTGGCCGAACGATCACGCGGGATAATGACCGCCTGAGCACCGGCAGCATCGGCACTGCGCAGGCAGGCACCAAGGTTGTGCGGATCGGTTACCCCATCCAGAACCAGCAGCAGGGGCGTGCCATCTAGGCGATCGAGCAGATGGCCCAACATGTCTTCCGACCACAACTGACTGGCCGTCACCTCGGCGACTACACCCTGGTGCACGCCACCCTCGGCGAGTCGGTCGAGCTCCTCCGGGGTCACCCGCTCCTGAACGATTCCCAGTACTGCTGCGTTGTCGAGCAGACCCTGAACTCGCTGATCGACCCGGCCGCGGGCGAGCAACAGCCGACGCACGCGCTTCGGCGCGCGATCGAGCAATGCCTGCACTGCGTGCAGACCGAATACCAGCTCCTTGTCACTCATCAGCCTACTCCGTCCGCGCCTTTCGCTTGCGCGGCGGCTTCAGATCGCCCGGCGGCTGGCTTGCGCCAGGGGCACGACCCTTGGCCGGCGCCGTGCTCTTGCCGCGGCCCTTCGGCTTGCTGGCGCTCCCCTTGGCACTGCGTGGCGCCTCCGCGGCCTTGGACCGGGGCTTGCCGGACTTGCGCCCGCTGCCCTTGCGGTCACCGGCGCTCGACGCGGCGCGCGCCTCACTGAGCAGCTTTTCCCGCACGGCGCGGCTGGCCTCGATCTGGGATCCTGCCGGTATCGCCTCGCGGGACATCTCGAAATCGATCTTGCGATCATCGAGATCGACGCGCGCCACCTGGACCCGAACCTGATCACCCAGGCGGAAACTGCGGCCCGAGCGCTCGCCTGTCAGACGATGATGCACCGCATCGAAGTTATAGTAATCCGCCGGCAAGGCAGTGATGTGCACCAGACCTTCGACGTAAATATCGGTCAGCTCGACGAACAGCCCGAATCCGGTTACCGCCGTGACCAGCCCATCGAAACTCTCGCCCACGCGGTCCTGCATGAATTCGCACTTGAGCCAACTCACTACATCCCGGGTCGCCTCGTCGGCGCGGCGCTCATTCTGCGAGCATTGCTGACCAAGACGTTCGAGCGCCTGATGATCATAGGGATAGATGGCGTTCTTCGGGAGTACGCCGGCGGAACACCGGCGCACGCGATCAGTCTTGCGACGAGACCGAATGACACTGCGAATCGCCCGGTGTACCAGCAGGTCCGGATAGCGCCGGATTGGCGAGGTGAAATGGGTATAGGCCTCGTAGTTCAGGCCGAAGTGCCCGGCATTGTCAGGACTGTAAACCGCCTGGCTGAGCGAGCGCAGCATCACCGTCTGGATCAGCTGGGCGTCGGGCCGGCCCTGAATCTTCTGCAGCACCGCGCTATAGTCCTCGGGGGTGGGGTCGCCTTTCTTGCGGGTCAGCGACAGCCCCAAGGCACCGAGGAACTGCCGAAGCCGTTCGACCTTCTCCGGCTGCGGGGCATCATGCACCCGGTACAGGGAAGGGATTTCCAGCTCCTGCATGAAGCGCGCTGTCGCTACATTTGCGCAAAGCATGCACTCTTCGACGATCTTGTGCGCGTCGTTGCGCGTCGTCGGACGAATCTCTGCGATCTTGCGGTTCTCGCCGAAGATGATGCGGGTTTCGGTGGTTTCGAAGTCAATCGCCCCGCGTCCCTGTCGGGCCTTGGCCAGTGCCTTGTAGAGCTCGTAAAGATTCTTCAGGTGCGGCAGGACTTCGGCGTACTGATCACAGAGCGCCTTGCCCTCCTTGCTGCGAGGGCTCTCCAGCATGGCGGAGACCTTGTTGTAGGTCAGCCGGGCATGGGAATGAATTACCGCTTCGTAGAACTGGAAGTCGGTCAGTTCGCCGCTCTTGGAGACCGTCATCTCACAGACCATCGCCAGCCGATCGACCTCGGGCATCAGCGAGCACAGACCGTTGGAAATGGCTTCTGGCAGCATCGGGACGACTTCACTGGGGAAATATACCGACGTGCCGCGCAGTTCAGCCTCCTTGTCGAGCTCAGAACCCAGCGGGACGTAATGCGAAACGTCCGCAATCGCCACATACAGCTTCCAGCCACCGGAGAACAGTCTCCAGCCACTGGCCTTGTAGGGCTCGCAGAAGATTGCATCATCGAAGTCCCGCGCGTCCTCGCCGTCGATGGTCACCAAAGGCAGGTGACGCAGGTCGACTCGCTTGGCCTTGTCCTTCTCATCCACGTAATCCTTCAGTCGAGCGGCCTCGTCGAGTACCTCCTGGGGCCAAACGCTGGGGATATCGTAGCTGCGCAGCGCCACCTCGATCTCGATACCGGGGGCCATGTAGTCGCCGACCACCTCGATGATTTCACCCTGCGCCTGACGATGCACGCCAGGCCACTGGGTGATACGCACCTCTGCATACTGGCCAGGCTTTGCGCCACCATCGGCACCGGGTGGAATCAGCACTTCATGATTGATCTTTGCGTTATCGGCGACCACGAAGCCGATGCCGTTTTCCACGTAATAACGCCCCACCAGCATTTCGTGGGCGCGCTCGATCACCTCGACGATGGCGCCTTCGCTGCGCCCGCGCCGGTCCACGCCGGTAATCCGGGCCAACGCCCGGTCGCCGTCGAAGACCAGACGCATCTGCGCCGGACTGAGGAACAAATCTTCACCACCGTTCTCCGGGACCAGGAAGCCGAAGCCATCCCGATGACCCAGCACGCGACCGCGGATGAGGTCGAGCTTGTCCACCGGCGCATATGCGCCACGGCGGGTATAGATGAGCTGCCCATCGCGCTCCATGGCACGCAACCGGCGCCGCAGGGCTTCAATGGATTCCTCGCCGTCGAGACCGAATTCGCTCTGCAGCTGGGCTCGGGTCGCAGGCGCGCCGCGCTCTTCCAGCAGCCGAAGAATCAGCTCCCGACTGGGGATTGGATTTTCGTATTTTTCCGCTTCGCGCCGAGCTTCGGGGTCAAGGTCGACCCAGGTGGTGTCGGCGGAACTGCTGCGTGTTGCGTTGCTCGGCGCAGGCGCCGAGGCTTGGGATTTGGTCTTTTTCGTCATAGGGCTCTATTGAACCGCGAATCCGCGTGACTTGCACCTGTTTCCGCTGCCTGGTGAATTTTTTTTGCAAACAGGGGTTTACAAGCATCGGGCAGCTTCGTATTATTCGCGCCGTCAACACAACAACGGTTGGCAACGACGAACCACAGGTTCATCATAGCACTCGTTGTTGTTGATACGCCCAGGTGGTGAAATTGGTAGACACGCCAGCTTCAGGTGCTGGTGGCCTTACGGCCGTGGAAGTTCGAGTCTTCTCCTGGGCACCATTTCTCAAGCGCGCAACTGCCGCGCTAACGCAAGATTCCTTTCGGTACACCCCCATCAAATTCTCTAGCACTTACATTTTCCGTGACGGACTGAAATCCGTCCTGAGCCAGCTCCTGTTCTCACCACTTGAACCACGCGCACAAAAAAGGCGCCTCGAAGGGCGCCTCTTCTGCCTAGAATACCTTTCTCAGAATGATGGTTTCATTCCGGTCAGGGCCGGTGGAAATGATGTCAATGGGCGCACCCACTAGTTCCTCTACCTTGGCGATATAGGCCTGGGCGTTGGCAGGCAGATCCTCGAGACGCTTGATTCCGAGGGTCGATTCATGCCAGCCGGGCACTTCGATATAGACCGGCTCCAGACCAATGTAGCTGTCGGCGTCAGTGGGCGCTTCGATTACTGCGCCTGCGTCATTGCGATAACCGACACAGATCTTGATTACATCCAGACCGTCGAGCACGTCGAGCTTGGTCAGGCAAAGACCACTGATACTGTTGATCTCGATTGCCCGGCGAAGGATGACTGCATCGAACCAGCCACAGCGACGCGCTCGCCCGGTGGTGGAGCCAAACTCGTGGCCACGCTCGGCCAATCGCGCACCGACCGCATCGAACAGCTCGGTCGGGAACGGGCCCGAACCTACGCGGGTGGTATAGGCCTTGGTGATCCCCAGAACGTAATCGAGGAACAATGGCCCGAATCCCGAGCCGGTCGCCGTACCGCCTGCGGTGGTGTTGGAACTGGTCACGAAGGGATAGGTACCGTGATCGATGTCGAGCAGCGAACCCTGAGCACCCTCGAACATGATGTTGGCGCCCTCACGGCGCAGCTCATGGAGGCGAGCAGTGACATCGGTCATCAACGGCTCAAGCCATTCCGCATAGCCCATGGCCTCATCCAGGGTCTTCTGGAAATCTACCGGATCGACCTTGTAATAATGCTGCAGAGCGAAGTTATGGTAATCCAGCACTTCACCCAGCTTGGCAGCGAAACGCTCGCGATGGAACAGATCCGCGACACGCAGCCCTCGACGGGATACCTTGTCCTCATAGGCCGGCCCGATACCCCGACCCGTGGTGCCGATCTTGGCTTCGCCGCGAGCCTTTTCTCGTGCCTGGTCAAGGGCTACATGATAAGGAAGGATCAAGGGGCAGGCCGGACTGATGCGCAGCCGATCCCGCACCGGCACACCCTTGCTTTCGAGCTGCGTGAGCTCCTTCAGCAGCGCCTCGGGCGACAGCACAACGCCGTTTCCGATGAAACAGGTGACGTTGTCACGCAGAATCCCGGAAGGGATCAGGTGCAGCACGGTCTTTTCGCCGTCGATCACCAGCGTGTGACCCGCGTTGTGCCCGCCCTGATAGCGTACGACTGCTGCAACCTGATCGGTCAGCAGGTCGACTATCTTGCCCTTGCCTTCATCACCCCATTGGGTGCCAAGGATGACAACGTTCTTACCCATGTTCAGCTTCAGCCTCGCTCGTTGTGCAGCGGCCATAAGGCCGCATAATCAGAAATTCAGTTCGCAGACCTGCCAGGTCCCGTCGACAAGACGCAGGATTCGACTGCAGCCATGGCTCAGCGCATCCAGATCCTGCTGGCCCGGCAGCGCGGCTATAACGCGGTGTCCCTCACGACGCAACGACTGCACCGCGGCGTGCAGGCCCGGCTCGGCCGAAAAAGGAGCCCAGACAGCTGGTCGATTCGGCGCGCCAATGCTGCCCCGCTCCACCAGCAACCGCAGGTCGGTGGAAAAACCGGTAGCCGGGCGCGCTCTTCCAAAATCCCGGCCAATGTCGTCATAGCGCCCTCCCTGGGCGATGCTCTGCCCCATCTCGGGAACGAACACCGCGAAGGAAATACCGGTGTGATAATGATAGCCGCGCAGCTCGCCCAGATCGAAGTACAGGGGAATCTGCGGATACCGCGCCTGTAGCGCAGCAGCAAGATCCTGCAGGTCATCCAGTGCCGCCATCACCGCCTCGGGCGCTCCATCGAGCAGCATGTGTGCCTGCTCCAGCACCTCGATCCCGCCGGACAGCTGTGCCAGACTGGCCAGCATGCGCGCCTCGGCAAGCTCGCCAAGTGGCGCGAGAATCGACATCACCTCGTCACCAGCCTTGCGCTGCAGGGCATCAAACAGGGCGCCTTCTGTCTCGCTGTCGAGACCCGCTGCGTGCACCAGCGGGCGATAAACGCCGACATGGCCGATATCCAGATGCATGCCACTGACCCCACAGACCAGCAGCGTTTCGAGCATCAGCGATATGATTTCCAGATCACTCGCGGTAGACGCATCGCCGTAAAGTTCCGCACCCAACTGAATCAGGCTGCGAGACGTGGAGAGCGGCCGCGGACGGGTGTGCAGGACACTGCCACAGTACGATAGGCGACAAGGCCCTTCGGAACCCAGGGTATGCGCGTCGATCCGCGCGACCTGCGGAGTGATATCGGCCCTCAGACCGAGCATGCGACCGGACAACTGGTCGGTCATCTTGAAGGTCTGCAGCTCCAGATCATGCCCTGCGCCAGTCAATAGCGACTCGAGATATTCGATGTGCGGCGTAATGACCAGGTCATAGCCCCAGCTGGCGAAGAGATCCAGCAGCATTCGGCGCGCTGCTTCGATGCGGGCAGCCTCGTCCGGAAGCACCTCTTCGATACCGTCCGGCAGCAGCCAACGATCAACAGTAGACATTCTTGAAACCTTCTACTCTCGCGATGGATTCGCGGCCTGCCTGCGCCATCTCGCGGGGGGAGCAGCGTCCGGCAGACATGAAGACCGACATTGCGGTCACAAAAAAGCCGGGAAGCCCCGGCTGCGCGATTGTACCACGTTTTTTACCAGTCACACCCGCCAACGACGACGGGTGTGACCGAGAGGGACATCAGCGGCGCTGACCACCCTGCATGTAGCGGAAAAACTCGCTTTCCGGATCCAGTACCAGCAGATCGGAACGGCTGGCGAAGCTTTCACGATAAGCCTGCAAACTGCGCACGAAAGAGTAGAACTCCGGATCCTGATTGTACGCCTGGGCGTAGATTGCGGCGGCCTGAGCGTCGCCGTCACCACGAATCTGTTCGGCCTCACGGAAGGCTTCCGCCAGAATCACTCGGTGCTGCCGGTCAGCGTCGGCGCGGATACCCTCACCCAGCTCACGACCCTTGGCCCGGTGTTCGCGCGCCTCACGCTCACGCTCGGTGCTCATCCGCTCGAATACGCTGCGGTTTACCTCGCGAGGAAGGTCGATGGCCTTGACCCGCACGTCCAGCACTTCGATCCCCAACTCACGCTGGGCATTGGCGTTGAGTACCTGGGTGATATCGGCCATCAGCTGATCACGCTCTCCGGAAACCACCTCATGCAGCGTACGGCGTGCCACTTCGTTGCGCAGACCGGATTCCAGCTGACGCGACAGACGCTCTTCCGCCAGGGTGCGCATGCCGGAAGTCGCGGTATAGAAGCGCTGCACGTTGGCGATCCGCCACTTGGCATAAGAGTCGACCATCAATGCCTTTTTCTCCAGCGTCAGGTAACGCTGGGTGGTCGTATCCAGGGTGAGCAGACGACCGTCGAACTTCTTGGCCTCCTGTACGAATGGCAGCTTGAAGTGCAAACCAGGCTGCAGATCATCGCTGACCACTCGACCGAACTGGAGCACTATGCCCCGCTCGATCTGGCTGACCACGAAGAAACTGTTCCAGCCAACCACGATCACGGCCAGGGCCAGGATCAACCCGAAAATTGTCTTGTTGCTCATCAACGAGTCTCCCTTGTCCGCGCATCACGCTGCGGCAACTGCGCCGGCAAACGTCCAGCAGTCGAGTCCAGCGGCCCACCCTGCGCGCTGGCAGACGGCGGCGCGACGACATTCCCACCACTCTGCTGAACCAGGCGGTCAAGCGGCAGATAGAGCAGGTTGTTGTTGCCTTCTCCACCCGACACCAGCACCTTGCTGGTGTTACCCAGTACGGCCTGCATGGTTTCCAGATACAGACGCTCGCGCAGTACGTCCGGTGACTGGCGGTACTGCTCTACCAGCAGATTGAAGCGTTCGGCTTCACCCATGGCCCGAGCGACCACCTCGTCGCGGTAACCGTTGGCCTCTTCGAGCATACGGGTAGCCCGACCCCGTGCTTCCGGAATGACACTATTGGCATAGGACTCCGCCTGATTGCGCTCGCGGACTTCGTCCTCACGCGCCCGGATCACGTCGTCGAAGGCATCCTGCACTTCCGCCGGCGCCTGAGCACTCTCGATGTTCACCTGAACCACGGTGATGCCGGTCTGGTAGAGATCAAGATAGCGCTGCAGACGCTCGGTGGTCTCGACGCCCATCTGCTCACGACCTTCGGTCAGAACCTGGTGCATCGAGGTCGAGCCGACCACGTGACGCAGAGCACTCTCGGTCGCATGACGCAGACTGGTCTCCGGATCTTCGACTCGCAGGATGAAGTTCTGCAGATTGGATATACGGTATTGCACGGCCAGCGGCACTTCGACGATGTTTTCGTCCTCGGTGAGCATCTGACCTGTCTGACGATAGGAGCGAACCTGGGTCACGTTGCGCTGGAAGCGTCTTTCTATCGGCGGGAAGTACAGATGAAGCCCCGATTCCAGCGTCCGGTTGTATTCGCCAAAGCGCAAGATGAGCGCCTGCTCCTGCTCGTCGACCATGAAGACGGCGTTGTACAGCCAGACGGCAAGGATCACGACACCAGCAAGCAGCCACAGACTTTTCGGGATGCCCTGCCCCGCGCCGGAACCACCACGGTTGCCATTCCGATCGGAACCACCCTTCTTCCCGAACATGTTGTTCAGGCTGTCCTGCAGCTTCTTCAGCGCCTCGTCGAGGTCCGGTGGCCCTTGTTTTCCTCCGCGATTGCCGCCACGGTTACCGCCGCTTCCCCAGGGATCCTGGTTATTCGAGTTGTTACCACCACCAGGCTCATTCCAGGCCATAGCGTTCTCCGTTATCTAAACCCAAGATCTAGCCGGCATCGGACAGACGCCCGACGAAGTCATTCGGCCAATGGTACCGTAAAAGCCCGAAACTGCGCGAACCGGGGGGCTAGGCATTATTGCAAAACATGTTGGGTGAGGAAGCTATCGACCTGCCAACCCTCACGCTTGACCAGGCGATTGAGATCCCCACGCGGCAGGCGCACCTCGAGCTCCTGTCGGCCATCCTCGCCCACCCGCTCGTCAAGTACCGCGCCTGCAGCATAGAACTGCGCCCGCAGCCTCGCTTCGCTATGCTCCAGACGCAGCCACTCCTGCACCACATCCTCACCCAGGCGATCCGCAATCGCCTGAGCCAGCAGATCGAAGCCAAGCCCATCGCGGGCAGACACCCAGACACGCACCGGATTGCCCTGTTCGTCACGCTGAATCTGCGGTTCGAAGCCATCCAGCAGATCGATCTTGTTGTACACCTCGAGGATAGGCAGCTCCAGCGCGCCGATCTCGTTGAGCACCAGATGAACCTGCTCGATATGCGAATCGCGCTCCGGGTCTGCCGCATCGATGACATGCAGCAGCAGGTCGGCCTGGGCCGATTCCTCGAGCGTGGCCCGGAACGCCTCGACCAGCTTGTGTGGCAAATGGCGGATGAACCCCACCGTATCGGCCAGAATCACCGGACCGACCTCTGCCAGCTCGATTCGACGCAGCGTCGGGTCGAGTGTCGCGAATAGCTGATTGGCCGCGTAGACGGTGGATTCGGTCAGCCTGTTGAACAGCGTGGATTTGCCGGCATTGGTGTAGCCCACCACCGAAACCACCGGAATCTCGGCACGCTGGCGCGAACGACGCGCCTGATCACGCTGACTGCGCACCTTTTCCAGGCGCTTGGTGATCTGCTTGATGCGGACACGCAGCAGGCGACGATCCGTCTCGAGCTGGGTCTCGCCCGGACCGCGCAGTCCGATACCACCCTTTTGTCGCTCCAGGTGAGTCCAGCCGCGAACCAGACGCGTGCTCAGATGGTCGAGCTGAGCCAGCTCGACCTGCAGCTTGCCTTCGTGAGTGCGGGCACGCTGGGCGAAGATATCGAGAATGAGACCGGTCCGATCGATGACCCGACACTCGAGCTCGCGCTCGAGATTACGCTCCTGGCTGGGCGTAAGGGTGTGGTTGAAAATGACCAGATCACCCCCATGCTCCCTGACCAGCGCTCGCAGCTCATCGACCTTGCCAGCCCCGATGAGGAAGCGCGGCGTAGGCTGAAAACGACTTACCGTCAGGAACGAGGCAATTTCCGCACCGGCAGAACGAACCAGTTCGAGAAACTCCTGCGGATCTTCGCGGTTTTGTTCATCTGTGCCTTCGAGGTGAACGAGTACCGCTCGCTCACCCCCTTCGTGGCGCTCGAAAAACAATCAGACCTCCGCGATCATCAAGGATTGGCGACTTCCGCGTCGTCGCCAGTTCCCTGTACCGGCAAACGTACCGGACGACCGGGCACCACTGTGGAAATGGCATGCTTGTATACCATCTGACTGACGGTATTCTTGAGCAGGATGACGAACTGATCGAAGGATTCGATCTGGCCCTGCAGCTTGATGCCATTGACAAGATAAATGGATACCGGAACACGTTCCTTACGCAGAACGTTCAGGTAAGGGTCTTGTAGAGAATGCCCTTTTGACATTGCCTCACTCCTTATGGGAACCGTATTTTATGAGCATTTTATAAATGCGTTATCGCCGGCCTGTCCATTATCCATAAGACGAGCAGGCATTTACCCTGTCATAGCAACAACAGGTTAGCAGAACAATTGTTGTCTATATTGTGACGCGCTGCAGACGTTTCAAGGCCTTGTCGAATCTTTTTGGATCGAGGCTATCCAGCCATTCCAGGTCGGCATCCCAACCGCGCAACCATGTGAACTGACGTTTCGCCAGTTGCCTGGTGGCGATCACTGCCCGTTCGACCATGTCGGCGTGGGAGAGTTTCCCATCCAGAAAATCCCAGGCCTGACGATAGCCCACCGCACGCACAGACGGCATGGAAGTGTCCAGATCGCCTCGGGCATGCAATTTTTCGACCTCTGCGACGAAGCCCTCGTCGAGCATCTGAGCGAAGCGCATCGCGATCCGCCCATGCAGAACCGATCGTTCTGCCGGGGCTACCGCCAATTGGTGCACAGTATAAGGCAAAATGCCTGCCCCTGCGCTGTCCCCGGCGGCTTTTTCATCCGCCTGCCGCGCATGCCAGGTACTCAGCGGAACGCCGGAACTGAGATAGACCTCGTAGGCCCGCTGGATGCGTTGCGGGTCGGTTGGCCGAATACGTATCGCCGCTTCGGGGTCGACCTCCGCGAGCAACCGGTGCACCCCCGGCCAGCCGAGCGTTTCCGCCTGTTCGGCGATGCGCTGGCGAATCGCCTGGTTCGCCGACGGCATGTCCGCCAGCCCCCCGAAAAGCGCCTTGAAGTAGAGCATGGTCCCACCGACCAGCAGGGGGATACGGCCGCGGGCGTGGATATCGGCGATGAGAGCGGCTGCATCGCCACGAAAGCGCGCAGCCGAATAGGCCTCGGCCGGATCGAGAATGTCCACCAGATGATGAGGGTAAGCCGCGAGAGTTGCGGCGCCGGGCTTTGCCGTACCGATATCCATCCCACGATAGACCAGCGCGGAATCGACGCTGATGATTTCGCACGGGAGCCGCTCGGCGACATGCAACGCCAGCTCGGTCTTGCCTGAGGCGGTTGGCCCCATCAGACAGACGACCGCGGGACTTTCGTTATTGGTCACCCTCAACGGCCCCGCAGAAACAGCTTGTCCAGGTCGGCCATGCTCATCTGGGTCCAGGTCGGTCGCCCGTGATTGCACTGACCGCTGCGCTCGGTCTGCTCCATGTCTCGCAGCAGGGCATTCATTTCGGTCAGCGTCAGCCGGCGATTGGCCCGAACCGCACCATGGCATGCCATGGTGCCGAGTAGCTCATTGAGGTGTGCCTGAATGCGGTCACTGGTGCCGAACTCCATCAGGTCAGCGAGCACGTCGCGAACCAGTTGTGCCGCATCCGCCTGGCGCAGCAGCGACGGTGTCTCACGGATGGCCAGGCTCTCCGGCCCCATACGCTGCAGGGCAAAACCCAGACGAGAGAACCATTCGGCATGCTCCTCGGCGCAGTCCGCCTCGCGCTGGCTTACCGCGAGCGACTCTGGCACCAGCAGCGGCTGACTGCGCAAACCCTCCTGCTGCATCGCCAGCTTGAGACGCTCATAGGTGATCCGCTCATGTGCAGCATGCATGTCTACCACCACCAGCCCATGGGCATTTTCCGCGAGGATATAAACGCCATGAAGCTGCGCGACGGCGTATCCCATGGGCGGGATTTCGCCCGGCTCTGAAGGGGAAGCGGTTGGCGGCGGACTTCCGGGAGCTGCGTACAGGGCGCTGTAGCCACCGAGGCTGTCACGCACCTCCCCCGTCAAGGGGCGGGCCGGCGGGGAAAAATAGCTTGCCGGCGCGGCCTGGGGCTCGGGCAATGTCATGCTAGCCTGTCCCGAAAAAGCGCCAATCTGGACGCCGCTGGCCACCGGCTGCGCTTCGGCCGGCGCATCAGAGTGCCCGGGCGCCGCGTCTGCGCCGGGACGATGCTCGGCCAGCGCGCGGTACAGCGAGCTGAAGAGGAAGTCGTGCACCATCCGGCCATCCCGGAAGCGCACCTCGTGCTTGGTCGGGTGGACGTTGACGTCGACCACCGCCGGGTCAACCTCCAGATACAGCACAAAGGTTGGATGTCGGCCATTGAACAGCACGTCACGGTAGGCCTGGCGTACCGCATGGGCGACGAGCTTGTCGCGGATCATACGGCCATTGACGAAAAAGTACTGGAGATCCGCCTGGCTGCGGGAAAAGGTCGGCAGGCCGACCCAGCCCCACAGACGCACACCATCGCGCTCGTTGTCGATGGTACAGGACTGTTCGACGAAGGCCGGACCACAGACGCTGGCAACCCGGCGACGGGCCTCCTGCTCAGTGGTCGCCGGGCGCAGACTGAACACGGCTCGGCCATTGTGACGCAGATTGAAGGCCACATCGAAGCGCGAGAGGGCCAGACGCTTGACGACCTCCTCGAGGTGTGAGAACTCGGTTTTCTCGGTACGCAGGAACTTGCGCCGCGCAGGAGTGTTGAAAAACAGGTCACGCACCTCTACCGTCGTGCCCTGGGGGTGTGCCGCAGGCTGCAGGCGCGGCTGCATGTCTCGCCCTTCGGTCTCTACCTGCCAGGCCTGCTCGGCCTCCGCGGTGCGCGACGTCAGCACCAGACGGGACACCGAGCTGACCGAGGCAAGCGCTTCGCCACGAAAGCCAAGGGTAAATACCCGTTCGAGATCATCCAGGTCACGGATCTTGCTGGTAGCATGGCGGGACAGTGCCAGCGGCAGATCTTCCTGATCGATACCGCTGCCGTCATCTCTTACTCGTAGCAGCTTGACGCCGCCCTGCTCGACGTCGATATCGATGCGTTGGGCACCAGCATCCAGACTGTTCTCGAGCAGCTCCTTGATAACCGACGCCGGGCGCTCTACCACCTCGCCCGCAGCGATCTGGTTGGCGAGCCGCGGACTCAGCAACTGAATACGCGACACGGTCAGGGCTCGTTCTGAACCAGCATGCTGCTGGCTGGAACCTTGAGAATCTGGCCGACCCGGATCTGGTCGTTGCCGCCCAGGCCGTTGGCCTGACGCAATTCGGCCAGGCTGACGTTGTAGCGCGTGGCGATCATGGAGAGGGTATCGCCGCTGCGAACCTGATGCTCACGGGGGCCCTGAGCGATGCGACCGGAATCCCTTAGCGCGGCAATACGGGTACCCGGCGGTGGGTTGCGATGGAAATAATCCCGGATCCCGCTGTGCATCGCTCGGGCCAGAGCCTGCTGGTGGCTGCGGGTAACCAGCTTCTGGGCTTCGCCAGGATTGGAGATGAAGCCTGTCTCGACCAGGATCGATGGAATGTCGGGCGATTTGAGTACCATGAACCCGGCCTGTTCCACGCGCCGCTTGTGCAGCGGCGTGATACGACCAATAGAGGAAAGCACTTGTTGCCCCACGTCCAGACTGGCAGACAGGGTGGCGGTCATGGAGAGATCGAGCAGCACGCTGGCAAGCACCTGGTCCTTGTTACCCAGACTGACCCCACCCACTCCACCGATCAGGTCCGAGCGGTTTTCCCGGTCTGCCAGCAGGCGCGCGGTTTCGGAGGTGGCGCCGCCCTGTGACAGCGCGAACACCGAAGCGCCGAAGGCGCTGGTGCGAGTGAACGCGTCGGCGTGGATCGAAACGAAGAGATCCGCATTAGCCTTGCGGGCGATCTCGGTCCGCTTGCGCAGCGGGATGAAGTAGTCACCGGTTCGTACCAGAACCGCCCGGAAGCCTGGCTCGGCATCGATCAGCGCCTTCAGATCACGCGAGATCGCAAGCACTACGTCCTTTTCCCGAGCACCGCGATGGCCGATGGCACCTGGGTCTTCACCACCATGACCGGCGTCGAGTGCAACAATGATGTCACGCTGTCCGGCCTCGCTCACAGAGCGGGTCGGGCGCTGCGGCAGAGGCGAGGCAGAAGGCGTTGCGGGCGCGCGGTTCTGAATGCTGGCCTGCGGCTGGTCCTGGTCATACAGATCCAGCACCAGACGATGCCCGTACTGCTGGTTCGGCGGCAGGCTGAAACTGCGCGGATTCACGGCCCTGGACAGGTCTATGACCACCCGCAGATCATTGCCGTTGCGCTCGGCGGAACGCAGCCCGGTGAGAGGCGTATCGGCGAGCGGCAGGCCTTCGGTGGAGGCGCTGAACCGCGCATTGCTGATATCCAGCACGATGCGTTCGGGACTGGATAGCGTGAACAGACTGTGTTCCGCAGGGCCAGTCAGGTCGAATACGACACGGGTATTGTCCGGAGCACGCCAGATCCGCACGGTCTGGATGTCGGCAGCCTGCAGAACGCCGGATACCAGACAACCGAGGGCGACGAGGGCCCACAGCAAGGCCGATCGGCCCCGAATCCCAAGGTTTGCTATCACGACGCAGCGTCACTCCCGTGGTTACAACAGCTTATGGAGCACGGCCGCTCCATGGTCACTCGAGCCCTGCACCTGCAGATTTCGCCCGGCGCCTTGTGGTGCAATGGTAATCGTCAGGTCAGGACTTGGCAAAACCCCTTTGCCTTTTTCCGCCCACTCGATGAGACAAAGGCTGTCGGGGGCAAAATAGTCTCTGATACCAAGAAATTCGAGCTCTTCCGGATCTACCAGGCGATACAGGTCGAAATGAAAAATTCGATGACCGGACAACTCGTAGGGCTCGACCAGGGTGAAGGTCGGACTCTTTACCGCACCCTGATGACCCAGCCCCCGTATGAGTCCGCGACTGAATGTGGTCTTGCCCGCCCCCAGATCACCTGTGAGGTAGACCACGCCGCGCCAGCCCAGCGCCTCCCCGACCCGCGCGCCCATGGCCTCCATGGCCTGCTCGTCCACAATTTCAAAGCTCTTCTGCATTCACCGCCCCACCATTGATGATCGTACGAATAGGTCCTATCAGATCGCTCGCCAGCACCCCCCGTTGCCCGGCTTTCGCCGCGACATCACCTGCCAGGGCGTGGACCAGGACGCCATAGCGCGCCGCCTGCGAAGCCTCGAGCCCCTGTGCCAGCAACGCGCCCACCAGGCCAGAAAGTACGTCGCCCATTCCGGCCGCAGCCATGCCAGGGTTACCGTCACTACACAGCGCCAGCGCGACCTCATCCGGAGCAGGACTGCCTATCAGACTTCCCACGCCCTTGAGCACGACAGTACAGCCGTACCGCTGGACCATCTGCCGACACGCCTCCAGACGGTCGCCCTGCACTACCGAGGTTCCACAACCGAGCAGCCTGGAGGCTTCGGCAGGATGAGGCGTCATGATGCAGTGCGGAGCAAGCGGGACCAGAGCGGGTGCTTGGGCGAGCATATTCAACGCATCGGCATCCAATACGCAAGGGCGATCGGCGCTGAGGGCCGCTTCCAGCAGAGCGCGCCCCCACTCGCTGCGCCCAAGCCCAGGGCCGACGACCAGACAGGTCGCCTGGTCGAGCAGTGGACTGGCGGCACCGGGCTCCTCGATTGCCCTCACCATGACCTCCGGACAGCGCGCCAGAAGGGGCAGAACATGCTCTGCCCGCGTCAGGACGGTGACCTTGCCGGCGCCGGAGCGGAGCGCGGTCTCGGCGGCCAGGATGATTGCACCGCCCATGCCGTGATCTCCACCGAGCAGCACCAGATGTCCAAAGCTGCCCTTGTGGGAAGCACGCGCCCGCGGCGGCAGAACCGAGCGCCAGCGTCGCATGTCGAGTCGCTCAGCGAGGGGCGGTGGCGCGCTGGCAGGTAGATCGGCAAGCGCAGCGAATACCAGTTTGCCGACCTGATCCGGTCCCGCTGCCGTGAAAAGCCCCGGTTTGAGCGTAATGAAGGTCACCGTGAGATCCGCCCTGACCGCGCAACCCTGGGCTATGCCGCGATCGGCATCGAGACCGCTGGGCACATCCACCGCGACCACCGGCAGCCCGGCCTGATTGATACTGGCGATAACCGAAGCGTAGGGCTCGCGAACCGGGCCACTGAGCCCGGTACCAAGCAGCGCGTCGAGCAGGATGCCGCCGATCTCCGCGTCGGGATGCCAGGCCCAGATATCGACGCCGGCCCGCCGTGCCTTCTCCATGGCCACAGCAGCATCGCCTGAAAGCTTATCCAGCTGCCCCACGGCATAGATATCCACCTCCCAGCCGGCCATCTGGGCCAGAACCGCTATCAGGTAGCCGTCGCCGGCGTTATTGCCGGCGCCGCAAAATACCGTCAGCCGGCCCGCATCCGGCCAGCGCTCCACCAGGGCCTTCCAGGTGGCCTCAGCAGCACGCTGCATTAGTTCCCCGCCCGAAATCCCCGATGCAATGATCGATGCATCGAGCTGACGGGTCTGAGCCGAGGAATACAGCTCGCAGGGCAAATCCGACGGCGCGGCCATGTCACAGCTCCCATTGTCTGGCAAAATAGGTTCTCCAGCCTGCCATAGACCCGAGCCCATGCCCACCTCTGCAGATGCTGCCGATCTTGCCGGAGAGATTCGCCGCCTGGCCGATGCGCTCGGTTTCCAGCAGGTCGGTATCAGCGCCCCCGACCTTGGCCAGCATGAACGCTGGCTGGAAAGCTGGCTGGCTGCGGGATATCACGGCGAGATGCAGTGGATGGCCAGCCACGGGACCAAGCGTACCCGCCCAGCGGAACTGGTACCGGATACCCGACGCGTCATTTCGGTACGTATGGACTACCTGCCGGGCGACACGCAGATGGCCAGGCGTCTGAGCCAGCCTGACCTTGCATACATATCCCGCTATGCCCTGGGCAGGGATTATCACAAGCTGATGCGTCGCCGTCTGCAGCAACTGGCCGAACAGATCCAGGGGCTCATCGGGCCGTTCGGCTATCGCGCCTTCGTCGACAGCGCGCCGGTAATGGAACGCGCTCTGGCTGTACAGGCCGGCCTGGGCTGGTTCGGCAAGAACAGCATGCTGATCAACCGCCAGGCGGGCAGCTATTTCTTCCTTGGCGAGCTGTTCACCGACCTGCCGTTACCCGTAGACCAGCCGTACACACAGGATCACTGCGGCAGCTGCAGCGCCTGCCTGGACCGTTGTCCGACCAATGCCTTCGTCGGCCCGCAGGTGCTAGACGCGCGGCGCTGCATCTCGTACCTCACCATCGAACTCAAGGGCGCGATACCCGAAGAGCTAAGGCCGCTGATGGGCAACCGGGTGTTCGGCTGCGATGACTGCCAGTTGGTCTGCCCCTGGAATCGCTTCGCCCGGGAGACCCGAGAAACGGATTTCGCCCCGCGCCATCGGCTGGATCAGGCAGAGCTGGTGACCCTGTTCCGCTGGAGCGAAGACGAATTTCTGCGCTACACCGAAGGTTCGCCGATCCGCCGCATCGGCCACGAGCGCTGGCTGCGCAACCTGGCGGTAGGCCTGGGCAACGCCACCACCAGCATCCCGGTCATCGAGGCGCTGCGCGCGCGCCTCGATCATCCCTCCATGCTGATACGCGAGCACGTAACATGGGCGCTGGAGCGACACGGCGTCAAAAGCGGATGAAGTGCTCGCGGTAATAGCGCAACTCGGCGATCGAATCACGAATGTCATCCAGCGCCAGATGCGTGCTCTGCTTGCTGAAGCCGCCCTTGAGTTCGGGTGCCCAGCGCGCCACCAGCTCCTTGAGCGTCGATACGTCCAGGTTGCGATAGTGGAAGTAGCGCTCCAGCGCCGGCATTCCCCGATAGAGAAAACGGCGATCCTGGCAGATGCTGTTGCCGCACATGGGGGAGCGCCCGGCAGGCACCCATTGCTGCAGGAACTCGAGCGTCAGGCGCTCGGCCTGCGCAGCATCGATCAGACTGTCGCGCACCCGCTGGGTCAGCCCGGACTGGCCATGCTGACGGGTGTTCCATTCATCCATACCGTCGAGCGCTGCATCGGGTTGCTTGACTGCCATGGCCGGTCCTTCGGCCAGCACGTTGAGCTGGGAGTCGGTAACGATAGTGGCGATCTCGATGATGACATCATTGTCGGGATCCAGACCGGTCATTTCCAGATCGATCCAGATGAGGTTGTCGGGGCTTTGCATGGGAGTTCCTGATCGGCTGCTAAGTCCGACCAGTATACGCTGACCATGCTAAACTGCCGCGGTTAATCCAGACAGCGAACCCATGGCCAAGCGACATCTTACCCGGCGTCAGAACTGGCGCATTCAGAAAGTGCAGGAAGAACGCAGCGCGCGGGCCAGCCGACGGGCCGAGCTGGCCGAGGAAAGCCTGCAGGGCGGCGACCTCGGGCCGGAGCAGACCGGCCTGGTGATAGCCCACTTCGGCGTGCAGGTGGACGTCGAGAGCACCGACGGCGCACACGCCGGCGAGGTCAGGCGCTGCTACCTGCGGGCTAACCTGCCAGCACTGGTTACCGGAGACCGGGTGGTATGGCGCGCCGACAATCAGCAGGGCGGCGTTATCGTCGCGCAGCTGGAACGCCAGACCGAGCTGATGCGGCCGGATCACCGCGGCCAGCTCAAGCCAGTGGCGGCCAACGTCGATCGCCTGGTAATAGTCTTCGCCCCGCTGCCTACCCCGCATACCAATCTCATCGACCGGTATCTGGTCGCCGCCGAGCAGGCGGGCCTGTCGCCCCTGCTGGTGCTGAACAAGGCCGATCTGATGCTGCAGGGTGATTACCGTGAGCTGCGCAACTGGCTGGACGACTACGGACGACTGGGGTACGAGACCCTGTGCCTGTCTGCCGGCTCCGGCGAAGGATTGGACGCCCTGCGCCAGGCGCTGAAGGATCGCATCAGCGTATTCGTTGGCCAGTCCGGGGTGGGCAAGTCATCGCTTATCAACGCCCTGCTGCCGGGCGTCGACCTGCGCGTCGGTGCGCTGTCCGAACTGACCAACAAGGGCACCCACACTACCACCACGGCGCGACTGTTCCACTTTCCGGCCGGCGGCGACCTTATCGACTCACCTGGCATTCGCGAATTCGGCCTGACTCATATCAGCCACGAAGATCTGCTCGAAGGCTTCATCGAATTCAGGCCCTATCTCGGGCACTGCCGCTTCCGCGATTGCCAGCATCTGCATGAGCCGGGCTGCGCACTGTTGGCTGCCGTGGCGAATGGCGAGATTTCCGCTGTACGCATGAGCAGTTACCGGCACATCCTCGCCACGCAGCAACGGGACTGATCAGGGCTCCCTGAGACGCTGCAGCGGCACTTCGCTTTCGAACAGATTGAGCGGACGATTATCCCTGGCAGCACCCTGGGCAGCAGCTGGCGCATTATCCGGCGGAGCAATTTGCGCGGGGGCGGCCGGCACGGCCGGGGCGGTCGACAGCGGCGGTACAAGGGTCGAAGCCGGCAGCTCGCTCGCCTCGTCCGCTGCAGTATTTTCACTTACCGGGCTGACCGCATCGAGCATCTGATCCTCTGCCCGCTTGTTCAGCACCACGATGTCGATTCGTCGATTGACCGGATTCAAGGGGTCACGGCGATCGAACAGGGCCGAGTCCGCGTAACCGACCACCCGAGCCACCTGGCTTTCCGGATAGCCGGCGACCAGCAGTGTCCGGCGGGCAGCATTGGCTCGCTCGGTCGACAGCTCCCAGTTGCCATAACCACTGCGTCCCAGGAAGGGCTGTCCGTCAGTGTGGCCGCTGATACTGATCTTCTTCGGCACTCGGCTGATCACATCGCTCAGGCCGAGCAGAATCTCTTCGAAATACGGCTGCAGTCGCGGGCTGCCGCTGGCAAACATCGGACGATTTTCCGCATCGACTATCTGTATCCGCAGACCATCCACGGTTATCTCCAGCAGGATCTGGTCCTTGAACCGCTGCAGGACCGGATCAACATCGATCTTGTTCTGCAATTCCTGCAGCAGCAGATCCAGCTGCGCCTGTTCGATCGATTCGGCCAGCGCCTCGATGGTTTCCGCATCGATTTGCGGCATCGGCACTTCATCACGCTCGTTGAGTGTCCGCTGAGGCGCCAAGGTCGGCGAACCACCCAGGTCGATCGCAAAGGGACTCCCACCTTCGGTGAAGCCGATCGGGTCGTTGAAGTAACCGGAAATCGACTGCAATTGCTCCGGCGTTGCCGAGACCATCAGCCACATGACCAGGAAAAAGGCCATCATCGCGGTGGCGAAGTCGGCGAAGGCAATTTTCCAGGAGCCGCCATGATGGCCGGCGGCCTTGCGGCTGATGCGCTTTACGATGATCGGCTGGTTGTTGTCCACCGCTTAGCGCCCCTTTACTGACTCTTCCAGCTCGGTGAAGCTCGGGCGGTGCTCGGGCAGCAGGGCCTTGCGCCCGAACTCGACCGCCAGGGCCGGCGGCAGCCCCTGGGCACTGGCTACCAGACACATCTTGATGGCTTCGTAGGTGTTGGCCTCTTCGGTGGCCTCGTGCTCCATGGCCGCGGCGAAGGGGCCGACGAAGCCGTAGGCTGCCAGAATACCGAGGAAAGTACCCACCAGCGCTGTTGCCACCTTCTGCCCGATTTCGGCGTTGTCCGCCTCGGCCAGAATACCCATGGTGATCACGATCCCGAGTACCGCCGCGACGATACCGAAGCCCGGCAGCGCGTCGGATACCCGCGTCACCGCATGGGCAGGCCCCTGCAGCTCTTCGGTCAGACTCGAGATCTCCACGTCGAACAGAGCTTCCAGCTCATGCGGCGCCATGTTGCCGGAGGACATAATCCGCAGGTAGTCGCAGATGAACTCGGTCATGTGCTTGTCCTTCAGGATCGCCGGGTACTTGCTGAAGATAGGACTTTCGCTGGGTGCCTCGATATCGGCTTCGATGGCCATCATGCCTTCGCGACGACTCTTGTTGAGAATCTCGTAAAGCACACCGAGGACGTCGAGATAGAAGGGCTTGCCGAACCGGTGGCCGAACATCACCGCGGGAATCTTCTTGAAGACCTTCTTCACGGTGGCCATGTTGTTCGCGACCATGAAGGCGCCCAAAGCAGCACCACCGATGATCAGAATCTCGACCGGGTGCCACAGAGCGGCTAGCTGCCCCCTGGACAGCACGAAGCCGCCGAACACGCAGAGTGTCACAACCAGAAAGCCGGCAATCTTCAGCATATAGCGTTCAAATCTCGTATTCGTGTAAAGGACCTGGCAGAGGGCGTCCGTGTCCGCAGCAAAACCTCTACGTTTCGAGTTATAGTCTGCCGACAAAAAACCGGATCAGTATAAGGCTGTGGATACTATGCGCCCAGACCCGTTGTTGCCTGGCACTGATGACACTATCGGCAGTCTCCGGCAAAGCCTGAGCGCGATCCGTCTGCCTGTCGAGAATACCCAGAGGGACCGCCTGCTCGGATTCATGGAGGCAGATCAACTGAGCCTGCACGAACTCGCCGCAGAACTCTTGCAGGTACCCGTCGCTGCCCTTGAAATCTGCCGGGCTGCGGGGCAAGCCGCGCGCCCGCGGGATATCGACGTGCTGACGCTCGAGCAAGCCTGCGGGCTGCTCGGCACCCAAAGGGTGGCAAACGTTCTGAAACAATTGCCGGTCGCGGAGGCCGAGGATGTTTCGCTTGCGCTTCGTCAGATGCTGAGCATCAGCGAACACGCACTGTTTCAGGCACGCGGGCTGTTCTCTCAACGCATGGCCCGACTATGGCACGAAATGGCCCTCGGCACCCTGCTGTTCATGTCGCCCTTCTGGGCGCTGGTCCACCATCGCCCAGAGCTGTTTTCCCGCTGGGATCGGATGCATCTGCAAGCCGACGACCCTGCAACGAATCGCCAGTTGGCCCAGGGCGCTCTCTTCCTGGCGTTGGCGCAGCAGGTCGCCGAGGACTGGTGGTTGCCGCCATGGATCGTCCAGGGCTATCGCTCGCTGAGCAGTACGCGCCGCACCATGGTGAAGGCTCTGCACATTGCCCGCGATACCGCGCACCCTCACGAGCAGCAAGCCAGGCTGGACAGCGACAAGCAGCTCTACCGCTGGCTGACCCAGCCAGCCAACGGCCTGCTGTTGGCCAATGGTCTTGCCCTGGGAGCCCATCATGACTGGGAGGCACGCCACACTGAGCGCTGGCAACGACTGACTGCACTTTATCTGGGCTGTCGACTGGAAGAGGCTCAGGCTTCGAGTCACCAGCACGCGGTGGATCACGCGCACAGCGCTATCCGCAAGACCGGCGAGCCGCTTTGGCTACCCGCCGAATCGCTGCTCTGGCCGACCATGTCGCGCGCGGCCCAACACGCCGCCGTCAACTCGGAGGAACCCGTGCCAGAATCCAGCGAGGCCAGTGTCGCGGCAGCCCCCGCACCAATCGACCCGGTCGCCTGGCGCGAGCATTGCGCAAGGTTGACCCAGACACCGAACCCCTTCGCCAACATCCCGACAATACTGGTCGAAGCCTTGCGCGCACTCACCGACGGGCTCGGTGTGAAGCAATGCTGGATAGCCCTGTATAATGCACGCGAAAGCCAAATGATCATCGGCGCCAGCCTGGGTACCGAACGCCGTCTCGCGGGACGGCGTCTGGGACAGTTCCGCGGTACGCCCTGGGGCGACTGGCTGCTTTCGGCGCGCTCGCATCCGCTGGAAGGCAGCCACCACGGCACTACCCTCGAAAGGTTGCCGGAGGCAGTCCGCGCGGTGGTCGGGAGCGAGCCTGGTCATCTACTGCCGCTGGTGCTCCGAGGACAACTCGGAGGGCTGCTTTACGCGGAATTTGGCACCGTTTCCCATCTCTCCCCGGAGCGTCAGACGCAAGCGGCGGAGAGAACCCTGGATTGCCTGGAAAAGGCGCTGCTCACGTTCAAAGCCGGCTCCTGAACCCTAAAAGGATCGCTCATGACCTCACCTGTTCTGCCCCGACTCATCGAGCCTGAAGCGCTGCCCGCCCAGCTCGATCCAGACCAGTATCGGCTGGTCGACCTGTGCAGCACCGAACAGTACGCACGGGGCCATATCCCTGGTGCGCTGCACGTGCCACCCGGAAGCATCACGGCGCCGGCGCCCACTCCCGGCTTCCTGCCTTCGATCGAAGCGCTGCAGCAGCTGCTGGGTGCGCTCGGCCACCATCCCGAACTGCACTACATTGTCTATGATGATGAAGGCGGCGGCTGGGCTGGGCGCTTCATCTGGCTGCTCGACAGCATCGGCCACCCGCATTTCAGCTACATCAATGGCGGGTTGAGGGCCTGGCAGGCAGCGGGATTGCCGCTGGAAACCACCCCGAACGCGGTGGAGCCTACCCTTCCTCCGCTGAGCATCGACGATCGCTGGACCATCACCCTGGAAGAGCTGCGCTCCGGTCTAGACATGCCCGGTCGGGTAATCTGGGACGCCCGCTCACCCGGTGAGTACACCGGCACCAAGATCCTTGCTGCCAAGGGAGGACACATCCCGGGGGCCATCAATTATGAATGGACTGCAGGCATGGACCCCGAGCGCGGGCTTCGGCTCCGCGAAGATCTCGCCGAGCGACTGCAGTCGCTCGGCATAACGCCGGACCAGGACGTCATCACCCATTGCCAGACCCATCACCGGTCCGGTTTCACTTATCTGGTCGCCCGACTTCTGGGCTACCCCCGCATCAGGGCCTATGCCGGCTCCTGGTCCGAATGGGGTAATCACCCGGATACGCCCGTCGAAAGCTGAGGAGCTTCCATGCAAGATCGCCTGTTCATCATTCTGCAGTACCTGCTTCCGCAGCATCTGGTTTCGCGTGTCGCCGGGCGGATCGCCGACTGCACCTGGCCCTGGTTGAAAAACTCCTTCATCTCCTGGTTCGTCAAACGCTACCAGGTTGACATGAGCCAGGCCCAGGAGCCTGATCCGACGGCCCATGCCTGCTTCAACGATTTCTTCACCCGCGCCCTGAAACCGGACGCGCGACCACTGGATGATGATCCCCAGAGCATTCTCAGCCCTGCGGACGGCGTTATCAGCCAGCTGGGTGCGATCGAACATGGACGGATATTCCAGGCCAAGGGCCACAGTTACAGCGTGCTGGAGCTGGTAGGTGGTAATCCCGAACACGCGTCGCTCTTCCAGGGCGGCCAGTTCGCCACCGTGTACCTGTCGCCACGTGATTATCATCGGGTACACATGCCCCTGGGTGGCACGCTGCGGGAAATGATCTACGTGCCGGGCGATCTGTTCTCGGTCAACCGCGTTACCGCAGAGAACGTCCCGCGCCTGTTTTCCCGCAACGAGCGCGTCGTCTGTCTGTTCGACACCCCGGCAGGCCCCATGGGCCTGGTCCTGGTCGGTGCAATGATCGTCGCCTCGGTCGAGACTGTCTGGGCTGGCCTGGTAGCTCCGCACCGCCGCCAACTGCACCGGCGCAACTACAACGACAAGGCTCCGGTGCTCGAGCGTGGCGCCGAGATGGGCCGGTTCAAGCTGGGGTCGACTGTGATCGTACTCTTCGGTCCCGGTCAGGCCAGCTGGGACGAAGGTCTGGGTGCCGGGGACTTTGTCCAGATGGGCCAGAAGCTCGGTCTGCGTCTGCAGAGCTGATCCCGGGCCACGGGCCTGGACTCAGGCCCGTTCGAAGGGAAATGCCAACACGTCGTCGATCAGTCGCGTTCCCTGCGCCAGCATCACCAGGCGATCGAACCCAAGTGCCACGCCGGCACAATCAGGCAGCCCGGCCTGCAGTGCCGCGACCAGGCGCTCATCCACCGGCAGGGCGTCAAGCCCCATGATCTCGCGGCGCCGCTGATCTTCCGCGAAGCGTCTCGCCTGCTCAGCCGCATCGGTCAGCTCGTAATATCCGTTGGCCAGCTCCATGCCTTCCACGAACAGCTCGAAGCGGGCAGCGACCGGAACCCGATCATCGCCCTCGACCACCCGTGCAAGCGCCGCCTGGGACGCCGGGAAGCCATAGACCATCGTCGGCTGGCGCAGTTGCGGCTCGATGCAGTGCGAGAACAGCAGGTTCAGCCAGCCATCACGGTCGAGGTCACCGGAAAAGCCACAGCGCGTCCGGCCCTGCTCGGCCAGGATCTGATCGCTGCAACTGTGAATATCCAGATCGAGGACCTCCGCGAAACAGGCAGCATAGGTCAGTCGCCGGCTGCCCTGCCCGCCCAGCACCGTATCGACCAGTGCGTCGACCTCGTCCATCAGCGCATGGTGATCGAACCCGGGCCGATACCATTCGAGCATGCTGAACTCGGGATTGTGTCGGCCGCCGGTCTCGCCATTGCGAAACACCTTGCACAGCTGCCATATCGGGCCACTGCCCGCCGCCAGCAGGCGCTTCATCGGGTATTCCGGGGACGTCTGCAAAAAGCAGCGCTGCGCACGGCCGCCACCTTCGGGCCGGTATTCGCAGGCGAAGGGCACCAGATGCGGATCACTGACCGCTGCCGAGGAAAGTGCTGGGGTATCCACCTCCAGCACCTCCCGTTCGGTAAAAAACCGTCTGATCCGATCGACTATCAGGGCGCGTTGACGCAACGCCTCGAGCGTCGCCGTAGGTTGCCAGTCCTGCATGAGCATCCTCGCCAATAAAAAACCGGGGCCAGGCCCCGGTTTCACTGTTACCTGCGCCGCTCAGGCGCGGCCGACGTAGTCGCCGCTGCGGGTATCGACCTTGAGCACGTCGCCAATATTGATGAACAACGGCACCTTGACCACAGCGCCGGTCACCAGCTTGGCCGGCTTGGTACCACCACCGGAGGTATCGCCACGTACGCCCGGATCGGTCTCGACCACTTCCAGTTCGACGAAGTTCGGCGGGGTAACTGCGATCGGCGCGCCGTTGAACAGGGTGACCTGATACACCACCTGTTCCTTCAGCCAGTTCAGCGCGTCGGAGACGGCCTTTTCATCAGCGCCGACCTGCTCGAAGGAGCCGTCAGTGGCCATGAAGTGCCAGAACTCACCGTCGCTATAGAGAAACTCCATTTCCCGATCCATGACGTCTGCGCCTTCCAGCGAATCACCAGACTTGAAGGTACGCTCGTTGACCCGGCCGGTCTTCAGGTTGCGCACCTTGACCCGGTTGAATGCCTGTCCCTTGCCCGGCTTGACGTACTCGTTCTCGAGGATCGCACACGGATCTCCGTCGAGCATCACCTTAAGACCCGGCTTGAATTCGTTGGTAGAATAATTGGCCATACCTGTCCCACTTACAGTTGAACGGAAACATCCGATAACGCGCTGACCGACGTCTTCAGCCCGGCGCCATGCGACGCCCGACGGATGCCCTGCCACCCATGCGCGGAAAAACGCAATGATACATGGATCTATAGCGCCTGTTGAGCCCGTCAGCTGGCAAAACCTCCTTGCCGACAGTGTGACCGACCCGGCGGCCCTACTCAGAAGGCTTGATCTGGACCCAGCGCTGCTTCCACAGGTGACAGCCGCAGCGGCCGACTTTTCGCTTCGCGTCCCCGAACCCTACATTGTTCGGATGCGCCGGGGCGACCTTACCGACCCATTGCTGCGCCAGATTCTTCCCGTAGGCGAAGAGCTGCTGGACCAGCCCGGCTATGTGAGCGACCCGCTGGGCGAAGAGGCGGCCAACGCACGCCCTGGCATAATCCACAAGTACGCCGGCAGACTGCTGCTGGTCGTCAGCGCGGGTTGCGCGGTGAACTGCAGGTACTGCTTTCGCCGGCATTTTCCCTACGAAGACAATCGTCTGGGCACAGATGACTGGATCAAGGCGCTGGAGTACATCCGCAACGACCCGAGCATAAGAGAGGTGATATATAGCGGTGGAGATCCCCTGGCAGCCAGCGATCGACGCCTGGCCTGGCTGACCAAGGAGATTGCTGCAATTCCCCACGTCCGCCGTCTTCGGGTGCATACCCGACTGCCGGTGGTCATACCGCAGCGGATCACTCACGGGCTGATCGACGCGCTCTGTGGGACGCGCCTACCGGTAACCATGGTTCTGCACTGCAACCATGCCAACGAGTTGGACACGCAACTGGCGCAGGCCGTGCGCACTCTGCGACAGGCGCAGGTAATGGTTCTCAATCAGGCAGTACTGCTGCGAGGGGTCAACGATCGTCTGGAGGATCAGCTTGCACTCAGCGAGATTCTAGGCGACCACGGGGTTTTACCCTATTATCTGCATGTTCTGGACCGCGTCAGAGGCGCAAAACACTTCGATGTCAGCGAGGCCGAGGCCAGCCAGCTAGTTGGTCGCATGCTGACTCGCCTGCCAGGTTTCCTGGTGCCTCGACTAGTCCGGGAAGTTGCCGGGGAGCACGGAAAGGTTCCCTTGCCTGTCGAGCTGATGGACTAAACCACGCCCCCCGAGCCGGGGCGCCTGACCGTATCAAGCGCACTGACATTTGGTCGAGCGGACAAAGCGCTTTGCTGCTAGAGTGACGTCTATCACACTTTTTTGTATCGGCCTATCTTGACCTCTCGATGGACATTGTCTAGCGGCCTACATTTCGCTTGATTGGACGAAAACGTTATGGATAGCACAACGCGGAAACTGAACTTGCGCATACCTCAACAGACGCTCAACGCTCTGAGTTTCGCCGAGGGAACGGAAAAGGGCATCGCAGGCTGGCTGGCGAACCTGCCCAAAGCCAACATCGGCGAAACCGCCAGGCAGCTGTATCAGGGGCTGATGGAGCTCAACCAGCTGGTGGTCGGCCCGGACAGGCGGTTGGCCATGCTGGAGTTGATCCGGCCGGAAGTTCATTACGTGTGCACCGCGCTGTCCAGATACTACCTTGGCCAATCCATTGTCCTTGAAGATAAACCGCGCAAGGTCGCTAACCTGTCGCAGGCCCTGCAGAACCACCTCGCCAACGGATACAAGATAGTTGTTGCGCAGGAAGAATCGATGAGAGCCCGCGACCAGGCGCCATTGATGACGCTTGCCATTCAGCGGGCCATGCGCGGACTGTGCGGGCCGCTGATGCGAGCCATGCAGCTATACTGCCCTGTTTCGGAAGGCGTCTGGCTGGAGCTGCATCAGCTTTATCAGCTGGCGCTGCGCCGCAAGCTGCATCTGCAACCGGTGAACGACCGCGAAAGTGCCGGAGGCAAGGCACTGACTATCGAGCAGTGTTATATCTCCGTACTCCTGCTCGGCTCGGCGCGACCCAATCAGATGCGACAGAACGCCATGGGCAAGCTTTTCGCCACACTGGAGGACTGGAGCAAGCTGGCCCGCCTGCTTCCGCCGCAGAATCCCGAGGCACTGTTCATCATCAACCCGGACATGGACTGCCCACCACGCTATCGTTCATTGATCCGCAACGAAGACCTGAGCGGTAGCCTCGGCCTCAGCACCAGACAGTTGGTAGACGGCATCAAGGAATACATGCTGGAGGGTGGCGAAAGCCGCGGTCCACTGAAAGTTCCCGATGGGTTCGGCATCGAATTGCTCCAGCATGTCAGCCAGTCCTGGGGCGATCTGGCAGAACGCACATTCAACCGTGTCCCTGGGCGCGGTCAGCTGCGGGTCAGCATCGGTATGAGCGCCACTCATTTCAGGATCGCGGGCAAGACATTCGTGGACTTCATTCAGGCCGGTGATGAAATGGTAAACCCCTTCTCCGACGCTGCCCAGCGTGCCCGACAAGAAGGCTGGGGAAGCGCCTTCGACGGCGGTCAGTCGCTCGACTGGACACCCAGCAGCATGGAAACCATCAGCTACAATGCGCTTCCCGGGGAAAAGGAAGAACAGGAAGCCGACTACCCGATCTACAACCTGCCTATAGTCAATCACAGTCCCGGCGGTTTTTGCCTCACCTGGCCAAAAGAGGTACCAAAGCAGCTTCAGGCTGGCGAGCTTCTAGGAATCCAGGAGGATCCCGAGCATGACTGGAGCCTCGCAGTGGTGCGATGGATACGCCAGGTTCGCGGGGGCGGCACGCAAATGGGCGTCGAACTCATCGCCCCGCATTGCACGCCTTGCGCAATCAAGCTACTACGCAAGACCGAACAGCCGAGCCAGTACCTGCGCGGTCTGATGCTCCCCGAGGTGACGGCTATCGATCGACCGCCAACGGTCATCACGCCGCGACTACCCTTTCAGGTCAACAGCAAGGTGATGATCTGGCAGAATGGACGCGAACTTCGAGGCCAGCTGGTCGACCGGGTGACTGCCACGGGCAGCTTCAGCCAATTCGAGCACCGGATACTTGATCAGGCGGAGCCAGAGAAGCCAGGTCAGAACAATAATGGCGTCAATTATCAGGCAAGTAGCGAGGATGACTTTGACTCGCTCTGGAAGTCGCTGTAAATTCAGGAGCCTAGATCACTTTCGGGACACGCTCTGGCGGTCCCGCGGCGCGGAACCCCATGGCCACTGACAACACTGCCATCCGGCTGCTGATACTTGACGATTCGCAGAACGATGCGGAGCGCCTGGTCAGCGTGCTGAGAAATGCCGGGCACGCCACCCGGGCCCATCGCATAACGTCGATGGAAGACCTTCAGGAGTCCCTCCAGCAAACCTGGGACCTGTGTCTGGCTCTCCCAGAAACGAGCGCCATGACGGCGACGCAGGCTTGCGAGATCATTGGTAGCGGGCGCGACATCCCGATGATTCTGCTCCTGCCAGATGCAAACACTCAGGCACGTACCCAAGCCCTGCGTGACGGAATGCAGGATGCGATCGAACTGGGTGCCGACACCCTGCTGGCGATGGTGGTAAGACGGGAGCTAGCGAATCTGCAGGCACGGCGACAGCGCCGCATCGCCGAACAGGCGCTGCGCGAGACCGAGAAACGCTGCCAGCTGCTGCTCGACAGCTCCGTGGATGCAATTGCCTATGTCCATGACGGCATGCATATCTACGCCAACCGATCCTATATCCAGCTGTTCGGCTACGACGACGCCGACGAGCTGGCAGCCGAGCCCATGGTCGGACTGATTGCCGCCAAGGATCAGAGCGCCTTCAAGGACTTCCTGCGACACTACAGCGACCGGGGTGAGCAGAACGAGATGCGTTGCACCGCACAGGATGCCCAGGGCAAGGAATTCCCCATCGTCCTGACTTTTTCTCCAGCGAGCTACGACAACGAACCCTGTACTCAGGTGGTGATTCGCGCGGAGACTGCCAGCGCCGAGTTCGAGGAAAAGCTCAAGGTCATGGCCCGGCAGGATCTGGTCACCGGACTATTCAATCGCAGCTACTTCCAGGAGCAGCTGGAGACGCTCAGCGAGCAGACAGTCCGAACCGGACATCCACATACCCTGGTGTATCTGTGTATCGATAACTTCAACGCCTTGCAGGCGGACGTCGGCATTGGCGGAGCGGACCTCGTACTAGCGGACATAGCCGGCATCCTGAAGCGCTTCTTCCCGGAAGAAACGCTGATGTCCCGCTTCAGCGACGATGCCTGCGCCGTCCTGCTTGCCAATACTGAGCCCGAGTCGGTGAAGGCATCACTGGACAAGCTCCGCCATCAGATCGAAGGCAATCTTTTCGAAGCCAGTGGCCGTACCGTACAGATCACCGTAAGCATGGGCGTCGCCGCCCTGAGCGAGACCAGCCCGGATCCGGTCGTTGTAGTGGATCGCGCCCATCGGCTCGCCGATCAGCTGAGCCAGGGCGGCGGCAACGCGATCAAACTGTTCAACCCTCTCGAGGAACTGGCTCACCAGGCCAACCGCGGAAACCTCATCGCCCTGATTCGCCACAGCATCGAGACCAGCGCGTTCAAACTGGAATTTCAGCCGGTGATCAGCCTGCGCGGTGACAATTCGGAACTTTACGAGGTTTTCCTGCGGCTGCTAAACAACCAGGGTGAGGAAGTGCCCGCCGGGGACTATCTGCAGGCAGCTATCGAAGCTGGACTGGCAGTGGAACTGGACAAGTGGATGATGGCGACAGCCGTACGCATGCTGACCGAGAAGCGGCAGAAGGCCCCCCAGACCCGCCTGCTTCTCAACCTCAACAGCGGCAGTCTGCAGGACCTTGATCTCGTTCCATGGATTTCGAACCTGCTCAAGGAGAGCCGCCTCCCAACGGATGCGCTGGTGTTCCAGTTCAATGATGCGGACGTAAACTCCTACCTCAAGCAAGCCAAGGCGTTCGTCGAAGCGCTGCAACAGATGCATTGCCGCATCTCGCTCAGCCACTTTGGCTGTGCGCTCAACCCTTACGCGGCACTCAAGCATCTGCACGTCGACTACATCAAGCTCGACCGCACCTTCAGCCGCGATCTGAACAGTGATGAATCAGTCGAGACGTTGAAGACCATGGTCGCGAGCCTTCACAGTCAGGGCAAACTCACCATCGTGCCCTTCGTGGACAGCGCGACCATGATGCCAACCCTCTGGCAGGCCGGCGTCAACTACATCCAGGGGTACTATCTGCAGGCCCCCAGCGAGGCAATGACTTACGACTTTTCCGCCGAGTGATCTCGGCGGGAGGTCAGCCTTCCCGGTCGCGGAACCCCATCAGATAAAGGATGCCATCAAGCCCGAGCGTGGAGATGGCCTGCTTTGCCGACTGCTTTACCAGCGGCTTGGCCCGGAACGCAACACCCAGACCGGCGATGGCAAGCATCGGCAGGTCGTTTGCACCATCGCCGACCGCAATGGTCTGCTCCAGGCTGATGCCCTCACGCTGGGCCAGCTCGCGCAACAGGTCCGCCTTGCGCTGGCCATCCACGATAGGCTCCTGCACTTCGCCGGTAACCAGCCCATCAACTACCGGAAGGGCGTTGGCGTAAACGTAGTCGATACCCAGACGACGTTGCAGCTGTTCCGCAAAATAGGCGAAGCCTCCAGAGAGAATAGCTGTCTTGTAACCCAGTCTTCGCAGCTGGGCGATCAAGGTTTCGGCGCCCTCGGTCAGGCGCAACGACTGGCCAATCTCCTCCAGTACCGTGACCGGCAGCCCCTTGAGCAGCGCCATCCGCTCCCTGAAGCTGGCCTTGAAGTCCAGTTCGCCGCGCATCGCCCGCTCGGTAATGGCCGCAACCTGCTCACCAACCCCGGCGGCCTTGGCCAACTCATCGATCACTTCAGCGTCGATCAGGGTGGAATCCATGTCGAAGACCACCAGCCGGCGATTGCGCCGGAAGATACTGTCCTGCTGAAAGGCGATGTCGACATTGAGTTCCTGCGCGATGGCCAGAAAATCTGCCCGCAGGGCGGCCGGATCAGCAGGCTCTCCACGTACCGAGAATTCGATGCAGCCCTTGCCCTGATCGGCCGGGAGCCCTTCCGGGATACGCCCAGAAAGACGGTCGATATGGTCGATATTGAGCTGATAGCGGGCCGTGATGGCGCTCACCCGAGCGATATGCTCGGCAGTGATGCGCCGCGCAAGCAAGGTCACTATATGCCGCGGCTTGCCCTGCCCAGTGACCCAGCGACCGTACTCTTCCGGGCTGACCGGCGTGAAACGAACCTGCTGATCCAGCTCGTAGCCGCGGAAAAGTACATCCTTCAGCACATCCGAGGAACCCTCTCCGGCCATCTCGACCAGGATCCCGAAGGACAGGGTGTCGTGAATCACCGCCTGACCGATATCCAGGATTTTGACGTTTTCACGGGCGAGAATACCGGTGATCGCCGCTGTAAGGCCCGGTCGATCAGGGCCGGTGATGTTGATCAGGACGATTTCCTTCAAGGGGGCCGCTCCGGTAGCAGGGTCAGGGCCGCATATTCTACCCGTAATTGACCAATCGCTTGTAGATGCCTACTTTTTCCGCCAACCCGTAGTGGCTATACTCGAACCCTTGCCCAGTGCTGCCTCTCGCGCGGCCAACTCATCTGCCAAACCGAGTCCTAATTTGAACCGCCCAGAGTCCCACTCCGAGAACCTGATCATCCGCTGGTATGCGGCCTGGCGCAGCAGGGGCATGCAGTTGCGCGGCCAACTGCTGCTGCTCGCTCTTTTACCTCTACTAGGCGTATTCCTGCTGACCCTGTGGCTAGGGCACTGGCAGATGCAGCGCGAGATCGCCCGACAGGCGGACGCCGTCGGCCTCGAACTCAGCCGTCAGGTGGCTGCGTCGGTTGCCGATCCTCTGGCCGCCAATGACACGCTGAGCCTGAACATACTCCTTGCTCAGTGGGGTCAGAATCCACTGATCGCGCACACTTCCGTCTCGACGGTAGACAACAGAGTCATCGCCGAATCGGGCCAACGCCTCTCCCGCGCCAATCTCGCGCCCGGCCAGGGACGCTTCATCGCTGCAGTACACATTCAGGACGTCCTCGCCGGGCAGTTACAACTGAGTCTTGCCCCTGAGCCCTTCACCGTTCCCGCGCGGGCATTCCTGCGTACGCTGGAAATTGGCCTGGGCATTCTGGCGCTGCTCTCCCTCGCGTTCGCCTGGGGCATGGCAGCGCGCATGCGGCGCGTACTTCTGGGGTTGGCTGAATGGTACGGCGACTCTCCGATCACGACGCCCGGCCTCGGACGGAAGGACGAACTGGGACAACTGGCACGCCGCCTGGCAGAGCGCCGTATCGTGGACATGCCTCCCCCGATCCTCGAGGAGCGCGTCGACGCGGTCGAAGAAGCTGATCAGGTCGCACTGGCTACCCCCCTCGCCGACGAGATTCTCGGTGATTCCCTGGAAGAAATGCCGGCAGAGGTTTTCGATCTCGACGACCGTGCCCCCGAACCGGATGATGAGCAGCCGCTGGCCGAAGCGACGAATCCATCGCCCACCGAAGAGGATGTTCCGTCCGCCGCCGACTCACCCAGCGAAACGACCATGACGCCCGTCAGTACGCCGGACGCAGCGGCGCCCCGCAATGCGGTGCTGGCGATTCGCCTTGGCAATCAGGAGGGGTTGCGGCGTCTGCCACGGGCACGTCTGGTTGCTGTGCTGGAGCGCTACCGGACTCAGCTGGAACAGGCGGAGAGCCTCTACACTGCGAAACTGGACACGCTCGATGACGGCACGAGTCTGCTGATTTTCGCAGCCGAATCAGGGGCAGAGGATCATGACGGTCTCACGCAGGCGTTCATCTGCGGGGAACTGATGCGCGTACTGGGTCATGACCTGCAGGTCGAGATTGCCGACACCGGAATCTCCCTGCACCTTCAGCTGGCCATCTGTTATGCACCGGGCGTGGAACAGCTCGAGCATTCGGCCATGCTGCAGGTGCCCGACTGCGCCGCCATGTTCGAGCAGCTCGAGTTCAGTCGCAACCTGCTGCTACTGGACGCGAGCCTGGCCAATCGCCAACTCACTGCCGAACGTGCCGTCGTGCGGCGCCTCGCCAGCCATCCGGGCGCCTATTGCGTGGAGCGGCTGGTCGACCCTTACCAGACGGTCCTCGAGCGTCAGCTCAAACGCCTCCACACCCAGCAACGTGGTTGAGCGCCCTCAGGCGCTCTCCACCAGTACCGCGTCGACCTTCTGGAAACCACGGGGCAGCTTGTTCCCGCGGCGGCCACGCTCGCCCCGGTAATGTTCCAGATCGCTGGGCTTCAGCGTCAGCGTCCGTTTGCCAGCGGTCAGCGCCAGGCTGCTCCCGGGCGGCAGCACCTGCAGGGCTATGACGAACTCCTCCCGTGTCCTGACCCGGGCCGCGGGCACCGAAAGAATCTTGTTGCCTTTGCCCTTGCTCAGCTGGGGAAGGTCGCGCAACGGAAAGACCAGTAGGCGCCCTTCGTTCGACAGCGCCGCAACGAGATCGGAATCCGGATCATGGATGACCGAGGGCACGATGATTCTACCGCCGTCCGGCACGCTCAGCAGAGCCTTGCCGTTCTTGTTCTTGGCCATCATGTCGGCACCCTTGACGACGAAACCATAGCCCGCGTCGGACGCCATCAGATACAGCGCGTCGTCATCCGGTAGCAGCACGGTCGCGAAAGTCGCGCCTGGGGGCGGGCTGAGCCGGCCGGTCAAAGGTTCCCCCTGGCCCCGCGCCGAAGGTAACGAATGGGCGGCCACCGAATAACTGCGACCTGTCGAATCGATGAACACTGCCTGCTGGTTGGAGCGGCCCGCAGCCTGGGCCAGAAAGCTGTCGCCAGCTTTGTAGGACAGTCCCTGACCATCGACATCGTGCCCCTTCGCACAACGTACCCAGCCTTTCTCCGAGAGCACGACGGTAACCGGCTCGGAAGGCACCAGTTCGGCCTCGGAGAGCGCCCTGGCTTCCTTGCGCTCGACCAGCGGGGAGCGTCGGTCGTCTCCATAGGTTTCGGCATCGCCAATCAACTCGTCACGCACCCGGCGGCGCAGCAGTTTCTCGCTGCCAAGGACGCGCTGCAGCTCGTCCCGCTCCTTTGCCAGCGCATCCTGCTCGCCACGAATCTTCATTTCCTCGAGCCGCGCCAACTGACGCAAGCGAGTATCGAGAATGTAATCGGCCTGCAACTCGCTGAGGCCGAAGCGGGCAATCAGTTCAGCCTTGGGATTGTCTTCGGTACGGATGATATGAATGACTTCATCCAGATTGAGGAAAGCTACCAGCAGGCCTTCCAGCAGGTGCAGACGGTTGAGCACCTTGTCCAGCCGGAACTGCAGGCGTCGGCGAACGGTGGCGGTCCGGAAACCCAGCCATTCGCCAAGCAGCGTGCGCAGATCCTTGACTGCCGGCCGCCCATCGGTGCCGATGACGTTGACATTGACCCGATAGCTGCTCTCAAGGTCGGTAGTGGCGAACAGGTGCTGCATCAGCTCTTCCGGATCGACCCGATTGGAGCGCGGGACTATGACGATACGGGTCGGGTTCTCATGATCGGACTCGTCGCGCAGATCCGCGACCATCGGTAGCTTCTTCGCCTGCATCTGTGCGGCGATCTGTTCCAGGATCTTGTTGCCCGAGACCTGGTGCGGGAGAGCCGTCACTACAATATCGCCCTCCTCCCTTATCCAGACCGCTCGTGCACGCACCGAACCGCGACCGGTTTCGTATATTTTCAGCAACTCGGCTGCCGGCGTGATGATCTCGGCTTCGGTCGGAAAGTCCGGGCCCTTGATATGTTCCATCAGCGTCTCGACCCCAGCGCCTGGGTCGTCGAGCAGCCGAACGCAGGCGGCGGCGACTTCCCGCAGGTTGTGCGGCGGAATGTCGGTAGCCATGCCGACAGCAATGCCGGTAGTCCCGTTGAGCAGCAGATTGGGCAGGCGCGCCGGGAGCACCATCGGCTCCTCGAGAGTGCCATCGAAGTTCGGCTGCCAGTCCACGGTCCCCTGACCCAGCTCGGTCAGCAGCACTTCACTGTAGCGGGCCAGGCGCGCTTCGGTGTAGCGCATGGCGGCGAAGGATTTCGGATCGTCCGGCGCACCCCAGTTACCCTGACCATCGACCAGCGGGTAACGGTAGGAAAATGGCTGCGCCATGAGCACCATGGCTTCGTAGCACGCCGAATCTCCATGAGGATGGTACTTGCCGAGCACATCGCCGACGGTACGCGCGGACTTCTTGTGCTTGGAGCCGGCGGAAAGACCCAGCTCGCTCATCGCATAGACGATACGTCGCTGCACCGGCTTCAGGCCATCGCCAATGTGCGGCAACGCGCGATCCATGATCACGTACATCGAGTAATTGAGATAGGCCTCCTCGGTGAAGGAGGACAGGGAGCGGCGTTCCACCCCTTCCATGCTCAGATCCAGGCTGTCACTCATAGCTATCCTCTAGTCGCGGTAGTGCCGCAGGATCAGTTCACCGCCGCGCTGACTGAAGTCCAGTCGGCGCAGGGCGCTCATCCCCAAAAGTATTTCGTCGCCGGTCATGCCCGGCACGATTCCCGCCTCCACGCCCTGCAGGCGAATGTCGCCCAGCTCAAGCGCATCGATACGGGTAGTGAAACTCTGCGCCGGACCATTCGCGGTAATGACCGTGGTAGCCCGGCCCCGCTCCAGACGCAGTCCCTCGGCCAGGTGTGCCGGCACCGCAACGAAGGTGGCACCGGTATCGAGCAGGAAGACCACCTCCCGCCCATTGATTCGCCCGGTTGCGAGATAGTGCCCCTGCGGGTTTCGCTGCAGAATGACCTCGACGCCACTCTCGGTGCGCAAGGAAACCGGGTTCTGGTTGGGGTTACGCTTGCGTTCCTCGACGCCTGCAAACCAGTTCGCCGCGAGACCCAGTCCGGCGACCCAGGCGAGAACCAGCATCACCGTGCCGACGCGGCGGGTTGCCGGCTGAGCCTCACTCACGCCGCGCCCCCTTCTGCCAGTCATCGGGCAGGGCAAAATGAAACACCCAGGGCCGGTCGTCCCCATCAGGGCGACGGCGAGCGTTGTTGTCCAGCCCTATCATAAATCCATGCTCATCGACGGTCAGCGCCTCGGCCAGGCCATATGGCGCTTCAGGATAATGGTAGGGCGCCCGGAGCAGCGTGCCGGCGAAAGACCAGCAGCGTTCGCGCTGCCCGCTCTCGGGGTGGCGGCGGCAGACCTGATGCTCGTTGCGCTCCAGTGTCCACAAACGCCCCTTCCAGTAGCTCAGTGCAGAGAAATCCAGCGGGAGCATGCCGCCGGTCATGATTCCTGGTCCGAATGGTTCGGCAGGCAGATAACGCCGCTCGGCAAGCAGCACACACCCCACCACCGGACAACGCCAGCCTGTGCGCTGACGCTCGACCTTGACCAGCCCCCGAGCCTGGCGCTCGGCGGCGAGCCACAGCGTGTTGCCGTCAGGCGATACGGCAATACCCTCCGCCAGCGCATTGATCCGCTGCCAGAGCCCCCGCTCGGCACCTTCGGCATACACGCCCTCGTCCATCTCAAGCCATTCGGCCACCGGCGTCCCTTCGTTTACGGCCGGAACCTTGAGGATCGCCAGCAGGCTCTCGCTAACCAGATAGCGATTACCCTCGTCGTCGCAGCTAATGCCCTCGAAATCCAGCGCCTGTCCACGCAGACCCCGCAGCCAGGCACCGGCCAGCAACTGCAGCGGCAGATGCGTGGGCCGGGTCTCGGGCAACACAAAGGGCTCTACCGAGGCCTGCCATCCGCCCTCAGCCGCCCGGAGGAGATAAAGATGCCCATCCTGCCGGTCAGAGACAGCCTGGAGCTCGCCTGCGCAGCGGGCAAGGCCGGACAGGTTGCCCTGGGCCATGCCCACCACCGGAGAAGCCTGCAGGAGAGTGAGTTCGGGCGCCTTCTGAAAAGCCATCGCTGGTATGGCAAGGCACAGGAGGACCAGTGCAAGCCCCGCCAGGGGTCGAATCACACCAGGACCTCGGCCAGATTGCCTTTGCTCTCCAGCCAGGTCTTTCGATCGGGCGAGCGCTTTTTCGACAGCAGCATATCCATCAGCGCCTCGGTACCGGGCGCATCCTCTATGGTCAGTTGCACCAGCCTGCGGGTATCGGGCGCCATGGTAGTTTCACGCAACTGCAGAGGATTCATCTCACCCAGACCCTTGAAGCGAGTGACCTGGATCTTGCCTCGCTTGCCTTCGGCCTCGATGCGATCGAGGATACCCTGCTTTTCGGCGTCATCCAGCGCGTAGAACAATTCCTTGCCAATGTCGATACGATACAGCGGCGGCATGGCGACGAATACGTGTCCGGCCTCGACCAGTGGTCGGAAGTGCTTCACGAACAGCGCGCAGAGCAAGGTTGCGATGTGCAAGCCATCGGAGTCGGCATCGGCAAGGATGCAGATCTTGCCGTAGCGAAGCTGCGTCAGGTCCGGCGAGCCGGGATCGACCCCAATGGCTACTGCGATATCGTGCACCTCCTGCGAGGCCAGCACCTGTCCGGATTCCACCTCCCAGGTATTGAGAATCTTGCCGCGTAGCGGCATGACCGCCTGGAACTCCTTGTCCCTCGCCTGCTTGGCGCTACCGCCAGCCGAGTCTCCCTCGACCAGGAAAAGCTCCGAGCGCCGACTGTCCTGACCCGCACAGTCTGCGAGCTTGCCCGGCAGCGCCGGCCCCTGGGTGATGCGTTTGCGCTCGATTTTCTTGCCTGCCTTGAGGCGCCGGGTGGCATGATTGATAGCCATCTCGGCGAGCTGCTGGCCAATGTCGGCATGCTGGTTGAGCCACAGACTGAAGGCATCCTTGATCACGCCAGAGACAAAGGCCGCGGATTCCCGCGAAGACAGCCGTTCCTTGGTCTGGCCGGAGAATTGCGCTTCGGCCATTTTCAGCGACAGCACATAACTGACGCGCTCCCAGACGTCCTCGGGTGCGAGCTTGACGCCGCGCGGTAGCAGATTGCGAAATTCGCAGAACTCACGAATGGCTTCCAGCAGACCGGAACGCAAACCGTTGACGTGAGTGCCGCCCTGGGCTGTCGGAATCAGGTTGACGTAGCTTTCCTGCACCAGCTCGCCCCCTTCCGGTAGCCAGAAAAGCGCCCAGTCCACCGCTTCCTTGCTGCCGGCGAGGCTTCCGGTGAACGGCTCTTCCGGCAGTCTCGGCCATTGGGCGCATGCTTCCACCAGATAGTCACGCAGCCCGTCTTCGTAATGCCAGCTGGACTTTTCACCACTCTGGCGGTCGTCGAACTCAACCCTGAGACCGGGACATAACACCGCCTTCGCCTTGAGCAGATGTTTTAGCCGACTGATGCTGAAACGGGGGCTATCGAAGTAATCGGGATTTGGCCAGAACTTGACCGTAGTGCCCGTGTTTCGCTTGCCCACGGTGCCGACCACCTCCAGCTCGCTTACCTTCTCGCCGTGCTCGAAGGCAATCGCATACTCCTGTCCATCGCGCTTCACCCGCACTTCGACGCGCAGCGACAGGGCATTGACCACGGAAATGCCGACCCCGTGAAGACCACCTGAAAACTGATAGTTCTTGTTGGAGAATTTGCCGCCCGCATGCAGTCGGGTAAGGATCAGCTCGACACCCGAGACGCGCTCCTCGGCGTGCATATCCACAGGCATGCCGCGTCCATCATCGCTGACTTCAAGGGCATTGTCGGCATGCAGGATGACACTGATGGTCCGGGCATGGCCTGCGAGCGCCTCGTCGACGCTGTTGTCGATGACTTCCTGGGCGAGATGGTTGGGGCGTGCGGTATCGGTATACATACCGGGACGACGGCGCACCGGGTCGAGACCACTGAGGACTTCCAGCGCATCGGCGTTATAAGTCGATTGGGACATGGCTTGTCTGGCTTTCCTTATATCGAATCATCGGCTGCGCGGCCGGTGAGCAAAGGGGATTTCAGCCGGAAATAGGCAGGCGGAATGACCTGCATAGTATCTGCCCGGCGGACCTGCTGCCAACGCTAACCACGTGTCAATATCCGGTAGCGTTACGATCGGCCTGAAAACTGCCCTGCGCCAGCCGTGAAACGCCTGTCTCGATCCGGCCGTTGGTATGCAGACGAAGCCAGCGATAGCCGGGCTGCCGCTGGTCGGTAGTGAAATCGGTGACGCCCGGCGCGAACTGGATGCATGTGGATGGCGTTGCGAGCAGGCGAATGTTTCCTCGCTGGCTGTCGATTTCCTGATGAACGTGCCCCCAGAGCACACCACGTACCGCGGGGCTGCTTTCGAGCCGGTCGAGCAGCGCCGAGGCGTTGCGCAGACCGATCGGGTCCATCCAGGCAACGCCGATCGGTACCGGGTGATGGTGCAGGCATACCAGCACGTGGCGAGTCGTGTCGAGCGCCTGCTCCAGCCTGAGAAGCTGCTCCTCCGAGAGATAGCCGGCAACGCTTCCTGAGACCGAAGAATCCAGCATGACCAGACGCCAGTTACCCGCATCGACCCAGGGCGCGCTGAAGCCACCTTCACTGCCGAGACGCGACATCAGTTCCGCATCGTCGTGATTACCAGGCAGCCAGTACCAGGGCGTTGCCAGGCGCTCGATACTGGACATGAAGCGCTGATAGGCGGATTCGCTGGCGACCTGTGCAATGTCTCCGGTAGCCAGTACCAGGTCGATGCTAGCGTGTTCGGCCAGTACCGAATCGATCACAGCGTTGAGGCTGGCATAGGTATCCAGGCCCAGCAATCGAGCCTCGTCGTCGGCAAACAGGTGGCTGTCGGTCAACTGAATGACGTTGACGTGATCCGGTGCGTTGGCGAGTTTTTCTGGCGGCATCGACGGCCTGCTCCTGGTCCCTTTCGGCTTACATGATCGCAATAACCAGCCACCGTTTCCAGTGACTGGTTCACAACCGGTTATCCCCTGGTCAGGGGTTGATGACCACCGGGTGGGCGCTCTGTCCATAACGCTGGCAGTAGCCCAGCCATTCACCCAGGAAGGTGTTTAGCTGGGTTTTCTCGTCCGGCTGCAGCATCTGCTCGTTCGGATACGGATAAACACCACGGAATCGCCGGCGATTATAGGCGGCGACCACTTCGGCCATACCGGCATCGTGATAGAGGCGAATTTCCATGCTCGGCGGAGCCAGCCAGTCCTGCCGACGCTCGTGAATCAATTGAAGTGTGGTGGTGTAGCGGCACCGTTCGAGAACGCGCATGATGAGCCGCTGCTGCTGTCCGTCGTCGGCGTCCACGATGATGGATACCTCATCCTGCACGGACATTCCCGGCATCATCCGGCACAGGCGCAGGTAGTTGGCCTCGCACACCGCCTGCAGATGCGAAAGGTCGACCCTGTAGCGCGGCTTGCGCAGCGGCGTCACGGCCGCACTCCCGCTTCCGCCTGAAGCCGCTCGGCGTGCAGGCCCAGCCATTGCAGCGCAATGATGGTCGCCGCGTTGTCGATCCGGCCTTCCTCCACCGCAGCAAGCGCCGCCTCGCGCGGCCAGACGCTGACGCGGATGTCCTCACCCTCTTCTTCCAGACCGTGGATACCGCCCACTCCGCGGCTATCGACCGCCCCCCAGTACAGATAGACCCGCTCGTCACTGCCTCCCGGAGAGGGGAAATAACGGGTGATCGGCTGGAGACTTTGCAGTACGACCCCCGCCTCTTCCTGCGCTTCACGGTGGGCGACCTCTTCGGGCTGCTCATCCTTGTCGATGAGGCCGGCAACCAGCTCGAGCATCCACGGCCGGTCGCTTTTCTCCAGTGCGCCGATGCGCACCTGCTCGATGAGCACGACGGCATCTTCCCAGGGGTCGTAGGGGAGGACGCACACCGCATCATGACGAACGAAGAGTTCGCGGCGCAGCTCGGGGCCCCAGCCGCCGCCGAACAGACGGTGACGCAGCGTCAGAATATCCAGCCTATAGAAGCCGGTGAACCCCGGCTCCCGACTGATGATCTCGACGTCGTCCCGTGTGAAGTTTTCCAAATCGGCCCCCGCGAGGCTGTACGAATGTTGAGTTAAGTTCGCACACCTGCGGGGGCCTCGGCAAGGCTCAGACCTTCTGGTAGAGCTGTGAACCGGCGGAACGAAACTCCTCGGACTTGGCTCGCATGCCTTCTTCCGGACTCATGTCCGCGCCCAGATCGACCGCGCCAATACGCTGTTCAGCGGCGTATTCACGCACCTCCTGGGTGATCTTCATGGAGCAGAACTTGGGCCCGCACATGGAACAGAAATGCGCGACCTTGGCCGATTCCTTCGGCAGGGTCTCGTCGTGATAACTCCGCGCGGTGTCCGGGTCCAGACCCAGGTTGAACTGATCCTCCCAGCGGAATTCGAAACGCGCCTTGCTCAGTGCGTTGTCGCGGATCTGTGCTCCCGGATGCCCCTTGGCCAGATCGGCAGCGTGGGCGGCGATCTTGTAGGTAATGATCCCGGTCTTCACGTCATCACGGTTCGGCAGGCCCAGATGCTCCTTGGGCGTCACGTAGCAAAGCATGGCACAACCGAACCAGCCGATCATGGCCGCACCGATACCGCTGGTGATGTGATCGTAGCCCGGCGCGATGTCGGTGGTCAGCGGCCCGAGGGTGTAGAAGGGGGCCTCGTCGCAGCATTCCAGCTGCTTGTCCATGTTTTCCTTGATCAGTTGCATCGGCACGTGGCCGGGCCCTTCGATCATTACCTGCACATCGTGCTTCCAGGCGATCTTGGTCAGTTCGCCAAGAGTCTCCAGCTCGCCGAACTGGGCTTCGTCGTTGGCATCGGCGATTGAGCCGGGGCGCAGGCCATCACCCAGCGAGAAGGACACGTCGTAGGCCTTCATGATTTCGCAGATGTCTTCGAAATGCGTATAAAGGAAGTTCTCCTTGTGGTGCGCGAGGCACCACTTGGCCATGATCGAGCCACCGCGGGAGACGATGCCGGTGACCCGCTTGGCGGTCATCGGCACGTAACGCAGCAGCACGCCCGCGTGAATGGTGAAATAGTCCACGCCCTGCTCGGCCTGCTCGATCAGGGTGTCGCGGAAGATTTCCCAGGTCAGGTCTTCGGCCACACCGTCGACCTTCTCCAGCGCCTGATAGATCGGAACGGTTCCGATCGGCACCGGCGAATTGCGGATGATCCATTCACGGGTTTCATGGATGTTCTTGCCGGTGGACAGATCCATCACGGTGTCCGAGCCCCAGCGGATGCCCCAGGTCATCTTCTCCACCTCTTCCTCGATGGAAGAACCCAGCGCCGAATTGCCGATGTTGCCGTTGATCTTCACCAGGAAGTTGCGACCGATGATCATCGGCTCCAGCTCGGTGTGGTTGATGTTGGCCGGGATGATGGCGCGCCCACGGGCGATCTCCTCACGGACAAACTCCGGAGTGATCTCCTTGGGAATATTGGCACCAAAGCTGTGGCCGGCATGCTGCTGGGTCAATAGCCCCGCTTCACGAGCTTCTGCCAGCTTCATGTTCTCGCGGATGGCCACATACTCCATTTCCGGCGTGATGATGCCCTTGCGCGCATAGTGCATCTGGCTGACGTTATGGCCTGCCCTGGCCCGGCGCGGAGTGCGCACATGGGCAAAGCGCATGTGATCCAGCGCCGGATCGGCCAGACGACTCTGACCGAACTGCGAGGTCAGGCCCGGCAGAATCTCGGTATCGCCCCGCTCATCGATCCAGGCCGAGCGCACGTCCGGCAGGCCGGCACGCAGGTCGATCTGCACAGTCGGGTCGGTATAGGGGCCCGAGGTATCATAGACCACCACCGGCGGGTTCTTCTCGCCGCCGAAGTCGGTTGGCGTATCGGACAGGCTGATTTCCCGCATGGGCACACGGATGTCCGGACGCGACCCGGTCACATAGATCTTGCGGGAGTTGGGAAGCGGCTGGGTAGCGGCACT
>JAUVYN010000039.1 GCA_030603065.1 Pseudomonas sp.
GCTCCCGGCGGGCCGCCTCAGGCGAGTAGGCCCAGGCGGGTACCGGCGACTTCGACGGCGATGGCGGCGAGACTGTCCCAGGCCGATCCCGGGTATTGGCCCTTGATCTGCTCGTCCGCCTGCTGGGCCGCGCGCAACCAGCGCGCCCAGGCGCTGCCAGCGTGGCGGCGGAGAACGCGAGTAATCACGGGCTTGCGCTTGTCCCAGATTCGGTAGGTCGAGAAGACCTTCTCCAGCGGGATTCCCCGTTCGACCTCCTGAGCCATGTTTGCCAGGGCGCGCAGCTCCCGGGTGAGAGCCCAGAGTACGACGGGTGCCTCGACGCCTTCGCCGCGCAGCCCGTTGAGGATGCGCAGTGCCTGTTGCGGCTCGCCTGCGAGCATGGCGTCGACCAGGTTGAATACGTCGTAACGGGCGCTGTCGGCCACGGTCTGCTGGACCGTGGCTGCATCCAGCTGCGTCCCGTGACAGAACAGCTTGAGTTTTTCCACCTCCTGCGCGGCAGCCAGCAGATTGCCTTCGACTCGTGCCGACAGCAGCTCCAGCGCCTCTGGCGTGGCCTGGATGCAGGCCGCGGCAAGGCGATCGCGAATCCAGCCCGGAAGCTGGGCTGCCTCGACCGGCCAGATCTGGAGGAACTGGGAGTGCTGGTGCTCGATCAGCGCCTTCGCCCACTTGCTGCGCTGGGCACTGGAATCCAGGCGCGGCAGGGTAACCAGCAAGGTGGTGTCCTCCGGTGGCAGATCGAGCCAGGCGAGCAGGGCCTTGGCACCCTCGTCCCCGGGTTTGCCCGAGGGAATGCGCAACTCGACCAGGCGCTTCTGGGCGAACAGCGAGAGGCTGTGACTGGCGTCATACAACTGGCCCCAGTCGAAGTTCTTGTCGGCGTGAAACACGAGCCGTTCTTCGCTACCCTGGTCCCGGCAGGCCTGACGAATCCGGTCACAGGCTTCGCCGGTCAGCAGCGGGTCGTCGCCGCTCACCACGTAGACCGGCGCAAGGCCGGTCTGCAAATGCCGTGGCAGCTGTGCGACGTTGAGCTTCATCCGGGTCTCAGGGAGCCTGCTGTTGTAGTGCCTGGCTGCGTGCCGCCAGCTCTCGTTCGCTCAGGCTCGACAGGCGGAACAGCAACTGTCGGACCATGTCGCGGCGCATTTCCCGACGCAGCAGTTCCTCCTCCTCGGCGGTGCCGACGATGTTGTCGCGGTCGTTGATGTACACACGCCGCACGCTGAGGCTTTCCGGTCCGACCAGGGGCTGGCCGCGGGTGTCGGTGATCTGGAAGCTGAGGTTGTGGCGGATCTCCACTTCGGCCGCGGAGGCGCGACCGGTATAGCTGAGCGCCACGCGGTCGTGGCTTTCGCCAATAAGCTGCAAGGTGAACTCGGCAGCATCGGTCAGCCGCACGTTGTCCTCTTCCAGAGCCTCGCGCAGCTGCAGATACGTAGGACTGTTGGGGTCCGGCGCAGCGATTGCCAGCTCCCTTAGCGAGACGCTGTCTACGCCGGTACCGCGCAGCTGGAAACCGCAGCCGGCGAGCAGCAGAAGGGCGGCGATCATCAGATAGCCAAGCGGACGGCAAGGGTTCAGGTGCATCGGCATTCTCCGTTGATCAGTTGGCGACAATGTTGACGAGCTTGCCAGGTACCACGATGACCTTGCGGATGCTCAGCCCTTCGGTGAAACGCAGCACGCTTTCGTTGGCTCGCGCGGCGGCTTCGACACTCTCGCGGCTGGCGTCGGCGGGCACTTCGATCTGCCCGCGTAGCTTGCCGTTGACCTGAATGACGAGCTGCAACGTGTCCTGTACCAGGGCGCCTTCATCCAGGGCCGGCCAGGATGCGTCGATAATCGGGTCGCGGTGGCCTAGCGCCTGCCAGAGGGCGTGACTGATGTGCGGAGTGATCGGCGCCAACAGCAGGGCCACCGTCTCCAGGCCTTCCTGCAGTAACGCGCGATCCTGTTCGCTGTCCTGCGGAGCCTTTTCCAGCACGTTCATCAGGGTCATCACCTGGGCGATCGCGGTATTGAACTTGTGATGCTGACCGATATCCTGAGTGGCCTGACGAATCGCCAGATGGATGCTCCGCCGCACCTCCTTCTGCGTGTCGCTGAGCGCCGTCAGGTCGAGCGCGGCGGGACGGGGAAGGGCAGTGTGCTGCGCACCCAGGCGCCAGACCCGGCGCAGGAAGCGGTGCGCACCCTCGACACCGGCATCCGACCATTCCAGGCTCATCTCCGGCGGCGAGGCGAACATCATGAACAGGCGACAGGTGTCGGCACCGTACTGTTCGATCATCGACTGCGGATCGACGCCGTTGTTCTTCGACTTGGACATCTTTTCGACGCCGCCGATCTCCACCGGCTGGCCGTCGCTGGCCAGCTTCGCTGCAATGATCTTGCCCTTGGCATCGCGCTCGACCGTGACGTCGGCCGGGTTGAACCAGGTCTTGCTACCGTTGGCTTCGAGCCGGTAGTAGGTCTCGGCGATCACCATGCCCTGGGTCAGCAGATTGCGGAAGGGTTCGTCGCAGCCGACCAAGCCCTCATCGCGCATCAGCTTGTGGAAGAAGCGGGCGTACAGAAGGTGCAGAATGGCGTGCTCGATACCTCCGATGTACTGATCCACCGGCAGCCAGTGATTGGCCGCAGCGGGGTCGACCATGCCCTGCTGGTAATGGGGAGAGGCGTAACGAGCGAAATACCAGGAACTCTCGACAAAGGTATCCATGGTGTCGGTTTCCCGTCGAGCCGGCGCGCCGCAGGTAGGGCAGGTGCACTCGTAGAACTCGGGCATCCGGGCCAGCGGCGAACCGGCGCCATCGGGAACCACATCCTCGGGCAGGACCACCGGTAGCTGATCCTCGGGTACCGGAACGTCCCCGCAGGTATCGCAGTGAATGATCGGGATCGGGCAGCCCCAGTAGCGCTGGCGGCTGATGCCCCAGTCGCGCAGGCGGAACTGAGTACGTGGCGCGCCGAGATCCTTCTGCTGCAGCACCTCTCCTATTGCGGTAAAGGCGCTTTCGAAATCCAGGCCGTCGAACTCGTCCGAGTTGATCAGGGAACCCTTCTCGGCGTAGGCATCCTGCCAGGGGGCTGGAGTGGTGTCGCCAGCAGAGGTGCGAATGACCGGCTTGATCGGCAGGTCGTACTGGGTGGCAAAGGCGAAATCCCGTTCGTCATGGGCAGGTACCGCCATGACGGCGCCATCGCCGTAGCTCATCAGCACGTAGTTGGCGACCCAGACCGGCAGACGCTCGTCGGTCAACGGATGGCGAACGTAGAAGCCGGTGGGCAGGCCCTTCTTTTCCTGGGTGGCGATATCCGCCTCGGCAACGCCGCCACGCTGACATTCTTCGATGAACGCCTGCAGCCGGCCGTTACCCGCCGCTGCACGTGTGGCGAGCGGATGCTCAGCGGCGACCGCCACGTATGTGGCGCCCATCAGGGTGTCCGGGCGGGTGGTGAAGACCTTGAGGCGCCCTTCGCTGCCTATGCTGGCCTCGTCATAGGGAAACTGCACTTCCATTCCCACCGACTTGCCGATCCAGTTGCGCTGCATGGTCTTGACCTGTTCCGGCCAGCCGGTCAGGTCATCCAGCGAATCGAGCAGTTCCTGGGCGTAATCGGTGATGCGGAAATAGTACATCGGGATTTCGCGCTTCTCGATCACCGCGCCGGAGCGCCAGCCGCGCCCATCGATGACCTGCTCGTTGGCGAGTACCGTCTGGTCGACCGGATCCCAGTTGACAGTGCCGTTCTTGCGATAGATCACGCCTTTCTTGAACAGCCTCGTGAACAGCCACTGTTCCCAGCGGTAGTACTCGGGTGTACAGGTGGCGAACTCCCGCGACCAGTCGATGGCCAGCCCCAGGCTTTTCAGCTGGGTGCGCATGTAGTCGATGTTGTCGTAGGTCCATTTTGCCGGCGCCACGCGGTTATTCATCGCCGCGTTCTCCGCCGGCATGCCGAAGGCATCCCAGCCCATCGGCTGCAGCACGTTGCGGCCCTGCATGCGCTGGTAGCGGGCGATCACGTCGCCGATGGTGTAGTTGCGAACGTGCCCCATGTGCAGTTTCCCGCTCGGGTAGGGGAACATGGACAGGCAATAGTAGGTATCACGGTCGGGCGTTTCGCTGACCGCAAAGGCGTTGGTGCTGTTCCACTCGGACTGTGCAGCGGCTTCGATCTCGCGCGGGGAATAGGTTTCTTGCATGGCGTGGACTAGGTCGGCTCGTGTGTCACAAAAAGTAATGGGGCAGGATACACCACAGCCTGTCGGTCAGGTAGTCGTGCTGCCATTCGTCGCCAGGGTCGCTGATGATGTCTCGGCCTACTATGCTCAGGGAAACAGGGCGTTTCCCTGTGAAACACGAGGTTTTCACCACGAAGGAGGATGTAAATGAAGACACCGGAACCGGAGCCACTTTTGTGCTGGGGCCGGGATTCCAGTTACGGCCGCCTGCTGCGGCGCATCGATCAGGCGCTGGATGTGGCTCGCACACGCCAATGGCTGGCCGGTCAGGCCCCCGGTCTGACCGAGTTGGAACTCAGCGGTCTGAGCCAGGAAGACCTGCACATGCTCTGGCGCATCATCGATACTCTGGCCGACGGACCGCCGTTACCTCGCTATCTGGACCGTCCGGCGGCGAATAGCACAAACCAGGAGGCAAGCCACCATTAGCGCCGTCAGGGGCCAGCTACGCCAGCGCAGATAAGGCGTCAGGCCCTCATGGGGCTGCACCCAGCCATTCAGTGCCGCCGCTCTGAACTGCGGAATGCGCGCGCGAATCTCGCCCTTGTCGTCGATCAGCGCGGTCACCCCATTATTGGTGCCGCGGATCATCCACCGACCGCTTTCCAGCGAACGCATCCTGGCCATCTGCAGGTGCTGCAGTGGACCTATCGAATTGCCGAACCAGCTGTCGTTGCTGATGGAGATCAGCAGCTCACTGCGCGCGGCGAGGCGGGCGGCAAAGTCCGGGTAAACCGTCTCGTAGCAAATGAAGGGCGCCAGTCGGTAGCCGGCGGCCTCAAGCGGAGCCTGGTCTCTGGGCCCACGGGAAAAGCTCGACATGGGCAGATCGAAAAAGGCGATCAGTCCCCTTAGCCAGTTCTCCAGCGGAACGTACTCACCGAAGGGGACCAGCTTGTGCTTGAGGTATTGATTGGGGTTTTCTCCGGCCACCATTATGCCGTTGAAGATATAAAGCCCCTGTTCATCGTATTCATCGACAGGGATGCCGGTGATCAGCGTGGTGCCCTGTTCCGCCAGGTTGGCGGCAATACCCTGAAGGAAGGGCATCGCCCGGCTCTGCAGTACCGGTATGGCGGTTTCCGGCCAGAGAATCAGATCGACCGGCCCCTGGGCATAGCTCATGTCCCGGTAAAGCGACAGCGTGTACTCGACGTGCTCGGGGTCCCACTTGCGCGCCTGGGCGATATCGGCCTGGATCAGGGCGACGGACAGCGGACGGCCGGTGGGCTGGGTCCAGTCGATCTGGCCGAGCAGCCAGCCGCCCACCCAGATGACGATAAGGGCAACGGTCGGCACCAGGGCCCGACGCCAGCCACGCCAGAGCTCCGGCTGCACCAGCAGACAGGCGCTCAGTACGCTCAGGAACCCGGTAAGCCAGACACCCCCGATCGGCGCCCAGCCAGCCAGCCAGGAATCGGTATGGGCATAGCCGTGGTACATCCAGGGAAAGCCGGTGAGGAACCAGCCGCGGAACAGTTCCTGGGCGAACCAGAGGCTGGCGAATCCGCAGGCGGCCAGCCAGGGCCGCCCGATCGGTCGCAGCCAGCGCGTCCACAGCCAGGCCATCAGGCCGGGAATCAGCGCCAGACCGGTGACGAACAGTCCAGTGAGAAGGCCAGCCAGTACCGGGGGCGCCGAACCATGGACATGGATGCTCACGTATACCCAGGATACACCGCTGAGAAACAGGCCCAGACCCCAGAACCAGCCGCGCCAGAATGCCTGGGCCCCGTCGACTCGACCAAGGCCGATGAACAGCAGCGCCGCCGATGCCAGGGCCAACGGCCAGATATCGAAAGGTGTCAGTGACAGGGTGCTGAGGCAGCCTGCCGCGAAGGCAAGCAGGTGGCCGGGCCAGCCCGGGCCGGCGAGCCAGTCGAGGGGTTTGCGCATGGTCGGCGGTTATCTCTGCGGCTTGATCAGGTTGACCCGCAGCAGATGCACGCGGCGGCTGTCGGCATTGAGTACACGGACGCGGAATCCGTCCAGCTCCACCACCTCGTTGCGCTTAGGCAGATGGCCGAAGGCATTCATCACCAGGCCGCCGACAGTGTCGAATTCCTCGTCGGAAAACGAGGTGCCGAAGTGTTCGTTGAAGTCCTCTATATCGGTCAGACCCTTGACCAGAAAGTCGCCGCTGGGCAGTGGCTTGATGTGGTCGTTCTCGTCGATGTCGTGTTCGTCCTCGATGTCGCCGACGATCTGCTCGAGCACATCCTCGATGGTCACCAGCCCGGCCACACCACCGTATTCGTCGATGACGATCGCCATGTGGTTGCGGTTGGCCCGGAACTCGCGCAACAGCACGTTGAGCCGCTTGGATTCGGGCACGCAGGTGGCGGGGCGGAGCATGTCCTTGATATTGAACCGCTCCATGTTGTCTTCCAGCAGGAGCGGCAGCAGGTCCTTGGCCAGCAGAATCCCCAGTACTTCATCGACGCTTTCGCCGATCACCGGGTAGCGCGAGTGAGCAGCCTCGATGACCGCCGGCAGAAATTCCCTGGGGCTGTGGGTGGACTTGATGGTAGTCATCTGCGAGCGGGGGATCATGATGTCACGCACCTGCATGTCGGAGACCTGCAGGGCGCCTTCGATGATCGACAGGGCCTCGATGTCCAGGACGTCGTTGGCGTGCGCCTCGCGCAGCAGTTCGAGCAGTTCCTGGCGGTTCTGGGGTTCGTGGACAAAAGCCTGGACCAGCCTGTCCAGCCAGGACTTGTGTCCGTTGGTCGATCGATCTTCGCTCATGAGTCCTTTACTCGTCGCAATCATAGGGGTCGGCGATACCGAGTTCGGCCAGCAGACGGCGCTCGAGCGCCTCCATCTGTTCCGCGTCGTCATCGTCGATGTGGTCGTAACCAACAAGGTGCAGGCAGCCATGGATCACCATGTGCGCCCAGTGTCCAGCCAGCGGCTTGCCCTGCTCCGCAGCCTCACGGGCTACTACGGGTGCGCATATCACCAGGTCGCCGAGCAAGGGTATGTTCAGCTCCGGCGGCAGGTCGGAGGGGAAGGAGAGGACGTTGGTCGGGTAGTCCTTGCCGCGATAGGTGGCGTTCAGCTCCTGGCTTTCGGGCTCGTCTACCAGGCGTATGGTCAGTTCATGGCCGGGCTTGTCGGCAAGGGCCAGTTCAGCCCAGCGAATCAGGCTTTCGTCGTCCGGGAGGTTCGGGGCGTTCGATGCCCGCTGTATGTCCACATCCAGTTGGGGGTCAGGCATCGCCTGCGTCTCCCTGTTCGGCCCGGGCTTCTCGGCGCTGGCGCTGCTGTTCCTCGCGCACGGTTTCCTGATGGGCGTCGTACCGATCGTAGGCCTCGACGATGCGCTGAACCAGCGGGTGGCGAACCACATCCTTGGAACGGAAGTGGGTGAAGCCGATGCCCTTGACGTCCTTGAGCACATCGATCACATGGGTCAGCCCGGACTTGGTGCCACGCGGCAGGTCGACCTGGGTGACATCGCCTGTGATGACCGCGGTCGAACCAAAACCGATACGCGTGAGGAACATCTTCATCTGCTCAAGCGTGGTGTTCTGACTTTCGTCGAGGATGATGAAGCTGTTGTTCAACGTCCGGCCACGCATGTAGGCAAGCGGGGCGACCTCGATCACCTGACGCTCGATGAGCTTGGCCACCTGTTCGAAACCGAGCATCTCGTAAAGCGCGTCGTACAGTGGACGCAGATAGGGATCGATCTTCTGCGACAGGTCGCCGGGCAGGAACCCGAGCTTCTCGCCGGCTTCCACTGCCGGTCGAACCAGCAGGATACGGCGAATCTGCTCGCGTTCCAGGGCATCCACCGCGCAGGCAACGGCCAGATAGGTCTTGCCCGTACCGGCAGGCCCGATACCGAAATTGATGTCGTGCTCCTGAATCGAGCGAACGTAGTTCTGCTGATTTGGTCCGCGCGGCTGAATGGTCATACGCTTGGTGCGCAACACAACCGGGGAGAAGTGCTCACTGTTGACCGCCTCGCTGAGGTTTTCCAGCCCGGATTCCTGCAGAAACAGATGAACGGTGTCGGGGGTCAGCTCATTGTTGCCGCGCGTTTCACGGTAGAGCTGGCGAAGGACTGCTTCGGCCGAGCGGGTCAGCTCGGGATCGCCGACCAGTTCGAACTGGTTGCCGCGATTGCTCACCTCGATTCCAAGACGTTTCTCGATCAGGCGTAAATGCTCGTCGAACTGGCCGCAAAGGCTGGCGAAACGGCGCGAATCGATGGGCTCGATGGTAAAGCGGTGAATCTGTTGGGAGGCGTTCAAAGTAGTCTTAAATGCTCCTGACGATGGGATAAGCGACAGCATAGCGCGCAAACCCTGCACTGCAAAGACTGCAGCGCAGGGGTGGCAGACGAGCTGTCAATGGGCGACGGCTTCGCTCAGCAGCGTGCCGCGCAGCGAATGGGGAAGCGCTTCGTCGATGACCACGTCGGCAAACTGGCCGATCAGCCGCGGATTGTCGCACCGAAAGTTCACGATCCGATTGTGCTCGGTGCGGCCCTGCAGCATGCCCGGGTCCTTCTTCGAGTAGTCGGTAACCAGAATGCGCTGAGTGGTGCCCACCATGCGCCGGCTGTTGGCAAAGCCCTGCTGGTTGATGCGATCCTGAAGAATCTTCAGGCGCTGCTTTTTTACCTCGGCCGGGGTGTCATCAGGCAGGTCGGCTGCCGGGGTGCCCGGACGGGCGCTGTAGACGAAGGAATAGGAAAAGTCGAAGCCAACCTCTTCGATGAGCTTCATGGTCTGTTCGAAGTCGCGGTCGGTTTCACCAGGGAAGCCGACGATGAAGTCCGAGCTCAGCAGAATGTCTGGCACCGCCGCCTTGAGCTTACGCACCCGGGACTTGTATTCCAGTGCGGTATGATTGCGCTTCATGCCCGCCAGGACCCGGTCCGAACCGGACTGTACCGGCAGGTGCAGATATTTGACCAGCTCGGGAACCTCGGCGTGGGCCTGTATCAGGCTGTCGGAAAATTCCAGAGGATGTGAAGTGGTATAACGAATCCGGTCGATGCCGTCGATTGCCGCGATGACCCGAATCAGATCGGCCAGATCCGCAATGCTGCCATCGTGGGTGACACCGCGATAGCCGTTGACGTTCTGTCCGAGCAGGGTGATCTCGCGGACACCGTTTTCCGCCAGATGAATGGCTTCTGCCAGCACGTCGTCGAACGGACGGCTGACTTCCTCGCCGCGGGTATAGGGTACGACGCAGAAGCTGCAGTACTTGCTGCAGCCTTCCATCACCGAGACGAAGGCCGTGGGGCCGTCGACCCGCGGCTCGGGCAGGCGGTCGAACTTCTCGATTTCCGGGAAGGACACGTCGATCTGCGGGGTGCGGGTGCTGCGCGCGGCATCGATCATTTCCGGCAGGCGATGCAATGTCTGCGGGCCGAACACCACGTCCACGTAGGGAGCGCGATCGCGGATGGCGCTACCTTCCTGGCTAGCCACGCAGCCGCCGACCCCGATGACCAGTTCCGGGTTGCGTTCCTTCAGCGGGCGCCAGCGTCCCAGCTCGGAAAAGACCTTCTCCTGGGCCTTTTCGCGAATCGAGCAGGTGTTGAGCAGGATCACGTCGGCCTCATCCGGGCTGTCGGTCAGCTCCATCGCCTGATGGTCTCCGAGCAGGTCGGCCATGCGCGAGCTGTCGTACTCGTTCATCTGGCATCCGTGGGTCTGGATATAGAGTTTCTTGGCCATGGGAGAGGGGTCTTGGGGGCTGTGTGAAAAGGCGGCAATTATACACGGTTGCTCGAGCCTATGTTACGTCCCGCTCTATGGTATGATCCGCAGCCGCCGCGGCTCGTCCGGCCGTCGGCGATTCCCGTTCGCTACCCAGATACCTCCAGCAGCCCATGAGCAAAGACAAGCAGCCGATTTTCCGGGTGATCTTCCTGAACCAGGGTCAGGTCTACGAGATCTATGCCCGCCACATCTTCCAGAGTGAACTCTGGGGGTTTCTGGAAATAGAAGAGCTGGTATTCGGTGAGCGTTCGCAGATGCTCGTCGATCCTAGTGAAGAAAAGCTCAAGAACCAGTTCGAAGGGGTCAACCGCAGTTTCATTCCGGCCCATGCCATCGTGCGGATCGATGAGGTCGAGCGGGTTGGCCAGGCCAAGATCAGCGAGGCCAAGGGCGGCTCCGGCAACGTCATGCATTTCCCGATGCCGCCGGGGGCGGGTCAGTAATCGGACTGGGGTTCCTGACTGGTTGCAGGCACCGGGACGCCAACGCCCGACTCCGGCTCGCTGGTGCCGCCGAGCTCGCGCAGCTGCTCTTCGCGTAGCTGGGTCAGGTAGTTCCTGAACAGTGTGCCCAGTACACGCGTGGCCGCGTCGATCTCTTCCTGGTTCATCTCCAGGGCAATCTGGTCACTGGCGTCCATCGCTGCATCCTGGCCATTGACCGCCGCCATTTTCAGGATGATGTAGGCCTGTGGCAGGTTTCGTTCTACGCCGTCGCCCTGATAGTGCATCATGCCGAGCCGGTACTGCGCCATGGGATGTCCCTGTACCGAGGCGTCCTCGAACCACTCCAGGGCCTTTTCCAGGTCGCGTTCGGCACGCTCGCCCTGATAGTAGAAGTCGCCCAGCTCGAACTGGGCCTGCATGTCGCCCTGTTCGGCGGCTGCTTCGCAGGCCTCAAGGGCGAGTGGGAGGCTTTCATCGTCGACGCGATTGAAGGCGCAGCGATCTTCAGTGCTGATCAGCAGCGGGTTGCCGGTTTGCCCGATTGCGCCACCGCCTACCAGCAGGGCGGCAATCAGGCCAAGACGGCGGTAGCCGAAAACGGTGAATCTCATGGCGACTCTTCTGGCTCCTGGGGCTCGCGGGCGTCAAGAGCATTGTGCGCCTGTTCGGTCAGAAGTCCAACTGCCAGCCCCGCGCCGACCAGGCCCGGGATCAGCCAGCTGGCGTGATCATTGGCGATGAACAGTGCATCCAGAGGGGCTCGTCCGGCGAATAGTGCCGGCGCGAGCAGGAACGCCGGGGCGAGCGCCGCCAGGGCCACCAGCCGTCGGTCACGCGGGAGATAGAGCACCGCGCTGGCCAGAAGCGCCAGGGCGCCGACCAGATTCACCAGCCACAGATACTCGAGCTGCAACCCCATATGGCGCGACAGCTCATAGAAGCCCATGATGCCAAGGATCACCTTGCTCCAGAGCGAAGGTCCCCAGGTCAGTCCGCGCGCCAGGAACAGGGTCGCCAGGCCGACCAGCGGCAAGGCCATGTGTTGCGCCGCCAGACCCAGAATACGCTGTCCATGTGCCGCTGCGTCGTTGCTCCAGCCGAGCTGGTGAAAGACGATCATGCCGGCACTGACGGCGGTCAGCAGCAGGCCGACCAGAGACGCGACCACCGCACCGCGGGCCGCAACGTGCAGTCCCTCGCGCCTTGGCCAGAGCCAGGCGCTCAGGCCCAGACAGGCCAGGGTCAGCAGGGCATAGACCAGGGTCGTCATAGGGCGGCGAAGGCCTTCTCGGCGGCGTCCAGAGTGAGCTTCAGCTCGGCATCGCCGTGGGCGATCGAGGTGAACCCGGCTTCATAGGCGCTGGGTGCCAGGTACACGCCATGGTCGAGCATCAGATGGAAGAACCGCTTGAAGCGTTCAACATCGCTGGCCATCACGTCGCTGAAGGTAATGATGTCGTCCGCACCGCTGAAATACAGGCCGAACATGCCGCCGGCCTGGGTGGTTACGAAGGGTATCGAGGCTGCGTCGGCCCGCTCCTGCAGTCCCGCCAGCATGCGGCTGGTGTAGTCGCTCAGCTGCTGGTGGAATCCGTCGCGCTGAATCAGGCGCAGGGTGGTCAGGCCGGCTGCCATTGCCAGCGGGTTGCCTGATAGTGTGCCGGCCTGATAGACCGGGCCAAGCGGGGCGATGACCTCCATGATGGTGCGTTTGCCGCCGAAGCAGCCGACCGGCATGCCTCCACCGATGATCTTGCCGAAAGTGGTCAGGTCCGGCGTCACGCCATAGAGCGCCTGTGCGCCACCGAGGGCGACTCGGAAGCCGGTCATCACCTCGTCGAAGATCAGCACCACGCCGTGCTGGTCGCACAGGCGGCGCAGGCCTTCGAGAAAGCCTGGGGCCGGCGGCACGCAGTTCATGTTGCCGGCCACCGGCTCGACGATGATGCAGGCGACCTGGCTGCCGACGCGAGTCAGCGTCTCTTCCACTGCGCGCAGATCGTTGAAGGGCAGGGTAAGCGTATGCCGGGCAAAATCTGCCGGGACCCCGGCCGAGCTGGGCACGCCCTGGGTCAGGGCACCTGAGCCGGCCTTTACCAGAAGGCTGTCCGAGTGTCCGTGGTAGCAGCCCTCGAACTTGATGATGTCGTCACGGCCGGTATAACCGCGAGCCAGGCGAATTGCGCTCATGGTCGCCTCGGTCCCGGAGCTCACCATGCGCACCATTTCCATCGAGGGGACCAGTTGGCATACCAGCTCGGCCATGCGAGTTTCCATCTCGGTCGGTGCGCCGTAGGACAGGCCGTGCTGCAACTGATTGCGGACCGCTTCGAGTACCTCGGGGTGGCCGTGTCCGAGAATCATCGGACCCCAGGAGCCGACGTAGTCCACGTAACGGCGATCGTCCTCATCGGTAACGTAGGCACCCTCGGCATGCTTGAAGAACAGCGGTGTGCCACCGACGCTCTTGAACGCCCTGACCGGTGAATTCACGCCGCCAGGAATGTGTTTCTGGGCGTCGGCGAAGAGTTTTTCGGAGCGTGACATGAGTATCTCTCAGTAGGCGTTGAACAATTCGGTAAAGCCCCGCGCGCGGCGTTCGACCTCGGCGGCGGAGGGCGCGCCGAACAGGCCGTTTACCACCGCCAGCAGATCGGCGCCGGCGCCGATCAGCTGTGGGGCGTTGTGCAGGGTGACGCCGCCGATGGCAACCAGCGGCAGGCTGAAACGGCGGCGCACTTGTTCCAGCAGGGCAGGGGTCGCCCCCGGGGCGCCGGGCTTGGTAACTGATTGGAAGAACCGCCCGAAGGCCAGGTAGCTGGCACCCGCCGCGGCAGATTCTTCAGCGAACGCCGGGCTGGCATGGCAGGTCGCCCCGATGATCGCGTCACGGCCGAGGACACGGCGTGCCTCTTTGAGCGAGCCGTCTCCCCGTCCCAGGTGAAGGCCGACTTCGAGCTCGGCGGCCAGCGCCAGGTCGTCATTGATGATCAGGTGCGCGCCATAGTAACTGCAGAGCGTCTTGAGCGCTGCGGCTTCTTCGAGGCGCCTTGCCTGGTCATCACTCTTGTCACGATACTGGACCAGACGTGCTCCGCCAGCCAGCGCCGCATCGACCCAGGGCAGGAGCTTGCCGTCGGCCAGCAGGGCGGTGTCGGTGACGGCGTAGAGGCCGCGTAGCACAGCGGGCATGGTCAAAGGTCCAGCGGCAGGCGGCGCGGAACGAACTGGCCGTGGCCGGGCTGCTCGGCATCGCGCAGGGTACGCCAGGTGTAGTCCAGCGCCGACCTTACGGCACCTGGCAGCGTTTCGCCGAGCGCCAGCCGACCGGCCAGGGCGCTGGCCAGGGTGCAGCCGGAGCCATGGTAGCTGCCCGGCAGACGCTGGCAGACGAAATCCTGTACCGAGCCGTCGCGGCTATACAGACGGTTGTGTACCTGTGCTTCATCACCATGGCCGCCGGTGATCAGCAGATGCTCCAGATGCCTCAGCAGACGCTCCGCACACTGGTCCGGAGTGCCGTCGGGCAGTTCGGCCAGTATTCGCGCTTCGGGCAGGTTGGGTGTGGCGATGCGCGACAGCGGAAACAGGTGCTCACGCATCGCATAACCCACATCGTCTCGGCCCAGAGCACCGCCACCCCCGGCACGTAGTACCGGATCGCATACCAGCGGCACCCCCGGCAGTTGCCCCATCAGCTCGATCACCGTGGCGACCATCTCGACCGAGCCAAGCATACCCAGTTTGACTGCGGCAACCGGCATGTCGGCAATGACCCGACTCGCCTGGGCGACCACCCACTCCCGGTCTAGCACCCGGAAATCCGCGACGTCCACCGTATCCTGCACGGTCAGTGCGGTCACCGTGGGCGCTGCGTGGCAACCCTGGGCGAGCAGGGCTTCGATGTCGGCCTGAAGGCCGGCACCGCCGGACGGATCGTGCCCGGACAGGCAGAGCACAACGGGGCGGGAAGGAATGGGAGTATTCATCGGCTAAGCTTATCATCAAGGGGTGTGTTGCGGCAGCCAGCGGCCTGGCACCGATGGCCATTGGCGGCGATGATCGCAGGGTCCAGGATGGCTGAACAGGCGCAAACCTGCACAAACAATAACAGAGCCTTGAGGTAACCGACATGAAAGCAATCGATCAGTGGTTCAACGAGTACGGCGAAAGTCACCGCAATCCGGTCAACAAGCTGGTGCACTGGATCTGCGTCCCGCTGATCACCTTCAGCGTGCTGGGGATGCTGTGGGCCATTCATCCCTGGGTCGCGGTGCTTGCGGTGGCCCTTTCCCTGGCGTTCTACGCCAGCCTGTCCTGGCGCATCGCCGCGGCCATGCTGGCGCTGAGCCTGCTCTTCCTGGGGATTCTGGCCAGTATGACCCATGTATTCGTTCCTTCCGTGGCTATTTTCATCATCGCCTGGATCGGTCAATTCATTGGTCACCATGTGGAGGGCAAGAAGCCCTCGTTCTTCAAGGACCTGCAGTTTCTGCTGATCGGCCCGATCTGGCTGGTCGGCTTTGTCTTCCGGAGCCTTGGGCTACGCTACTGATGAATCGGCTGCAGCTCGCGCCACTGGCCGGGCTGCAGGTCACCCAGCTCCCAGTCGCCGATTCGGACCCTCACCAGGCGTAGCGTCGGCAGTCCGACCGCGGCGGTCATTCGGCGCACCTGACGGTTACGTCCCTCAGTGATGGTGATCGCCAGCCAACTGGTAGGGATGCTTTTGCGAAAGCGTACTGGCGGGTCGCGCGGCCATAGATCCGGCTCGACAAGCCGTTCCACCCGGGCCGGGCGGGTCGGCCCGTCGTTGAGCACTGGCCCGGCGCGCAGGGCCTCCAGTTGCCCGTCACTCGGCTCGCCCTCCACCTGAACCCAGTAGGTCTTGGCCAGTTTGTGTCTGGGGTCGGTGATGCGCGCCTGCAGTCGGCCATCGTTGGTCAGCAGGAGCAGGCCTTCGCTGTCACGATCGAGTCGCCCTGCGGGGTAAACGCCTGGGGTCGAAATGAAATTTGCCAGCGTGGCTCGCCCTTGCCCGTCAGTGAACTGGGTCAACACGTCGAAGGGCTTGTTCAGAGCGATCAGACGTGTCTGCTCCGGCATGGGGGCAGGCTGGCGCCGTGGTGCGGTCAAGTGCTTCGGGCGAGCTGTTCGGGCAGGGCGCGTGCTGTGTACCATTTTCTGACTCAGTGGTTCGGGGTGGAGCGGTCGAGCAGTGCGCGCACGTCGAGACCGCGTGGCAATGTTCCGTAAGCTCGACCGCGGCCATCGATACGGCTGGCAATGAAGGCATCGGAAACGGTAGCGTTACCCGCCTCGAGCAGCAGCTTCGCCTGCAGGGCGACGGCCATGTCCTCGGTCAGTTGGCGTGCCCGATATTGTATATCGTCGGTATCGCGGAAGGCATTGTGGAGCTGCTGAAGGTGCGCCTGCAGGCGGGCGTCGCCATGACCATCGCCAAGTTCGGTAAAGAGGGCCTCAAGGACTCCTGGTTCCTTCGACAGCGCTCGCAGCACGTCCAGGCACTGCACGTTACCCGAACCTTCCCAGATCGAGTTGACCGGCGCCTCGCGGTACAGTCGCGGCAATATGGTTTCTTCGACATAGCCCGCGCCGCCAAGGCATTCCTGAGCCTCGTTGATCATGGCCGGCGCACGTTTGCAGATCCAGTACTTGCCGATCGCCGTGACCAGGCGGGCAAACCTTTCCTCCTGCTCGTCATGCGGATTGTCCAGAGCCTTGCCCATGCGCATGGTCAGGGCGAGTGCCGCTTCGCTTTCCAGTGCCAGATCCGCCAGGACGTTCTGCATCAGCGGCTGGTCGGCCAGCAGGCGCCCGCCCACGGTGCGATGGGCGCAATGATGAGTGGCCTGGGTCAGCGCCTGGCGCATCAGTGAGCTGGAGCCGATCATGCAGTCGAAGCGGGTCAGAGACACCATTTCGATGATGGTCGGCACACCGCGGCCTTCCTCGCCGATCATCCAGGCCAGGGCCCCACGGTATTCCACTTCGCTGGAGGCGTTCGCCCAATTGCCCAGCTTGTTCTTCAGGCGCTGCACATAGAACTGATTGCGCGTGCCGTCGGGACGATGGCGCGGCAAGAGAAAGCACGACAGCCCGCGTTCGGTCTGCGCCAGAGTCAGAAAGGCATCGCACATGGGGGCAGAGCAGAACCACTTGTGGCCGATCAGCTCATAGGCCTGCCCCGGTCCGCCAATGCCCACCGGGTAGGCGCGGGTGGTATTGGCGCGCACGTCGGTACCGCCCTGCTTTTCGGTCATCGCCATGCCGATGGTGGCGCCGGTCTTCTGCTCGATCGGCAGATTGCGCGGATCGTAGTGGCGAGACAGAATCTTTGGTAGCCACGCTTCGGCAATCTCCGGTTGCAGGCGCAGCGCCGGCACGCAGGCATAGGTCATGGTCATCGGGCAACTGGTCCCGGCTTCCGCCTGATTGTGCAGATACATGGTCGCAGCGCGCGCAACCTGCGCGCCGCCCTGAGGATCGGTCCAGGGCGCCGAGGTGATGCCAGCGGCTATTCCGGCGGCCATCAGTTGATGGTAAGCGGGATGGAACTCGACCAGGTCGATCCGATTACCGTAGCGGTCGTGGCTGTGAAAGACGGGCTTGTTCTCGTTGGCCAGAAAGCCCGCACGCATGAGTTCGCCACCGGCCTGCTGACCGAAATCCGCCAGATGCTGGTCGGCCCAGCCGGCATTGAAGCGGCGCACCCACTCCTGTAGCGGCAGATCGCAGCGGTAAAGATTGGTGCCTTCCAGTGGTGGCACCTGGTTGGTCACTTCATGGGTTTCGGCAAACGCGTGCAGGTTCATGCGACGGGCTCCTTGGCGCCCAGGGCGCGCAGGCTGAAGATAATGATCGCGTGGGTGAGGCTTTCCAGGGTCTCGCTGGGCAGGCCCTCGGCGCGATCGGCCCGGGACTGGGGCGACAGCGGGCCTACCAGTGCTTCGGCGACCGCACCTACCAGGCAGGCCGCGGTGAGCGGGATGTGCTGAACGGAAAAACTGCCGTCGATGTTGCCCTCGCGGATGAGATCACAATAGAGCTCGGCGTAGGCTTCGCGAAAGATCAGGCGCTGGGCATCGACCTCCGGCTCCACAGGTTCGGCAATCAGCGCATAGGCAAGTTGACGGCTGTGCCAGGCACGGGCCGCGAACTGGCTTATGCCGCGTCGCAGCCGTTCTGCGGCAGAACCTTCGCCCGAAAACTGCGACCGCAGGGTTTCCACTTCGACGGAGGTGGCGCGGGCGAATACCTCGGAGGCCAGCGCGCCCTTGCCGGCGAAGTGTCGGTAGAGTGTGCCAGTTGCGATGCCGGCGCCGCGTGCCAGGCTGTTCATGCTCAGGGCCGCAAAACCGCCTTCGACGACCTGCTGAAGAGCGCAGGTGAGAATATGCTCACGCTGGATCTGGTCGCGCTCCAGTCGCGCTTCGGTGATACGGTAGGGCATGATCTGAATCCTGATTCACATGTTTGCAGTGAAGCACAGTTCAGATCTTTCCGCAGGCGGCTGAATGGCCAGATCGTCGGGTCGAATCCGTCAGCCGATGACGGCGATGGCAACTTCCTTTATCACGAAGGCCGCAACGCCCAGCCCGAGGGCAAAGAACAGTACGGCTGTGCCCCAGCGCCCGGCCTGGGACTTTTTCGCCAGATCCCAGACGATGAAGCCCATGAAGGCCACCAAAGCAAAGATCATGAGGGGCATGGCGATGGCTTCGAACTGCTGGTAATCCAAGATCGGATCTCCTGAACGACAAGGGAGCGCTACTATAGCAGGCTCATTTCCCTGTTATTGACCAATGTGGGTCAGCGGCAGTTCGGTCGTGCTGATCACCTGATTGAGCATGAAGCTCGATCGTACGCTTGAAACGCCCTCGATGCGGGTCAGCTTGCCCAGCAGAAACTGCTGATAGTGCTCCATGTCCGGCACGACCACGCGCAACTGGTAATCCGCGTCCATGCCGGTCACCAGGCAGCAGTCGAGCACTTCGGGGCAATCACGAATCACCTTTTCGAAGCCGGCAAAACGCTCCGGTGTGTGTCGATCCATCCCGATCAGCACGAAGGCAGTGAGCTTGAGTCCGAGTCTTGCCGGGTTCAGGAGGGTAACCTGACGGAGGATGTAGCCGGACTCTTCGAGTTGTTTCACCCGCCGCGAGCAAGGCGAGGGGGAGAGGCCAATACGCTCGGCCAGTTCCTGATTGCTTATGGTCGCGTCGTGCTGTAGTTCGGCGAGAATTCTGAGGTCGTAACGATCGAGCTGATGGTCTGACATGACTGTTTTCGTCCGATTGCGCATTTTCTTGATTATTTAAGCATAAATTGCTGAAGGGCGGGTGATATGAGCAATATAAGACAGGAAATGTTCTGCGAGGCGCGTTAGGATAATCACAAGTTTGAAGCCTGGACCGGCGTCCAGCCAGCCCTTCCACGAGAAGGTCTGGGGTAGCGGATCTACCCGATCCGTACCAACCGGTCACCCGACCCACAAGGTCCTGGGAGTGGCAGCATCCCGATCAGGATGTCGTGGGACTGAAGCGAAAACGGCTGACCCTTGGGTCGGCCGTTTTCGTTTGCGCTCCTGGTTCACTGTGGGTCGAGCTTGACCGGATCCTTGTGCACCAGCACCTCCGTCTGGGGGAACGCCTCCACTATCGCAAGCCGCACAGCCTCACCCAGCTCGTGCGCGGCGGTCAGGGATAGTTCGGCCGGTAGCTCAACGTGCACCTGCATGAACCAGTGCTGGCCAGACTGACGGGTGCGCAGGTCGTGCACGCCGATTACTCCGGGAACTGCCCGGGCCAGTTCCAGTACCTGGCGGCGTACCTCATCCGGCAGTTCGTGATCCATCAGGATCTGGGTTGCCGTCAGGCCAATGCGCACCGCGCTGTAACCGATGTAAAGCGCGATTAGCAGGCCGAACAGAGCGTCGGCCCGGACCAGGCCGTACTGAGCCAGGATCAGTGCCAGAATGATGCTCGCGTTGAGCAGCAGATCCGAGCGGTAATGCAGCGAGTCGGCGCTGATCGCGGTGGACTGGGTCCGCTGAATGACGTGGCGCTGCACCAGCAGCAGCCCGATGGTGGCGGCGATGGAGATCAGCATGACCACCACGCCGAGCCAGGCCCCGTCCAGCGGCTGGGGGTCGAGCAGGCGACGTACGCCCTGGACGAAAACCAGCACCGCGGAAACCGAAATGAAGGTCGCCTGGGCCAGGCCGGCCAGCGCTTCGGCCTTGCCGTGACCGAAGCGGTGTCCCTTGTCCGCTGGTTTGAGTGCGAAGCTGATGGCGAGCAGATTGATCAGCGACGCCGCCGCATCCATCAGCGAGTCGATCAGCGAAGCGAGCAGGCTGACCGAGCCTGACATGGTCCAGACCGCGCCCTTCAGCAGAATCAGTCCCAGCGCCACTCCAACCGAGGCATAGGCGGCGAGACGCAGCAGGCGTCCACGCTGATCTGGGTCTAGCGCCCCGTAATGAGCGCTCACGCCCGCGGCACTATACCCAGGGTCGCCAGTTGCGCCGGCTGCGGCTGGCTAACCCGCTGCGCCTGTTCAACCGGCAGATCCAGCTGCAGCTCCTGCCAGAGAATTGCCTTGAGTGCCTGTGGATCGACTTCTCCCTTGGCATCCACGGCAGGGTGCAGGGCCTCCGGAGCGAGGCTGAAGCGGCGGTCTGGCAGATAGATGGCGCCGGTCGCAAAGTCCACCGCGAAGGCGATCACACCAGGCACCACGTACAGCAGCAGCCCGATGCCGTTGAGCACCGCGACAGCCGGGTCGATCTCGCCGGTCATCTGACCACGGCGTTCCGGGTAGAAGACGGTGCCGCAGGCGGCCAGTTGGGTGACCATGGTGGCGCTGAGCAGAGCAGCGGCGAGGGGTTTGAGACGCATGGGTGTGCTCCTTCATTCCATTAAAGTGGCCGACACTGTACGTGCGGGTTATGCCCGCTAGAATAGCAGGCCCGTCCACCTTTCTGTGTAGCCTGCCTGTGAAAGCCTTACCCGAATTACCCGTTGGCCTGGTGCTTGAAGAGCTCGCGCAGGCGCTCGAGCTGCGTCAGGTCGCCGTTTTGCAGGCACCGCCCGGGGCGGGCAAGACCACCCTTGTCCCCCTGGACCTGCTCGAGCGCATCTGGCTGAACGGCCAGCGCGTTCTGCTGCTCGAGCCGCGGCGCCTGGCTGCGCGTACGGTCGCCCAGCGGCTGGCGGAGCTGCTCGGCGAGCCTATCGGCCAACGGGTAGGATATCGGATCAGGCTGGAAAGCCGGACCAGCGCTGCCACGCGTATCGAGGTGGTGACCGAGGGGGTTCTGCTGCGGATGCTGCAGGATGACCCGGAGCTGCCGGGCGTCGGGCTGGTGATCTTCGATGAATTTCACGAGCGCAGCCTGGATGCCGATCTGGGCCTGGCGCTCTGCCTGCAGACTCGGGACTACCTGCGGGACGAGGCTGATCCGCTGCGCCTGCTGGTGATGTCTGCGACCCTGGATGGCGCAGCTGTGGCGGGTCTGCTGGGTGATGCGCCGCTGATAACCAGTCAGGGTCGGCAGTATCCCGTCGAGCTACGCTACGGCGAGCCGCTGCAACCCGGTCAGCCGGTGGAGCCGCGCGTGCTGCGTGCCGTGCAGCAGGCACTTGCGCAAGAGTCGGGCAGCATTCTGGTGTTCCTCCCCGGTGTCGGAGAGATCCGCCGGGTCGAGGCGCAACTGCGCGAGGCCTGCGGCGCTGATCCGATGCTGCAGGTGGTTGGCTTGCACGGAGAGCTCGACCTGGCAGCCCAACGCCTGGCCATCGAGCCGGCCGGCCCAGGCAGACGCAAAGTGGTCCTGGCGACCTCTATCGCGGAGACCAGCCTGACCATCGAGGGTATTCGCGTAGTGATCGATTCCGGACTGCGCCGCGAGCCGTCCTTCGATCCGGTCTCCGGCCTGACCAGGCTACATACCGTTCGCGTATCCCGGGCTTCGGCCGATCAGAGGGCCGGTCGGGCAGGGCGCCTCGAACCCGGCGTCTGCTACCGGCTCTGGTCGGCGGGCCAGCAGGATCAGCTTGCCGCCCAATCCAGTGCGGAAATCACCCAGGCCGACCTCGCGCCACTCGCACTGCAGCTGGCGCGCTGGGGCATTGCCGATCCGGCCGAACTGGCATGGCTGGACCCACCGCCTGCCGCGGCATTGGAGCAGGGGCGGGATCTGCTCCAGCGTCTGGGCGGCCTACGCCGGGGAGAGCGCTGCTGGGAGCTGACCGAGCACGGCGCACAACTGGCTGAACTGCCCATGCACCCGCGGCTGGCGCACATGCTGCTTCGTGGACAGGCGCTTGGCCTCGGCCTGCAGGCGAGTCGGCTGGCGGCCGTGCTCGGCGAGCGTGATCTGCTGCGCGCGGTGAACGACTGCGACATCGCCAGGCGAGTAGCGGTGATGGCTGATCCGCGCGGCGACAGTGCGGTTGACCGGGGCGCCCTGCAGCGCGCCCGGCAGCTGGCCGGCCAGTGGCTGCAACTGGTCGGTGATCAACCGGTATCGGCTGCGGTGCCTGACCCGCAGGCGGACCGCTGGCTGGGTGTGCTGCTGGCGCTGGCCTATCCGGATCGCGTAGCCCAGCGCCGTGGCGAGCAGGGCAGCGAGTATCGCCTGGCCAATGGCCGCTCGGCGGGCTTCGTCGAGGTGGATCGCCTGCAGCGCTCGCCATGGCTGGTAATCGCCAGCCTTGGCGGGCACGCAAGTCAACGGAGTGCGCGCATCTTTCTCGCCGCCGCGCTGGAGGTAGAGTTAATCGAAAGCCATCTGGCCGAGCTGATCGAGAGTCGCGAAACACTGGAGTGGGATGCGCAGAGCGAGTCACTGACCGCAGAGCGGCAGCGCCGTATCGGTGCGCTGGTGCTCGATCGCCTGCCGCTCTCGGATATCGACCCCGAACACCGGGCCAGGGCACTGTGCGAGGTGGTCGCCCGGCAGGGTCTCGCGACGCTGCCGTGGACCCCGGAGCTACGTCAGTGGCAGGCCCGCATCCTGCTGCTGCGTGCGCTCGAGATCGGTGAAGGACAGGACAGCCAGTGGCCGGACGTGTCGGACCAGTGGCTGCTGGCGAATCTGCCGAACTGGCTCGGGCCGCATCTGGGGTCCGTGCGGCGCATGGCGCACTTCGCGGCGCTGGATCTGCGCGCGATTCTGGCCGCGCTCTTGCCCTGGCCGCTGCCGCGGCAGCTGGATGAGCTGGCGCCGACCCACTGGACAGTGCCGACAGGGTCGAACCTGCGCATCGATTACCTGGAAAGCCCGCCGGTGCTGGCGGTGCGCCTGCAGGAAATGTTCGGTTGCTTGACGACCCCACGCATCGCCGGCGGGAGGGTGGCGCTCAAGCTGCACCTGTTGTCGCCGGCCCGCCGTCCGGTGCAGGTGACCCAGGATCTGGCCGGATTCTGGTCAGGCAGCTACGCCGAGGTACGCAAGGATCTGCGAGGCCGCTACCCCAAGCTATTCCATAAGTTAGACCCTTGGGTTGAATCGCTTAACAACAAAAAGATTGACAGGTAGCGATTGTAAACTGACGCATAACATATAGGATTGACTGATTCATCAGGGGGGGCGAATGTCCTACACCAATCCGCGTCACGAAGGTCGTCTGATTCTCATCCCGAATTTGCAGGATGCCTTCGCTATCCTGCATGTCAGTGAAGCGCCTCGCGGCTCTATTGAGTCAGCGCTTGAGGGGGCTGAATCCAATCTGCTTTATAAATGCGATGAAGTCGGTTCAGGGAATGACCGTGCCCTGTTCAATTTCCCATTTTTGTTTAGTGCTAATGGCAACCCTTGGCACGAAGCGAACGACTACTTGCTGAGTCTCATGCGTGATAGGGCTCCTGCAAGTCGACGCACTGATGATGTTAGGCGTCGTGCCAGTAAACTGTTGGATTACCTCCTATTCTGTGAGGATAACAATCTGGATTGGCTCGACTTTTCCGGTGCCCGTCCTTCGCTTCGCCCGACTTACAAGTACTTCTATCACCTGATTAAAGAAGGCCGTCGCAGTAATCAGGTCATCAATCAATATACCGCTGCGGTCTATCACTTTTATAAGTACGTTTCCGAGCATTGGCATTACCTCGATCTAAAGCGTGTTGATACGATCAAGCAAGTGCGGCTTATCGTGCAGAGCCCAAAAGGCGCGAAAATCATCGATGCTGAAAAGCGCAGCCAAACGCGGCGTACGCCGCCTAGTAGCTCCGTTCCTTTGGGATTCGTGCGTGAAGATGGCGAGGATCTTCGACCTCTCTCCAATCTTGAGTTAGGCGCGCTTTTGGAGGCCATTAATGAAAAGAAATGGTCAACGATTGAGCGGTTGATTCTTCTCACGTCTCTGATGACTGGAGCTCGTAAGCAAAGTGTTTTGACCATACGCTTGAAGCATTTGAAAGGATTTACAGAAGACAAACTAGTGCCGGAATGTGCCTATAAATTGCATGCCGGCCCGCGCACAGGCATTGATACGAAATTTGACAAAACTCAAGTTCTGTATGTTCCAAAGCAACTTGCTGAAGAATTGGTCACGCTTGCACGTAGTCCGATGATGAGGAGACGGCGGGAAAAATTTCGTGCTCAATTAGAAGTCAGTCATCCCGGTCTGTTGATAGAAGAGGACGATATGTATTTGTTTCTCTCCGATCAAGGCAATTGTTATTACATGGCTTCAAATGATCCGCGTTACGCAATTGTTAGGTCGCCACAGACAGGGCAGGTGACGGAAACAATAAAGCGAAAATTGCAGAGTACAGCTTCTAGCCAATTTCCAAAAGATTTTACATATCACTGGCTGCGAGCGACTTTTGCCTATCAACTCTACCAGCGCCTGCAACCGTTGGTTCAAGAAGGCGTTTTGAAATTAGGGGAGGATATTGATTTTATTCAAAAACGTATGCATCACGAGTCTAGGGAAACAACTGAAAACTATCTAAAGTTATTCAATATGACTCACGAAAAAGTCATCGCCCAAGAGGTGTGGGAGAAGAAATTGTTTAACGGTAACTACGAAGTCATGAAATTGACGGTCCAAGAATGAGTAGTCGGCAGCTGTTAGAGCATCGCGAAAATACAAAAATTATTACGCTAAATGAGTTGGTTCAGGAGTTTTCCGAACCTGAGCGTTTGCGATTGCAGCTGACCGTTAAGGTTAAAAAGAAGCCGTTAGATATTGGTAGTTTTGCATATCTCATTCGTGGTAAGAATAAAAGTGTTCATGATGATCGCGGGACGCCATTGGTGATTGAGTCGTTCGTTGAAAGTCGTCGTGAGCTGATTGTGAGAGTTTTGGAGTCTTTTGTCGGTCTGCGTGATAAGTCAGTCTTGGCAAATTTCTTCCATACCGAATATTTTATTGATTGGTTGAACGCTGAGGGTTACCGAGAAATATTTTCCAGTAGCGTGGATGCTCAAAAGGCATATCGAGATTATACAGCGCATCTAAATCAAAAAATATCCGATAAAAAGCTGAAGCCCCGGACCGCGTCAAGCTACCAAACTAGAGCATCCAGCCTGATCAAATTACTTTATCCAGATAATAGTGTCCATATTCTTGCTGGTGCAGTAAGGATTGTTCCAGATAGAGGTTCTGCAACAGCAGGCGCTGCTCATGTCGAGTTGTATAGAGATGTTTGCTTTGCCATTGCCCAGCAGTGCAGTGATTTTATCTTGAATAAAAAACCTTACCCGCTCGTGGTTGGAGTTAGAGATTATGAAGTTGTTATATTTCCGTCCAACCGAGGCGCGAGCAGCCCATTTAAGGATGCTGCTCCTTCATATAACTCAGCTGAGCGGCGAATTGCTACGGCCGAAGAATACTTCGCGGCCTTCGAGAGGCTTGGCCGAAAAAAGCCGAGAAATTATAATGTCGCGCGCGAACTAAGAAGCTCCCAGGCATCTTTGGATGCGGCTAATGAAGATGGGCGCAACTGGCATCGTCTTAATCTAGCGAGTCTTGCGGCGAAAGCCTATGCTATCCTTTTTTTTATGATTACAGGTGCCACTCCGGCTGAATTTGAGCAGTTTAGTTACGAAGACGCACTCAAAGTTGAAAAGTCCCCTCTCAAGAAAGAGTTGTCGGCTGTGAAATTTCGGGCTGGCGGAAAGTCAACGCTTTACAACATTGGGCGGGGCTCGGGTTTGTCGCTGCTGAAAGAGTATTTAAAGCTGCGTGCGTGGATTTTGGATGGTGCGAGACATGAGCGACTATTCTTTGCAATGCCTACGTCTGGTCAGCTTAGAACTTGCAAAAGCTTTGGTGATCTTAACGTGACAAGCTCCTTAGAAAAATTTTATGAGTTTATTAGCGGGGTCTTTCTTGATCCGACTGTACCAAGACTTTCAACTCGTAAAATACGCAAGCACAAAAGCACTGAAATGCACTCTGCACGTTTGTCGCCGTCCACGGTAGCGGCATCCCTCAATCACACCGAAGCGGTGAATCTTTCTACCTATGCAGAGGCAACACCTGAACAGCAGCAATCCGAGTTCAGCCTGTTTTGGGATGCAATACGCCACGCTGCTCATGTTGTGCGTGAGCGAAGCCGCAAGGCTGTAGCAAGTAGTGTCGCAATAGCGGCGGGTCACTGCGAGGATTTCAATAAGCCGACGTCTGCCACTGATGTGGGATTGATTATAGAGCCGAACTGCCGCACCCAATATGGTTGTTTGTACTGCGAAAACTATTTATGTCACGGCGATGAGGAGGATCTGCATAAAATTCTGAGTTTGCAATACGTGGTCAATGCCGTGCGTAAATCGGCCCCCGATGCAGCGCATACTGAGGCACTTTTCAAAGAGTTATCTATCCGGATCGAGTTTATAGTCGATGCTCTTAGTGAGCGCTCTAGCTCGGTGAAACAGACAGTCGAAAAGGTTAAAGCTAAGGTGTTTGAATACGGCGAGTTAACTAAGTTTTGGGAAGTCCGGTTGGGTCGCTATGAAAAAATGGGGATCGTATTTTGAGTGCTGCTGTTCAGTCGATAGGTAGTCTTTTTTCTAGCGGCCAGTTTCCAGTCACCAGCCAGCCAGATAGTGCGGCTCAGCTGTATGGGAAGCCCGCGTCGGATTTTGTTATCTGTCGCACTGAGTATGGCAATGCAACGGCAGTGTACGGCGAGTCTGTATGGGACTTTAACCCGTACAGGCTGAGTGCAAAAAAAATTGGCCGAATACGCTTCGATATGGTGTTCGGTGATTATGGTCATGATCAGCAAGCGCTGATCGAAGAAGCCAAATATCTTCTGTATTGTCTTATTTATTTCGCTGGCGGTGGGCGGATTGGTAAGCTGAGTGCATCTACGATTATTTCATATTGGGTTGTGCTGCGCATCGCTATGAAGTTCTGCTATGCGCAGAAAAAGAAGTCAATGGTTGGTGTGCTGTCCTTGCAGCAGCTTTTTACCGTGCCTGTTTATCTAGCGGCTTTTGTTAGTGAAAGTAATTTTGACAAGACGGTTCTTAGTGGGATATTGCACGGATTGATTAGTGTGGGCGAGGAACGCCTAGGGTATGTTGTGCTGAATCCAAGAGTTTTTGATTTGAGAAGACCTGATTCTAAACAGCATCCGGTAATTCCGACACGCCTTTATTTGAATTTAATAAATATTTGTGGCGACCTGCTCGATCATCTTTACTTGGGTGTTGGGAATATTGATTCATTTATATCGTGCTTTGCTGATGAGTATTTCGGTCTTACTCCGCACCGTCAAAAATCTTTGGGGGTTGGTGGTAAGTCGCGCTATCGCCCCGGTATTCAGCAAGCAATAGAGGAATATGGTCTGGCTGCGGTTTTTGTCGGTGAGTTTGCCTGTTCCGAAAAGAGAAAGCTGCAGCGAGTCCTTCTCAAGATGCAGTATGTGGTGAGAATGGTGATACACCTATATACCGGCATGCGTGATCAAGAGGTGATGCGTATGTCTTATAACTGCTTATCTGATCAAGTCGTGAGATGTTCAGTGGTTGATGATCAAGGTTTTATGCGCGATCAACCGCAATCAGTACACATATTATCGACTACCACGAAGTTTAGCGGTTACAAGAAAGAAAGCGCATGGTTCGCGGCAGGCGAAGTCGTCAAGGCGGTCGAGGTTGGCCAGGCGATTTGTCGTGGTTTAGCCCGGCTCTATAGGATTGAACTGGATGATCGTTGTCCGCTATTCATCAATCCGTCCGTCCTGTGTAAAACGAAGAATTGTGCAGAAGTTGGTGTAACAGACT
>JAUVYN010000063.1 GCA_030603065.1 Pseudomonas sp.
GATGGCGCCCCGGCCCGCATGGAAACGAATGCCCAGCTCTGCAGCAGCCTGGATGCTGTCCTCGAGCTGGATGCCATTGACGTAGAGGTAGGCCTGGTCCATCGCGGTGGTACAACCGCTGAGCATCAGCTCTGCCACCGCAGTGCGGGTCGCCGCCCGCGCCATCTCCGGCGTCAGCCGCGCCCATACCGGAAACAGCGCACTGAGCCAGTCGAACAGCTCGGCGTCCTGCGCTGCGGGCAACACGCGGGTCAGGGACTGGAACATGTGGTGATGGGTGTTGATCAGGCCCGGAATGACCACGCACCCGGACATATCGATCACCTGATCGGCGTCCTGGGGCACCTCGGCAGCCGGCCCCACGGATTCTATGCGATTGCCACGGATGAATATCGAGCCGCCCGGAATCTCGCGCTTTTGATCATCCATGGTGGCCACCAGCGTGGCGTTTTTCAGTAACAGGGTTTTTTTCATGCCTTCACTTTCTCCTCATACATGATTCTGCTTGATGCCGCCCACAGTAAAAACGGCCGCTATTGGTGCCCGCCGGGCATGCTTGGGCCAAGGCAGTGCAACGCCGCCACTCCCTCGGCACGAACACTCGCTGATACCGGCGCATCCGCCTATGGCACATGCCTTGCAGCCAAAGATTTCCTGAATGATCGGTCAGGTAATTACGCCCTCTCCGATGCAAAGCTATCCCGCAGGAGGCCACCGCATGTCGCAGCAGAGTCAGATCCCCATTATCGATTTCGGCCCGTTTATTACCGGCTCCGTCCAGATGCGCCAGCAGGTTGCTGCGCAGATGCGGCGCGCCAGCAGTGAATGGGGATTCTTCTACCTCGCCAATTGCGGTATGCCCGAAGCCAGTGTCGCCCGGACGTTTCAAGCGTCGGAAGCATTCTTCGCCCTGCCGGACGAGGAAAAGCAGGCGGTTGCCTGGAAGAACGCGCAAAGCAATCGCGGCTATGTCGGAGTCCGCCGGGAGCGACTCGACCCGAGCAAACCGGGTGACCTCAAGGAAGCCTTCAACGCTGCTCCTCAGGACGCTGACGACACCGTGGCTGAGAATCTCTGGCCCCCCGGGCAGGTGGAATTTCGCGAAGCGGTAGAAGGTTTTCTCGACGATTGCATTCGGACGGCCGACCGTGTGCTGGAGGCCTTCGCGGTTGCGCTTGACCAGCCGGACGACTTTTTCGTCAGCGCCCATGACCTGCATCACCATACCCTGCGCCTGCTGCATTATCCGCCCCTGCCGCAAGGATTCGAGCCGGTTGCCGGCGAGAGCCGCGCTGGCGCCCATACCGATTACGGCAGCATCACGCTGCTGTTCCAGGATGACGCCGGGGGCCTTGAGGTCTGCACCCGCGCGGGTGACTGGATTCGGGCCACGCCCATTCCCGGCACCGTCGTCGTGAATACCGGCGACCTGATGCAGCGCTGGACAAACCACGTGTTCTGCTCCACCCCGCACAGGGTCAATACACCGCCCGAGGCGATGCAAAGACATCGCTATTCGATCGCCTTTTTCTGCCACCCCAACAAAAGCGCCAACATCGCCTGTATCAATACCTGCCACACCGAGCACAATCCGCCGCGCTATCCACCCATTTCCGCCGGCGACCATCTTCTGCAACGGCTTACCGCCACCTACTGACAAGCAAGGGAGTCCGATCCATGCATAGCAAGACATTACTGGCCACCGCGCTTGGCCTGAGCTTCGGCCTGACTGCTATCAACATCCACGCTGCCGACCTTACCCCGGTCACCGTGATGACCACCTGGTATGCCCAGGCCGAGCACGGCGGGCTGTATGCCGCCAAAGCACTGGGTATTTATGAAAAACATGGCCTCGACGTGACCATCAACATGGGGGGACCGCAGGTAAACAACGTGCAGTTGCTGATGGGCGGCAGGAGCGATTTCACCATGGGCTATGCACTGCAATCGCTGAATGCTGTCAGCCAGGGTATTCCGCTGGTCACCGTGGCGGCCTATTTTCAGAAGGACCCGCAATCGCTGGTGGTGCATCAGGGGGTTGGCCATGATTCGCTGGCGGACCTCAAGGGCAAGGGTATCCGCGTACCGACCGCCGGGCGGGTCGCATACTGGCCCTGGCTGAAGGCCGAATACGGCTTCGACGACAGCCAGTTGCGCCCCTACGACTACTCCTTCGGTCCCTTTATCGCAGACAAGCAGGCCATCCAGCAGGGCTATGTGACCAATGATGGCTATTTCCTCGGGAAGGCCGGGGTGGAAGCGAACAGCCTTCTGCTTGCCAATTACGGCTGGGAGGCGTATTCCTCGACCCTGGACACCACGCGCAAGATGCTCGAGGACAATCCCGAATTGGTACAGAGCATGGTCACCGCCACGGCCGAAGGCTGGGCCGCCTATTTCGAAAACCCGGAGCCGGCAAACCGGTTGATCAAGCAGGACAATCCGGAGATGGAGGACGAATTGCTCGCGTATAGCACGCAGAAAATGCAGGACGAGGGCATTCTGCTCTCCGGCGATGCGGCTGACGGGCAATACGGCATCATGACCCGGACCCGCTGGGAATCGTTCTTCAATGACATGGTCGCAGCCGGCACCCTGCCGGCGGACCTGGACTGGGAGCGAGCATTTGACCTTCGCTTTGTGCAGGCGCTCTACGACCAGCCATGACCCTGCGTCCGTCGGGCCCAGCGCCCGGCGGGCCCTGCTCACGGGGACACACCTTGGCGCCGCACGAAATGCAGGATCGCGTCGGCCACCGCCGCGGGCGCCGCGGCTTGTGGCACATGGCCGGTATCCAGGCTGGCGATATCGGCCCCGGGCACCAGGGCTTGCATGCGCCGCTGCGCGGCCAGGATCACCGAGCGGTCACGCAGGGCTTCCACATACAGCCTGGGAAGCCGTCCGAACCGCTCCTGGGTCCATATCGGTATTAGGGCGCGGGAGCCCTCCGGCTGGGCGCAGAAGCGTTCGGCCGCGGCCATCGCCGCGTCCTCCGGCAGGTCATGCAGAAATATCTCGCGCAACGCGCTCGTCGGTACCCGTGAGGATTGACGGTCATCGGACCATTGCAGATAGGGTGAGATGCCCGCGGCGGCCGGCTCCTGCTCGCGCAGTTCAGCCGTCAGCTCGGCGAAGCCCAGGCCCGAGGGCAGCATCATCCCGGCGATATAGACCACCCCGGTGACCCGCTCTGCGATGTGCTCTGCGACCTGCGTGGCAATCACCCCTCCCCCGGAGTGACCAACCAGAATCAGCGGTGCGGCAATCCCCGCGCAACAGCCGAGCACATGGTCGACGCAACCCTGGAGCGATATCTGCTCCGGCGGTGCAGGATGCGCCGGGTTGCCCGGCATGTCCGGCGTTAGTACCCGCAAGCCCTGACGCTCGAGCAGCGGCGTCAGCTGATCCCAGACCCAGCTACCGGCCCAGGCGCCATGAATCAGTATGGCGACGGGCAGGCCACTGCGAGAATCAGACATACGTCCTCCGGTACATCTCGCGCAGATGGCCCTCTACTGTGGTAGGCGCGTACCTTGCGCTTTCGCCCTGTTCCAGGCAGCCCGGCAAGCAGCGCACCTCGTGCTGCAGCGCACCGCTGTAGAAGAACGGCACCGAATAGCGCTCCGCCCCCGAGGTGTTGATGACCCGGTGCAGCGTGGAGCGATAGCGATCGTTGGTCCAGCGCGCAATCATGTCGCCAAGGTTGACGACGAAGGTGCCAGGGATCGGATTCGCGTCTATCCAGCACTCGGTCGCCGCACTCCATACCTGCAGACCCGGCTTGTCGTCCAACAGCAGTATGGTGATCCCGCCGAAGTCCGTATGGGCGCCGCAGCCCTTCTCGCCCGGCTTGGGTTTGGGAGGCTGCGGTGGGTAGTGCAGCAGGCGCAGGGTTGCCAGCGGCTGGGTACAGAAATCATTGAAGTAGTCTTCCGGCAACCCAAGGGACAGGGCCAAAGCTGCCATGATCCGGCGACTGAGCAGCAGGAGCCGGTCATAGTACTCGGACATAACCTCGCGGAAACCGGATACGCCCTCAGGCCACTGATTGGGGCCGGTATTGAAAGCACCCGCCACTACCCGGGGATCGTCTGCAGGCACCTCTTCGCCGATATAAAAACCTTCTTTCAGATCCGGCGGTGCACCCGGTTCGAGCGTTTGCCCTCCGAGCGCTTCGTAGCCACGATTTGCAGCGGAGAACGACTTGCTCAGCCGCTGCTTGTCTGCCATGGACTGATCGAAAAACGACTTGGATGCCGCAAACACCTGGTCGATCAGTGACTCCGGCACACCGTGGCCGGCCACATAGAAAAACCCGCTATGTTCACAGGCCGCGCGCAATTCCGCACCCAACCTCGCCTTGGCCAATTGGTCACCACTGGCCATGGGAGTCAGGTCGACAATTGGCAGTTCTTTAGCTGACATCGGGTTCATTCCTCCTGGCACGAAAAAAGCTTGCCCTGTCCAGTTGGTCAGCTATTCACAATGCGTGCCAGCTCTACCTTTACCAAACCAGGGGATCCAAATGAATCAAGCGAAAATCGCGGTCATCGTCGACTCGCGCTATGGCAGCACCCTCCTGCTCGCCAACGCGATCGCTGCCGGAGCAATGGATGAGGGCGCCGAGGTGCGTCTGCGAAGGGTCGAGCTGACGGAACCCGAGTTCAGCATCGATACCGAACGCGCCGACTTCATCGCCGCCCAGGCGCAGTACCACGCACTGCCACGCGCCACATCGCAGGACCTGGAGTGGGCCACGGGTATCATCTGGGGCTCTCCCACCCGCTACGGCCTTATGAGCACCCCGCTACGCGCGTTTATCGACGAGATTGCCCCGCTATGGCGACAGGGTGCATTGATCGGCAAGATCGGTGCGGCATTTACCTCCACCGGCGGCATGCACTCGGGAAACGAAATGACCCTGCTTACCCTGCTTATGCCGTTCATGCAGCACGGGATGATCATCGCAGGCGTACCGCACAGCGTGCCGGCGCTGGTGCACACCCGCAGCGGCGGCTCGCCCTACGGTGCATCGGCAGTAACCGGGTTCGACGGCTCGCTGGGGGTAGACGAAGGCGAAAAGTCCATCGCCCGAGCATTGGGCGCGAGGGTGGCCAGGCTGGCGATGCAGATCACTCCAGAGCCAGCCTCGGTGGAATTGGCGGCAGCGGCCGGCCATGTCTCCTCCCAGGCAGGGGATTGATGGTCCGGGGCGGTGCGAAAGCCACCGAAATGAACGCTCATGGTGCATTTCCCGCGTTACATCAGCCATACGACCGGGATTACAAGCGCCTTCATCACTGGCATACCCCTTGCTAAACAAATCCTGCCTTTATGGTCAGGTTATTTCGAATCATTCACGGAGCATGCAGATGACATCAGGACGCACTTCCAGCAAGAAAGGCCGCGCGAACCTAGCGCTTTTCACGGGCGCGGCGCTGCTGGCCACAAGCCTCGCTTCTGCGAGCGCCATGGCCCAGAAACTCGACAAGGTCGTGTTCGGCACCAACTGGTACGCCCAGGCCGAGCACGGCGGTTTTTACCAGGCCAAGGCTACCGGCATTTACGAGAAGCACGGTCTGGATGTTTCCATCGAGATGGGCGGGCCGCAGATCAATGGTCTGCAACTGCTGGTTAGCGGAAGACGCGATATCATCATGGGCTACCCAATGGCCAACGTTAAGGCGGTCGAGGAAGGGTTGCCGGTGGTGACGGTCGCAGCTACCTTCCAGAGCGATCCCCAGGCCCTGCTCGCGCATCCGCACGTGACCTCGCTGGAACAGATAAAAGAGCAAAACCTGGACGTGTATATCGCCTCGAGTGCGCATACCAGCTTCTGGCCGTGGCTCAAGGCCGAGTATGGCTATACGGATTCCATGGCGCGCCCATATACCTTCAGCGTCGCGCCCTTTCTCGCCAATACATCGGTAGTGCAGCAGGGTTACATCAGTTCCGAGCCCTTCGCCATGGAAAAGGGGGGCGTAACGCCGACGATTCTGCTGATGGCTGACTTCGGCTATCCGCCTTACGCTCAAAGCATCGACACTACCACCAGACTCGTTCGTGAAAACCCTGATCTGGTCAAACGATTCGTGCAGGCCACCATGGAAGGGTGGGTCAGTTACATGAACGACCCGTCTCCCGGCAATGCCCTCATCAAGCAGGACAATCCTCAGATGACCGATGAGCAAATTGCCTTCGGCATAGAAAAGATCAAGGAGTACGGCCTGGTTTTCGGTGGCGATGCAGAGACCGGTGGGGTCGGCATCATGACCGATGAACGCTGGGAAGCATTGCGCGACTTTATGGTTAAGGCGGAACTGGCCTCCCCAGACACGGACATCAAGAAGGTCTACACCCTCGACTTCCTGCCGGAAGAGCCCCTGCTCCTCCAGTAACCCTGCTTCTGACAACTGGCGGCCACCCAGTGGCCGTTCAGGAGAGCCCGCATGAACATTTCCACAGTGATACCCCTCGAGCCTGCGCGCAGCATTGCGCCGGCTGTCAATTCTGCGGCCGACCGGCCTCAGCGGGGCCGGCCAGTGGTGCAGGCCACCAATGTAGACAAGATTTACGCAAACGGCACCATCGCTCTGAAAGGAGCGAGCCTGAATATCGGTCAAGGTGAGTTCGTCAGCCTGCTGGGCCCATCGGGCTGCGGAAAAAGCACGCTGCTACGCATCATGGCCGGGCTTGGTGACGTGACCACCGGGCAAGTCCGCTGGTGGGAACAGGATTACGATGTGGTCGGCCACAAGGGCCGCAAGCTCGCGTTCGTGTTCCAGAACGCCACGCTGATGCCCTGGGCCCGAGTGCGCAAGAATGTGCGCCTGCCACTGGACCTCGAAAAGGACACCGGCCCCGATGCCGAGCGCCGCATCGATGATGCCCTGGCCATGGTGGGACTGTCCGGTTTCGACAATGCCTTTCCCCGCGAACTGTCGGGCGGCATGCAGATGCGCGCTTCCATCGCCCGTGCCATGGTCACAGAACCCAACCTGCTACTGATGGACGAACCTTTCGGCGCTCTCGACGAGATGACCCGCAACAAGCTCAACGATGACGTTCTGAGGCTATGGCAGCAACACGGCTGGACGGTAGTGTTCGTGACGCACAGCGTGTATGAGGCCGTTTACCTGTCCAGCCGAGTAGTGGTGATGGCAGCACGACCCGGACGCATCGTCGACGACATCGTCATTGACCAGCCTTATCCCCGCTCGCCTGATTTCCGGGTTTCCACCGAATTCGCCGGTTATTGCCGACGTGTTTCACAGGCGCTGGAGCGCGCCAGCGGCATGGGCCAGGAGGGTCAAGCATGAGCGAAAAGACCGAACCAAAGCTGCCACTCATTCGAAACGAGAGGTTCGTCAAGATAGCCGCGCCGCTCTCAGTGGGCCTGCTCTTCCTCATGCTCTGGCAAGCAGTGGTTGTCGCTCTGCAAATGCCTCCCTACCTGCTACCAGGGCCCTTGGCAGTCATCGAAGCGCTGATAAGTGACTGGAAGCCGCTTCTCACCGCGCTGTGGGTGACATTGAGAGTAACCTTCGCGGCCTTTGCCATAGCAGTAGTGCTAGGTGTGATGGCCTCTTTGCTGTTCGTGCAGAGTCGCTGGATCGAGATGAGTCTGTTTCCCTACGCGATTCTGATGCAAGTGACGCCGATCGTGGCCATCGCGCCCTTGATCATCATCTGGATCAACGACACGACCTGGGCGCTGATCGTCTGCGCGGTAATCATGGCGGTATTCCCGATCATATCCAACACCACCCTGGGACTGCGAAGCGTCGACCCGAACTTGCTGAACATGTTTCGCATGTACCGCACCAGCCGATGGCAGGAGCTTGTCCGCCTGCGCATTCCCGGATCGCTGCCGTACTTTTTTGGCGGCCTGCGCATCAGTAGCGGACTGGCACTCATTGGCGCAGTGGTGGCGGAGTTCGTTGCCGGTACCGGCGGCGCGAAGGCGGGATTGGCCTACATGATCCTGCAATCGGGCTATAACCTGCAGATTCCCAGGATGTTCGCTGCACTGGCGCTGATAACGCTCACCGGCATTCTGCTGTTCGCGGTAATGGTCTGGCTGTCAGATCTTGCGCTTCGTAGCTGGCATGAAAGCGCCCTGACGGTCGAGAACTAGTAGATAGCCTGAGCTGTCCGGCTGTTTGAAAAGGGGCGAGCCCAGCCGCCCCGAAGCAGCCTCCCCTTCGCCCCCCCTGTACTTCTCGTCGAATGCCGCGTCCCATGTCAGGAACGCTTCGCCATGGGCACGGCGCCTACATCAACCCGCCTGTCGGCTCTCTGAGACTACACTCCAGCTCACCAGTTTGACGACCAGCGGCCGGACAAATAAAACACAGACAAACGCCACAGGCATTGCCAGGGCATAGGCCCGGAGGAAGCTGGCAAGGTATCCCGGTCCAACCCCACGGGTGGCAGCCGTGATGACCAGACACATCAGCATGCCCATGATGGCCGACATGTAAAAGGCAAAAAGCCAGGGTGCCCAGGCAGCGGGCAGCCGCAAGCCACGGCGGGGCACAGAGTTCTGCATAATCAGGGACCTCGAAATGAAGACATCAGCCGAAGCTGATGTCTTGGGAACAACCGGGGCGGTAGCTGGGGCTGCCAGCCAACCGGGCGCTGCCTGGTTCAGAAACGATAGCGTGCACCCAGGCCCCAGGTGTTACCTGTACCAATCGTATCGATGTCATCACGCATGAAAACGCCATACAGGTCCAGCTTCTTGGTCACCAGGTAGTTGTAACCGAGGCTCCATGTCTTGCGTTCGAAGTCACTAGCTCCCGTAAAATCGGAGTTGGCATAGGACGCAAGTACCGAGCCCGGCCCCACCGGGGCCGAGAAACCCACCTGCCAGGTGTCAGTGTCGACATCTCCGCCGACAAGCAGCTCGGTCTCCAGTTCCTGATACTGGGCAAATACCTTGATGAACTCGAAGTCATAGGCGCCGCCGATCATCATGGCTTTTTGTTCGGAACCACCCAGTGAACCGCGCTCGCCGGAGAAATTATTGGAAGAGGCCAGGCCTCCCTCGCTGATATCATGACCCGCGGCAACCAGCAACAGAGGTCCGGAACGGAACACAACGTTCGCGCCGATCTTGTTCTCGCTGCTGGAGCCGGCCTGCTCGCCGAAAGCGTATACCGCATTCACCCGCACCCCACCGAGACTCGGGGTGGTATAGGAGATGGAGTTGCTCCAGCCAGAGTCGCCGACGATGGGGCCATTATTGCCACCCTGGAACGAGTGCAGGATGGAAGGTGAAAACACGAAGGAGTCACCAAACGGGTTGCTGAATACCATCGGCAGGAAGTAAGGAGCAGTGTTGCGCCCACCCTTTATCTGACCAAACGGGCCATCCAGCCCTACGTAAGCACCGCGTGCGAAAAACTCGTCCCCGCCATAGCGGCCGTCTTCCGCAGAGTCGGGACGAAAGAACATTTCCACGCCGCCAATAGCCTTGAGGTTATCGGTCAGGGTATGGGTCGCTGTGAAACCCAGAAATGAGGTCGACATCCCGCCGGAACCCAATTCGTAGGTCTTGTCAGTGGAAGAAGGCCGCTCGGTGCTACCTGCCCAAACGTCAATCAGCCCGTAGAAGGAAATGTCGGTTTCGGCACTGGCATTGCCCACGGAGCAGGCGAGTACAGCTGCCGCAAAGGGCGCCATGAATTTACAGGATTTCTTCACGTTGGAGTTTCCTTAAGTGTGATCGATGTGCTTTTCCTCTCCGGGGACCCGCCAGTGCCAACCCTTGGCGGACGTCTCCCGTTCAGCGCGTCCCCCCAAGCAATCCCCGGTCAGCGCTGCAAGGGAGCAATAGCAAGGGGTATGCCAGCTGATCCGAGGTCAACGGGAGGAAGGGATGGTGGGCACGCCGCTCCCGTAAAGTAGAACGGCTGTCGAACAGTTGATCATCGGGCAGCGAAACGGTGTTGAAACAAGCAATGCGGCGGCTTACACCCACTATCTCGCCACATCGGATTGTCATGAAAGTTACATGTATGCAGCCCGCCAGCCGACACACATAAAGCTGTCCGAACGGTCATTTTATTATCTCGAAGGTTTTCCCCCGGGCTCAAACAGCTACTAGAAAAAGTTCCATTTCGGTGCAATTTATTGAAATAAAGTCAACAAGAGGGCGTATTTACCAGTATCCATCGGTTAAATCTCGGCAAAACCGGAACTGCCAGCGGTGGCTCGGCCATTGCATCAGTAAGCTGCCTTTTTGGTCAGCTTTGTTGTTATTACACGTCGGAGAGATTGCCATGCCCCCTGTCGCCAGCTTGTCCGCCCATAGTTATGCCTGGCGCACCGGCTATCTGCTGCTCGCTTTCACGACACTTACATGGGGATTCAACTTTCCAGTGTTGAAGCTGGGTCTGGAGAACAGTCCGCCCCTGCTGTTCACTACGATTCGCATGCTCTTGGGCACCCTTACCATGTTCATTCTGGCAGCTGCGCTGGGGCAACTGCGCTTGCCCCACCGAGGGGATTGGCCGGTTCTGCTCTCGGTCGGGGTATTGCAGAACATGGCCTTCATTTCGCTGGTGACCCTTGGTCTGCAGTATCTGCCAGCTGGCAGGGCGGCAATCCTCGCGTACACCACGCCGATCTGGGTGGTTCCAGCCGCAGCGCTTTTTCTGGGGGAACGATTCACACTGCCTCGCCGCGTAGGCGTGGTCCTCGGTCTTGCCGGACTGGCGGTGGTACTCAATCCACTGTCGATAGACTGGAGCAAGCCGGATACCCTCCTGGGCGGCAGCCTCATTATGTTCGGCACTCTGGTATGGACGGTCGGACTCGTGCACGTGCGGCTGCATCACTGGCAGGGCGATGTGCTCTCGCTTATCCCGTGGCAATTGCTGATTTCAGTTGTAGTGCTCGCCCCCTTCGCGCTGCTATTCGAAAGCCCGGCAGAGATAACATGGGACCCGTCTTTCCTCTGGCCCCTACTGTTCAGTGGCACATTCGCCTCCGGGCTTTGCGTGGCTGCCCAGGTCGCCGCTATCCGCTCCCTGCCCGCTGTCAGCATGTCGCTCAGTTCTGCCTCCGTACCCGCCGTCGGACTGCTCGCATCGATGCTCTTTCTGAAGGAGACGCCGTCCACTGCCGACCTCGCGGGGTTCGTTCTGATCGCAGCAGGGATCCTCACGGTGGGACTGGCAGACAGGCGACAAGCGCGCCGCATCAGCATGGAACGCTGAGCGCAGGAACACACATGCACCAGTGCCGGGCACCTTGCCTCTCAGCGCACCGGGATCGTTCGAAGACAGCGGTTGCCTGCTGGGCGAGGCTAGGCGTCGCCTCGTTCAAGCTACCCCTGGTACGGGGGTTAGCCAGGATTTTGCCGAGCCCTCGCCAGCCGCGAATACCTTGGCCCGCTATTTGCGTAAGCAACGAAACCTGCCCGATTGGTCAGCTTTGGAAACTTACCGCATTTTGGAGAGCATCATGTTGAGACGAGTGGGAAAATTGCTGGCGCTCACGCTGGCCATTACCGGCAGCAGCATCGCTGTGGCTGCGGACAAGGTTCGCTTCGAACTGGACTGGCTGCCGGGCGGCGACAAATCCCCGGTGTATGTCGGGATCCAGCAGGGATTTTTCGCTGACGAGGGGCTGGAGGTAAGCATCTCCGTAAGTCGAGGCTCTACCGATGCACTGACCAAGCTAGCTACCAACCAGGCTGACATCGGGATTGCCGATATCGCTGCGCTGATGGCCGCGCGCGCTCAGGACAAGGTGCCAGTGAGTGCAGTATTCAATATTTTCAATCAGGCACCGCATGCCTTCTTTACGTTGTCCACCAGCGACATCAAAAGCATAAATGACATCGCCAGCAAGCGTGTGGCCACCTCTCCGTTCACCTCATCCAACGCCTTCCTGCCGCTGCTTCTGGAAGCGAACGGCCTGCCGCGCGATGCAGTGAGCCTCAACCGGACCGACCCGGGTGCACTCGGGCCCATGCTCATTACCGGCAACACCGATGCCATCATCGCCTGGGTTACCAACGTCGCGCTCTTTCAGGCACAGGCCGCCAGCGCCGGCCGCGAGATCCGGGTCATTCCCTGGTCGGAGGCCGGCCTTGAGCTGTACAGCTCGTCCATCGTCGCGAGCGACCGTTTTCTGGATTCCCGCCCCGAGGTAGCACGTCGCTTCCTGAAGGCCTATCGCAAATCGCTGGAGTTCACCAATGCCAACCCGGAGGTCGCTGCAGCAGACTTGCACAGGATGGTCCCCGAGGTGGATCCGGCCGTGGCTGCCGCACAGGTAACCGATACCATGAAGCTGGTTTTCAATAATGTCAGCGAAGCTGATGGTCTCGGCGTGATGACGCCCGAACGCGTCAAACAGACCTGGGTATACGTAGCGGAAGCCAATGAGCTGGAGCTCGACTCCCTTGATCCGGAAAGCGTCATCAATCGCAGCTTCATGCCCGAGTCGGATTGATATGCAACACAGCTCACCCGCATTCGTACGCATGGAGGGAGTGAGTCATCGTTACGATCCCACTCCCGGCAGCCCTCTCGCTGTTGAGGACATCAATCTGGACATTCGGCGACACGAGTTTGTCGCCGTTGTAGGTCCTTCTGGCTGCGGCAAGTCCACCCTGTTACGCATGGTCGCTGGGCTGTTGCTGCCCAGCGAGGGCACCGTCAGCGTATTCGGCAAGCAGGTAACCGGGCCCCGCGATGACGTGGGAATCGTCTTTCAGAAACCTACCCTGCTGCCCTGGCTGAACATTCGGAAGAACGTGCTGTTTCCGCTCAAGCACAAGTTTGGCCGTTATGGTCGAGCCGACGAACTGAAAGCGGATGCCTTGCTCGAGATGGCAGGTCTATCGGCCTTCGCTACGAAGATGCCGGACGAACTGTCAGGTGGCATGCAACAGCGCGCCGGGATCGTCCGGGCGCTGCTGCTGGACCCGGATATTCTGCTGATGGACGAGCCGTTCTCGGCGCTGGATGCCATGACCCGCGAACAGATCGGCTTCGATCTTCTGAAGATCTGGGATGAGAAACCCAAGACGGTACTCTTCATAACCCACTCGATCTCCGAGGCGGTTCTGCTCGCCGACCGCGTCCTGGTGATGAGCAAGCGGCCCGGCAGCGTGCTGGACCTGATCGACATCGACCTGCCTCGCCCACGAAACACTGCCACCATTCAGCATGCGCGCTTCGGCGAACTGACCGACCGCATAAGGAAGCACATTTATGAGCCAGACCGCACCTGACAGCAGGCTGCGCAGCCTCGCACTGCACATCGCTCCCTGGCTATTCTTCGCCGGGCTGATCCTGCTCTGGGAGCTGGTAGTTCGCCTCGCCGAACTACCGGTTTACGTGCTGCCCGCGCCTTCGGCGATCTTCGCTGCGTTTTTCGAGGTCGAAGCAAGCCGCTGGCTGGGCCATCTGTGGGCAACACTCCGGGTGGCGCTATTGGGCTTCGGTCTGTCCATCATCATAAGCATTCCCCTGGCTATCGCCATGATGCGTTCCGAGCTTCTAACCCGCACGCTCTATCCCCTTCTGGTGGTGATTCAGGCGACCCCGGTCGTGGCGGTCGCACCGCTGATCATCGTACTGATGGGCTCGGACGACCCCTCTCGAGTACTGATCACCTGCCTACTGACGTTCTTCCCACTGGTGGTGGCTACCGCCACCGGCATCAACGCGACGCCACCGGAATTGATAGAGCTGAGCCGCTCGCTGGATGCCCCGCTGCGGCGGGAAACCTGGCAGATCCGCATCCCCTACGCAATTCCGTACATATTCAGCGGCCTGAAGGTGGCGATCACCCTGGCGATCATCGGTGCAGTCGTTGCCGAGTTCGTAGCAGCGCAGGAAGGGCTGGGCTACTTCATTCAGTTCTCGACATCGTTCTTCCGGATTCCGCAAGCCTTCGCAGGGCTGTTCTTTCTCGCCGCGGTCAGCTTGTTGCTGTTCAAGTCGGTGCAGTGGACGCAGCAGTTTTTCTTTCCCTGGAGTTTGCCCAGCAGGAAGCGATAAACGACGGTTTGCCAGACATCTATTTCTCTGCAGGGGGGTTAGCGCGATTCGAAGCCCCCATGGTGCTCTTAATGTATTCTGCGAATGCATAGGCTATGACAGGCAACTGCCGACCCTGTAAACAGGCCAGCACGAGGTTGGCCGATGGAAAACCTTTATCCGCAATCCTTCGGCTGACCAGATCCCTGTGCCCATGTGATGCTCCAATTTCGATTTGGAAAGTCAGGGCATGTTCGTACCGAAGATAACCTAGCAAAAACTCGAAACTATTACTTTCTATTGCAGGCCGAAGCTTTATGGACCGGTTGGCAAGGAAACTATCCAGCAACTGTCTGCCTGCAATGTCTCGCGTCGGCAACGCCAACGGATACTCCATGCACTGCCGCAACCTGACCGGTCCCTGCTGGGCAGCCAAAGGGTGATCTCGGTGCATAACCAGACACAACGGTTGCACCAGTTCGTCGAGACGTAGGATGTCCGTCTCCGGATCAAGATGAAAGATTAGCGCCAGGTCTGATTCGAAGGATCGGAGCGAATCCAGCGCACGACTGTAATCCCCTACCTGTACCTGAAAATCTACCAGTGGATGCTTGCTTTTGAAGCCGGCTATCCGTTCCGGCAGAAACGTTCCGGCAGCGGCCTGACTCACGATTATCCGCACGTTACCTCGTCGCAACCCTCGCAGGTCCTCGATCTCCGAGCGAACCTGCTCAAGATGCGCGGCACGGCTGCGAATGTAGTGTACGAACAGCTCTCCCGCGGCGGTGAGCCGCATTCCCCGTGGAAGCCGTTCAAATAACGGGGTCCCGAGCTCCGCTTCAAGATCCAGGATCCGCCGATTGATCGCCGAAGGGGCAATATGCAGCCGCTCGGCGGCCTGGCGGATGGATCCGACTCGAGCTACCTCGTCCAGATAATGTAAAAAGCGCAAGTGGTTCAAGCTCATTCCTTACAAAAGAGGTCATCAGCGGTGCTACTGCAGTGCGCCATTGGCGTCAGGGTTGCGGAATTCCGTGAGGCCCGATGCATCATTGAAGCGCGTGCCCGCTCTGTTACGGTGCGACGGTCAGGCCGCTCCTGATTACTTCAACTGTCTCCGCCTATAAAACGCTGCATTGCTGGCATTTGCGTGCACAGCGTGTGCCGCAATGACGCATAGGCGAGAGCCACGCTATATGGGAAGAGCCAGCATGGTGTTGCCGTATCGGCAACACCATGCTCGCGAGAAGGTACCTATGCAGCAACGCATATGGCATGCCCTCTGCTTTAACCAAGGCATGAACAGAAAACTGCCCTCCCCGCTATCACCCGCCACGTTCGGCCCAGCGCGCTCGAACGCCTGGCGGCTCGACGGTGATGGAATAAGCCTGATCCGCCAGCCTGAGCCTGCACGACCGTTGCGTATCGAAACCGACACGTATGCACTGGAGATCGATCTGGCGCGCAGCATGCTCGTTGTGGTCGACATGCAGAATGACTTCTGTCACCCCCAGGGCTGGTTTGCTCAGAAGGGAGTCAGCATGCGCGCCACTCGGCGCCCGATTCCGGTGTTGAACAGGCTTCTGCCGGCCTGGCGCCATGCAGGTGCACGGATACTCTGGCTCAACTGAGGTATCCGCGCAGATCGCCTGAATCTGCCACCCACAGTGCACTTCAAGGGCAAGCGTTCTGCCGACGGCGTCGGCTACGCAGAGCGTTCACCGCTGAATCACGGGCGTTCCGCGGTCCAGGGCGAATGGGGTGCACAGATCATTAAAGATTTTTCGGTGGCCGCTAGCGATATCTGCGTCAACAAACACCGCCTGAGCGGTTTTTGGGATACCGAGCTGGACTCCCTGTTGCGGGCCAACGGCATCACCACCCTGCTATTCGCTGGCATCAATACCGATCGCTGCGTGTTTTCCACGTTACAGGACGCGGCATTTCTCGGCTACGACTGCATTCTGCTTGCCGACGCCTGCAGCACGCCGTCGCCTACCTACGTCACACGCGCCATTCATTTTCTCGTGGAGCAGTGCCACGGCTTCATCGCTAGTGCCGTTGCCCTGCAAAGCTCACTTACACATCGTCAGGAGTCGTGAACATGACCTTATCGTCCTTTTCTTGCCGGATCTGGAGGCACCTGGGTTCCGTCAGCCTGGCCCTCGGGCTTGGCTTCACCGGCAGCCTACCGGCGCTTGCCGCAACTGATATCAACCTGGTGTTGAACTGGAAATACGAAGGAGCCCAAGCCTGGTTTTTCCTAGCCGAGGACAAGGGCTACTTCAAGGAACAGGGCCTGAACGTAACCATTGATCAGGGTGAGGGCTCCGCCGCATCGGTGCCCAAGGTGGCCTCAGGGGTTTATCACGCCGGCTTCGGTGATACCAACGCCCTGATACAGCTTGCCGCTACCCAGCCGGAACGCGCTCCGGTCGGCGTTTACATGATCTACAACACGCCGCCCTTCGTAATCGCGGTGAAGGCCGACAGCGCGATCAAAGAGCCCAAGGATGTAGAAGGCAAGATTATCGGCGCTCCGGCCAATGATGCCGCTCTCAAGCTGTTTCCCGCTTTTGCCGAACTGACCGGCATCGACCAATCCAAGGTGACCATCAACAACATGGCACCCAACCTCCGTGAGCAGTTGCTGATGCGCGGTCAGATCGACGCTGCTTTCGGTTACCTGACCACTATCAGCTTCAGCGCCAAAGGTATGCGTGTCGATCCGGAGAAGGACTTGCGCTTTATCCGTTACGGCGATCACGGCATGGATCTGTACTCCAACTCGATCTTCTTTTCCCAGGACTTCATCAATGACCATCCTGATGCCGTGCGCGGTTTCCTGACTGCCGTCAATCAGGCGATTCAGGACGCCATTGCCGACCCGGAAGAGGCCATAAACGCGCTGATGAAACGAGAACCACTACTCAACCGCAGCGTAGAAATGGACAAGATGCTCTCCACCGTACGCAACGACATGAGCCACCCGGAAATCGCCGAGATTGGCCTGGGCGATGTGAATGACGAACGCCTGAAGAAGAACATCGACATCGTCGTGGCTGCCAACGAGCTGGACAACACTCCGGATATCGAACAGATCTTTGATCGCCGCTTCCTGCCCGGGCGTGATGAGCGCCCGAGCGAACTTTGAAACCGATTTTGGGGAAGCACATGAATCTTGATCTGAAAGACAAAGTCGTCGTCATCACCGGGCCCGCCAAAGGTATGGGTCGGGCCGTTACCCTGGCCTTTGCCCGAGAGGGGGCGCACCTGGTGCTTGCCGGACGCGACACCGCCGCCATCGACGATGTTGCTGCAGAGCTCAACGCCATGAACACCGAAGTGCTTGTGGTCAGCTGCGACATAACCCGCAGCGAACAGGCCGAGCGACTGGCGAAAGAAACCCTGGCCCGCTTCGATCGTATCGATGTGCTGGTTAACGTCGCCGGCGGCTCCGGCCCAATCGGCAAGACCGGATGGGAAACAACCCAGGCCGAGTTCGACGACATCGTGCAACTGAACATGACCGGTTGTTTCAACACCATGCGGGCGGTGATGCCCGCAATGATTGAGCGTTGCGCCGGCAAGATCGTCAATGTGGGCGGCACCTTTGGCATGCGTGGCCGCGCCGGACGCATGGCCTATTCAGCGTCCAAATGGGGGCTGCGCGGCATCACCAAGAGCTTTGCACTGGAAGCCGGCAGCTACGGCATCAATGTCAACTGCGTGGCGCCGGGCATGGTCGATGGGCCGCGCTTTCGCGACAAGGTCTGCGCCAACATGGCCGACAAGCTCGGCATCAGCCCCGAGGAAGCCGCAATCCGCCACGCCGAGGACTACGCACTCAAGCGAGTTTCAACCGACAACGACATCGCCAACGCCTGCCTTTTCTTGGCAAGCGATGTGGCTCGTCAAATCACAGGAGTCGATCTGCCGGTAGACGGCGGGTGGGCCCTGCTCTAGGAGAATATTCATGAGTCAAGTAGACCTGGTCATCCGCGGCGCGCGCGTCGTATCCGACCATCAGATAATCGAAGCATCGGTAGCCATCGACGGCGAATCCATCGTCGCCGTCGGCCACGACGACTTGATGCCGCCGGCCCGCGAAGTGTTGCAGGCCGACGGCATGTACCTGTTGCCTGGTGCAATCGACAGCCACGTGCATTTCCGTGACCCAGGCTATCCGCACAAGGAAACCTGGAAGACCGGTTCTGCAGCAGCTGCCTGCGGCGGGGTGACTACCGTTTTTGAGATGCCCAACACCAATCCGCCGACCGGTACGGTTGACGCACTTAATCTGAAGCTCAAGGCGGCCGAATCCTCCTATGTGGACTTCGGCATTCACGGGTTGCTCGGTGATGATACCGTCGGCCATCTGGAAGAGCTGATCGAAGCCGGAGTCACCAGTTTCAAGGCCTTTGTAGGCAACACGTTTGGCAACCTGCCTTCCCCTAGCGACGGCGCCCTGCTCGAGGGCTTCGAGAAGCTCGCACCGCTGGGAATCCGCACCGTCGTGCATGCAGAAAACTCATCGATTCTGGCCCGTCGTCAGAAACGTATGCAGGCCGAGGGCCGCATTGATGCCCTGGCGCACCTGGCAGCCCGCCCGGTGGTTGCTGAGATCGAAGCGATCGGCCGCGTCCTGACCCTGGCGGAATGGACCGGCGCGCGGGTGCATATTGCCCATCACAGCGCCGCTGACTCGCTGTTTCTGATCCGCGAGGCCAAGCGCCGGGGCGTCGATGTCACGGTGGAAACCTGCCCGCAGTACCTGCTGCTCAATACCGATCATGCCGATCACCTGGGCGGCATCCTTCGCCTGAATCCGCCGATACGTGAGGCACGGCACAACCAGCCGCTGTGGGATGCCATGATGGACGGCACCATCGACATGATTGCCACCGACCACGCTCCGCATGCCCCGGAGGAGAAGACCCGCGCGAATATCTGGGAGTGCGATTGCGGCTTCCCCGGAATCGAAACCCAGATGGCGCTGATGCTCACCGAGGTGAACCGCGAGCGCGCCACACTTATGGACTACGTGCGCTGGAGCTCGGTCAACCCGGCCAAGGCCTGGGGCATCTACGGCACTAAGGGCGTGATCACTCCGGGCGCGCATGCGGATATCGCGGTGGTGGACATGAACAAGTCCGGCATCCTGTCCGAAAACGAGCTGCAGAGCATCAGCAAGATCTCCCCATGGGATGGCCGAGCGGTAAAAGGTTACCCGATACACACCCTGCTGCGCGGCCGCTTCGTGATGCGCAATGGCAAGCTGGTCACGGAGGCCGCCGGTTGGGGCCGTTCAGTCAAAGGAATTCAGGCGATGCCCAAGGCCAAACCGCAGAATACCGAGCATTACACCAGTGCCATCCTGAAAACCCCGGAAGGTGTCCGCCCAACTGCAGAACCAACGCGGTGAAAACCCGCCCGATTCCCTGTTTATGGTCGGACCGTTCGTGAGGAGTAACGCCCATGCTTGAAGGCAATTCAGCCGCTACGACCAAGACAGTGATCGAGCTGTCGAACGTGACGGTGCGTTATGGCGGCAACATGATTGCGCTGGACAATACTAGGCTGCGCATTGATCAGGGCGACTTCGTCGCGCTAGTAGGTCCAAGTGGCTGTGGCAAATCGACCATCCTCAAGCTGGTCGCCGGACTAATAGAACCGACGGAGGGCGCCGCCATCGTCGGCGGTCGAGAGGTGGGCG
>JAUVYN010000130.1 GCA_030603065.1 Pseudomonas sp.
CCCGCAGATGCTGGGCAACGTCGTTGACCGATCCATGCAGGTATTCGGTGCAATGGGACTGACTCCGGACACGCCGCTCGCGGATTTGTGGATCGCTGCGCGAGCGCTGCGCATCGCCGACGGCCCGGACGAGGTACACCTGCGCAGCATTGCACGCCTGGAGCTCGAAGGCGCAAGCGAGCGTCGTGGCGCGAGCAGCGCCTACCTGACGCCGGCAGAAGTGTTGCACACCACCTCTCGGCGCTGAGTGTCGGGCGCTTTCCCGACTTTCCGCATCTCCCGGGCTTGAAACCCGAAGCACCTCGGTATTGCTGAGGGATCTGTGCAGGGCGCGAGCAGGGCGATGCTGCACGCCGACACGCGGCAAGTACGTCCATGTAGCTCGCGGATGGCATCCCTGCCATCCACGGTCGGCTTAGCAGCGCCGCCCTGCTCACACCGCGGACCGGGTAGTGGCGGATGGTGCAGCAACTCGGTGTATTTGCCAGAGTGGGGTGGTACGGCTAAGCCGACCGTCGATCGCATGGATACGATCGCCGAGCTACAGGGATGTATTCACCGCGTGTCGGCGTGACGTGCGACCCCGCTCGGGCCTCGCAGGATGATCCCAGCATCTGGGTAAACGAGTTTGGTTAATGATGCCGGTATGGAGGTCCGGGCAGGGCAGCTGCCCCTCCAGAGGTACTGCCCGCAACGGACACATGGGGTAGAGTAACGGCAATCACCCAAGCCGAGGCTATTCATGCTTACTCATCTCGATGCCCAGGGGCACGCGAACATGGTCGATGTGACCGACAAGGCCGTCACCTCACGGGAGGCGGTGGCCGAGAGTCTGGTGCGCATGTTGCCGGAAACCCTCGCCATGATTCAGAACGGCGGCCACCCGAAGGGGGACGTGTTCGCCGTCGCACGGATCGCGGGCATCCAGGCCGCCAAGCGTACCCATGAACTCATCCCATTGTGTCACCCACTCATGCTCACCTCCGTGAAGGTCGAGCTCATCGCCGAACAGCCGGACGCCGTGCGCATCCAGGCGCGCTGCAAACTGGCAGGGCAGACCGGCGTCGAGATGGAAGCGCTGACCGCCGCCAGTGTTGCCGCGCTCACGTTGTATGACATGTGCAAGGCCGTGGACAAGGGCATGGTCATCGAGTCTACCCTGCTGCTGGAGAAGCTCGGCGGAAAGAGCGGACATTACCGAGCGGAGGATCCGACATGATTACCCTGCAGTATTTCGCCCGCTACCGGGAACACCTCGGCACCGGACAGGAGCAGCTACCCTGGAACGAATCCCTGGGTTCGTTACGCGCTGTGCGTGATGCACTGGTCGCGCGTGGTGACGCCTGGTCTGTGCTTGGCGAATCGCGGCTGATGTGTGCCCGCAATCAGGAGTTGTGCAGTCTCGACGAGCCGGTTGCAGACGGTGACGAAGTTGCCTTCTTTCCTCCCGTGACCGGAGGTTGAGCATATGGGTGTCGTGGTGCAGACCGAAACCTTCGACCCGGGCGCCATGCTCAACGCTCTGCATGCCGAGCGGCTGGGCGTTGGCGCCGTGGTCGGGTTCGTCGGCTATGTGCGGGACTTCAATGACGGGCAGGATGTGGCCGGCATGCTACTCGAGCATTACCCCGGCATGACCGAAAAGGCGCTGGAAAAGATCGTCGAGGAGGCGCGCGAGCGCTGGCCGCTGCTGCAGGCGGATGTGCTGCATCGGGTGGGCCGGCTGGAGCCGGGCGAGCCCATCGTCTTCGTCGGTGTGGCCTCGGCGCACCGGCAGGCGGCCTTCGAAGCCTGTCATTTCATCATCGATTATCTGAAGACCCGCGCCCCGTTCTGGAAGCAGGAACAGACCCCGGAAGGCCCTCGCTGGGTCGATGCGCGGGACTCGGACACTGCTGCCGCCGATCGCTGGCGCTGATCCCTCGGATGCCCCGGGTGATTACCTACTAGGAGGAATGGGCTGACCAAGCAGCAGACGTCACCCTGTGGCAAATGCCTCAGGAGCAGATCATGGCCCATTCCTTTGACCCTAACTTCGTTTCCCTGTCGATCGCCGTACTCACCGTAAGCGACACCCGCACCTTCGAAACCGATACCTCCGGTCAGACCCTTGTCGACTCCCTGCAGCAGGCCGGCCACCGCCTGGCCGACCGTAAACTTGTGGCGGACGACATTTACCAGCTGCGCGCCGTGGTCTCCCAGTGGATCGTCGATTCGCAGGTTCAGGTCGTGCTGGTGACCGGTGGTACCGGTTTTACCACCCGGGACAATACCCCGCAGGCGATCGCTCCGTTGCTGGATCGCACCATGGAGGGCTTCGGCGAGCTGTTTCGTCACCTTTCGCTCAACGATATCGGCACCTCTACCGTGCAGTCTCGGGCGCTGGCGGGATTCGCGAACGGCACGTTCATCTGCTGTTTGCCAGGCTCGCCGGGAGCTTGCCGCCTGGCCTGGGACGGCATTCTGCGCGAGCAGCTCGATAGCCGGACCCGCCCCTGCAGCAGTGTGCCGCATCTGAAAAGGCTGCCGAGCGTGGCCGAGGGTGGTTGCGGTGGTGGGCATTGTGCCTGCGGGAGTCGCGGATGAAAGGCTGCGACTGTGCTGATGAGCCGCTCATGCCGGTAGAGGCGGCGTTGCAGCAGATGCTCGAAAGGTTGCCGCCACCGCTGCCGAGCGAGGCGGTTCCGCTGGATGCAGCAAGCGGCCGCATTCTGGCGCAGACGCTCTACGCGCCCGCCGACGTGCCGGCCTGGGACAACAGCGCGATGGATGGTTACGCATTGCGCTTTTCCGACTGGCGCCCCGGGATTGGTATGTCGCTGGGCGGGCGCATTGCCGCCGGTCAGGTCGGCGGGCGTCTAGAGGGTGGACAGGCAGTGCGAATCTTTACCGGCGCACCCCTGCCGGAAGGCGCTGACACGGTGGTGGCGCAGGAAGACTGCCGGCTTGAGCAAGGGCAGCTGCTGATTGATGAACTCAGTACGGGCAGTCATGTGCGCCGCCGCGGGGAAGACAGCCATGCAGGGGATCTTCTACTCGCAGCGGGCACGCTGCTCAGGCCTACCGAGATCGGTCTGTTGGCCAGTCGTGGGGTAGGCGCGCTGGAAGTGTTCCGTCGTCTGCGGGTGGCTCTGGTGAGCACCGGTGATGAGCTTCGCGAGCCGGGCGAGCCGCTGGCTCCAGGCCAGATTCACAATGCCAATCGACCGATGCTCAAGGCCCTGCTGGAGGGTTGGGGCTGCGTTGTGATCGATGGCGGAACGCTGCCGGATCGGCATGATGTCACCCGTCGCGAGCTCGCGGCGCTGGCGTGCGAGGCCGACGTTTTGATCACCTCCGGGGGCGTGTCGGTCGGCGAAGAGGATCACATCCGCAATGTGGTCAAGGAGCTGGGCGGTCTGCACCTGTGGCGGCTGGCGATTCAGCCCGGCAAGCCCCTGGCCTTTGGGGAGGTAAGGGGAACCACCTGGATCGGTTTGCCCGGCAATCCGGTCGCCTCGCTGGTCACCGCGCTGGTGGTCGCGCGGCCCTGGCTTTGGCGCGCCATGGGACGCAGCCAGCGACCACCCCAGCCGGTCGTGTTGCCATCCGGCTTCGGCTGGCCCAAGCCGCGGGTGCGAGCACAATTTCTCCGTGCCTGCCTGGCCAGCGGCCCGGATGGCAGCCTCGCCGTGCTGCACGGCCAGCAGGGCTCGGCGCAGCTGGCCGCGCTGAGCTGGGCTGAAGGGCTGGTGGAGATCGAAGCGGGTCGCACTTTTGAAAGCGGGGCGCCAGTGCGTTACTGGCCCCTGGCAGACCTGCTCAGTTGATCGATGTCAAGGCACCGTACGCGGTGCTGGTGCAGGATGTCCCGATTTGCCGCCAAGAGGTACGCGTATGCAACTGGTCTGTCCGGCAGGTAGCCTGCCCGCACTCAAATCGGCACTCGCCCAGGGCGCCGATGCGGTTTACACCGGCTTTCGGGATGACACCAACGCCCGGCACTTTGCCGGTCTGAATTTTACCGACAAGCAGCTGCAGACCGGGCTCGAACTGATCCGCAAACAGGGCAGGCAGCTGTACATTGCCGTCAACACCTACGCGTTGCCGGATGGCTGGGCGCGCTGGCAGCGCGCTGTCGATCAGGCAGCCGATCTGGGGGTGGATGCGCTGATCGCGGCTGACCCCGGTGTTCTGGCGTACGCCAGCAAGCGGCATCCGGGGCTGAGTCTGCATCTATCAGTGCAGGGCTCGGCCACCAGCGCGGCAGCGCTGGCGTTCTATCATGAACATTACGGTATCCGCCGCGCGGTACTGCCGCGGGTGCTTTCGCTCAATCAGGTCCGGCAGGTCGCCGAGGCCAGCCCGGTGCCGGTGGAGGTGTTCGCCTTCGGCAGCCTGTGCATCATGGCCGAAGGGCGCTGCCATCTGTCGTCCTATGTCACCGGTCAGTCGCCGAATCTCTGCGGGGTGTGCTCGCCGGCCAGTGCGGTGCGCTGGAATCAGGAGACCGACGCCCTCAGCGTGCGGCTCAATGATGTGCTGATCGACCGTTATGTGGAAGGCGAGTCCGCGGGCTACCCGACGCTCTGCAAGGGCCGCTTTCTGGTAAACGGACAGCGCTTCCACGCCCTGGAAGAGCCGACCAGCCTCAATACCCTGGATCTGATCCCGCAGCTTGCGGCCATCGGGGTTGCGGCGGTGAAAATCGAAGGGCGCCAGCGCAGTCCGGCCTATGTCGAGCGGGTGACCGGCGTCTGGCGGCAGGCGCTGGATCGCTACGCCCGTCGCCCTGACCAGTTCGTGGTGGACCCGGCCTGGGATCGTGCCTTGGCTGGCGTCTCCGAAGGCAGCCAGACCACGCTCGGCGCCTATCATCGCGCCTGGCAATAGGAGCTCTCCATGCAACTTACCCTAGGCCCTGTCCTGTATTACTGGACCCGCCAGCAACTGCTGGAATTTTATGCCGACATGGCCAGCCAGCCGCTCGACCGTATCCATCTGGGCGAGACCGTGTGCTCCAAGCGCCGGGCGCTGTCGCTGGCCGACTGGAAGGATCTTGGCCGCGATCTGGCCAGCGCCAGCGGCGCACAGATCGTGCTGTCCGGGCTGGCACTGATCGAAGCGCAGTCGGAGCTTTCCAGCCTAAAGCGGCTTTGCGAGAACGGCGAGTTTCTGGTCGAAGCCAATGACATGGCCGCCGTACAATTTCTCAGCCAGCAGCGGCTTCCTTTCGTGGGTGGGCCCTCGCTCAATCTGTATAACGCCCATGCGCTGGACCAGTTGCACCGCTGCGGTATGCAGCGCTGGGTGCCGCCAGTCGAATGTTCCGGCGCATTGATCGGTAATCTTATCGAGCAGGCCGGCGAGGAGGGGCTGCAGCTGCCGGAGATCGAGGTCTTCGCCTGGGGGCGTCTGCCGTTGGCCTATTCTGCACGCTGCTTCACCGCCCGGGCAGAAAACCGGCCCAAGGACGATTGCGGATTCATCTGTCAGCAGTATCCCGATGGTCTGCCGCTGACCAGCCAGGAGGGTCAGGTGCTGTTCACCCTGAACGGCATCCAGACGATGTCCGGCGCCAGCAGCAACCTGCTGGCCGAATACCCCAGGCTCGCAGCGATGGGGATTACCGCCCTGCGCCTGAGCCCACGGCTTAGGGACATGGCCGAGGTGATCGGTCAGTTCGACGGTATCCGCCGTGGCGAACCGGCACCGCTGGCGATCGATGGTTGCAACGGCTACTGGTACGGTCAACCCGGCATGCTGCGGGTAGAGGAGGTCGGTTTATGCTGAAACTTGCACGTTTGTCCCTGCGCCTGGCCGAGCCTGTGCTGCCGCTCGGCAGGCATGTTCCCTTTCTGCTGCAGCAGGTCGTGATGGAGCCGGCTCTGGCCTCGGTTTTCCGCGAGGCGGTGGAGGCAGGTGACTTCGATATTCTGCGGGGCCGCTGGCTGCGTCTGGAAATAACCGACCTTGGGCTGAGCTGGAATCTCACCTGCCGTCGGCAGGGTCTTCAACTGGCCGCTGATGCGAAGGCGGACGTGACCATCCGTGGCAACTGGCGGGAGTTTCTGCTGCTGGCAAGCCGTCAGGAAGACCCGGACACTCTTTTCTTCCGCCGTCGGCTGATCATAGAAGGGGATACCGATCTTGGCTTGGCTGTGAAGAATCTGATGGACAGCCTCGACCCGGACAATCTGCCGCCGCGCTTCTGGCAGCTCCT
>JAUVYN010000150.1 GCA_030603065.1 Pseudomonas sp.
GCAGCCAATCGGTATGATCTGACATGAGGCGGTGCTCTCGGATTATGGTGTTGGTCGCACAACCATCATGACCGAGATGTCACCGCCTCACCTCATTCTGAAACGAAAAGTCCGGGTTGCCCCGGACTTGCGTGAAGAACCACAAAAAAGGCGCTCCACTGGAGCGCCTTTCGGGTGTCGGTACGTGCCACGCAAGGGCCCGTCGACTTACTTCTTGCTGCTGACCGCGCCGAAACGCTGGTTGAAACGCTCGATGCGTCCACCGGTGTCGAGCATCTTCTGCTTGCCGGTGTAGAACGGGTGACATTCGGAGCAAACGTCCAGGTGGATAGTCTTGCCCAGAGTGGAGCGAGTCTTGATGACATTGCCGCAGCTGCAGGTGGCTTCGAGTTCTACGTACTGGGGATGCAAATCAGCTTTCATGGTGATTCCTCGGTTTTGTGTGCCGCCACCAGACCAACCTGATCAGGCACCGCACTGGATGAGTCATGCCGCTACCCAAGCCGTACGCAGGTATCGGAAAACAGGTCGCGCATGATAACAGAATCGCCTGTGGACGCAAGCGTCCCGCTGTGCCAGCGCCAGTGCTACCATCTGCGCATCAAAGCCTAGGCGGAGAATCGCTTGTCCGAACCCATTCTGCAGGTCGCCCTGCCCTCACCCTTGCGCAGGTTGTTCGACTACCGCGCGCCCAGCGGGGTAGCGGCCGAGCACCTGGCCGTGGGGCAGCGGGTAAGAGTGCCCTTCGGTCGGCGCGATATGGTTGGCCTGATCGCCGGACTGACCGAAACGTCCCAGGTGCCCGCCAACAAGCTGAAAAGGGTCAGTGAGCTGATCGATCTGGCCCCGGTTCTGCCCGCCACACTTTGGCAACTGTGTCTCTGGACCTCCCAGTATTACCAACATGGCCTTGGGGATACGCTTGCCAGCGCGCTTCCCGTGCTATTGCGCCAGGGTGAAGCCGCTGCGGCCCGTCAGGATATTATCTGGCAGCTGGTGCCCGGAGCCTATCCGGAGCACCCCGCCGTCGCCCGAGCGCCCCGCCAGAAGCAGGCGATCCAGACGCTGTCGCTACACCCCCACGGGTTGTCCCATGCACTGATCAGCCAGTGGGGGCTGACCCGCGACACTCTGGAAACACTGGAGCGCAAAAGGCTCGCACAACGAATCAGTCAATCCCAGCATCACACCAACGAACCGCTGCCTCTATTAAGAGAGGCACCGCTGACCGCCAACAGTGAACAGGCCGCCGCACTGGCGAAGATTCTGCCACAGCTGGGACCCGCGCTGATAACCGCGACCGACGCTGAGCCGGAGCCCGCGCCAGCCACCACCGGCCATTTTCGCGCCTGGCTGCTGGAAGGCGTTACCGGCAGCGGCAAGACCGAGGTCTATCTGCAGAGCATACAGCACTGTCTGCAACAGGGACGCCAGGCGCTGGTGCTGATCCCGGAAATCGGCCTGACCCCGCAGACCGTCGAACGCTTCCGACAGCGGTTCAGTGTACCTGTGGTGATATTGCACTCGGGGCTGACCGATCGCGAACGACTCGATGCCTGGATCGCTGCCCGCGACGGCGAGGCCGGGGTGGTCATCGGAACGCGATCAGCGATCTTCACCCCCCTGGCCAGACCCGGCCTGATCATCGTCGATGAAGAGCACGATCTTTCCTATAAACAGCAGGACGGCTTGCGCTACAACGCGCGGGACGTGGCGGTTTACCGTGCGCACCTGGAAGATACCGGCATCATCCTGGGGTCGGCCACGCCTTCGCTGGAAAGCCTGCACAACGTGCGTCGCGGACGCTACCAGCATCTGCGCCTGACCCTGCGTGCAGGGGATGCCAGCCCCCCGCGATTCCAGTGCCTGGATATCCGCAGTCGGCCGCTCGAGGCGGGCATATCGCGCCCGCTGCTGGAGGCGATGAACGCTCACCTGCGGCAGGGCAACCAGGTACTGGTCTTCATCAATCGGCGCGGCTTCGCCCCCACACTGATGTGCCATGACTGCGGCTGGATTGCCGAGTGCCGGCGCTGTGATGCCCGCATGACAGTGCACCAGTCGCCGGCGCATCTGCACTGCCATCACTGCATGAGCCAGCGCGCCGTCGATCGGCAGTGCCCGGACTGCGGAAGCGAGGATCTGCGTCCCCTCGGCGCAGGTACCGAGCGCGCCGAAGAATATCTAGCCAGCCGCCTGCCCAAGGTGCCGGTGCTACGAATCGACCGTGACACCACAACCCGCAAGGAAGCGCTGCGCGATATGCTGGCACGGATCCACAGTGGCGAACCCTGCGTGCTGGTGGGCACCCAAATGCTCGCCAAGGGGCACCACTTTCCCAACGTCACTCTTGTGGCGATTCTGGATGCTGACGGCGGGCTGTTTTCAGCCGACTTTCGTGGCCCCGAGCGCATGGCGCAGCTTATCACCCAAGTGGCTGGCCGCGCCGGGCGCGCGGACAAGCCGGGCCAGGTACTTATCCAGACCCATATGGCCGAGCACCCATTGCTGCTTGACCTTACCGAGCGCGGCTACGGTGCGATCGCCGAGCGCGAACTGGCCGCACGCGAAGCTTCCCGTCTACCACCTTTTAGCTTCCTGGCGCTGCTGCGCGCCGAGGCGAACCAGGCGGCGCTGGCCAATCAGTTTCTCGAGGAAGCCTGCGCTGAAGCGGAAGCGCTGCGGGAACACCCGGGTCTGGCTGGGGTGGAATTGCTTGGCCCGGTTCCCTCACCGATGGAGCGCCGCGCCGGACGTTTCCGCGCACAGTTGCTAATCCAGGCCGAGCAGCGCTCGACGCTGCATCAGTTGCTGCATCTGTGGCTACCATTGCTCGAGCAGCACCCACTGGCCAGGCGGGTGCGCTGGTCGCTGGACGTCGATCCGCTGGACATGTTCTAGGTCGCCGGCAGCCCGATTTGGCAATGCCGCCATTAAGCCTGATAATGCGTGGTTTTCACAGGCACCGGCCGGACCCCTATTCGATGAAGAATCTTCTCAGTGAGCTGCTCGCCAGCGCCGTCAAAACCCTTCAGGCAGAGGGCGTGCTGCCCGCCGACCTCGCGCTCAACATTCAGGTCGAAAATGCCCGCGACAAGGCGCACGGCGATTTCGCCAGCAACCTAGCGATGATGCTGGCCAAGCCGGCCGGCATGAAGCCCCGAGATCTGGCCGAGAAGCTGATTGCCGCCCTGCCGGCGCACGAAGCGGTCTCCCGCGTGAGCATCGCAGGCCCCGGTTTCATCAACTTCTTTCAGGACCATGGCTGGCTTGCTCGCCAGCTGGAGGGGGCCCTGGCCGACAACCGTCTCGGGGTCCCAGCCGCTGCGCCTGCGCAGCGCGTGGTAGTCGACTATTCCTCACCGAACCTGGCCAAGGAGATGCACGTCGGCCACCTGCGTTCGACCATCATTGGCGATGCGGTAGCAAGGGTGCTGGAGTTTCTCGGCCACGACGTGATCCGCCAGAACCACGTAGGCGACTGGGGCACCCAGTTCGGGATGCTGCTGGCCTATCTGGAAGAGCAAAGTGTGGATGCGCAGGCCGAGCTCGGCGATCTGGAAAACTTCTATCGCCAGGCCAAGAAACGTTTCGATGAGAGCCCCGAGTTTGCCGATCGCGCCCGCGCACGGGTCGTGGAACTGCAGGCTGGCGACCCTGACTGCTTGAAGCTTTGGGAGCGGTTCAACAGCATTTCCCTGGGTCATTGTCAGGCCGTTTACGACCGACTGGGCGTGCGCCTTTCTGCCAAGGACGTACGTGGAGAAAGCGCCTACAACGATCAGTTGGCCGATATAGTAGCGGCGCTCGATGCCAAAGGCCTGCTGACCGAAAGTGAAGGGGCACGCTGCGTTTTCCTTGATGAATTCACCAACGCCGAAGGCAACCCCCTGCCGGTGATCGTGCAGAAGGCGGGTGGTGGCTACCTGTACGCAACCACTGACCTGGCTGCAATGCGCTACCGTGTCCAGCAGCTCAAGGCCGACCGCCTGCTGTATTTCGTCGACCAGCGTCAGGCACTGCATTTCCAGCAGGTCTTCAAGGTCGCTCGTCTGGCCGGCTTCGTCAGCGACACGACTCAACTCGAACACATGGGCTTTGGCACCATGAACGGCGCCGACGGTCGCCCATTCAAGACCCGTGACGGCGGCACGGTCAAGCTGACCGAGCTGCTCGATGAGGCCGAACAGCGCGCGCACAGCCTGGTCGCTCAGAAAAATCCCGAGCTGAGCGAAGACGAGCTGCAGCAAATCGGCCGCGCTGTCGGCATTGGTGCGGTGAAGTACGCCGATCTATCCAAGCACCGCAGCAGCGATTACAGCTTCAATTTCGATCTGATGTTGAGCTTCGAGGGCAATACCGCGCCCTATCTGATGTACGCCTATACGCGGGTCGCCAGCGTTTTTCGCAAGCTCGGACGCAGCATGGAGCAACTCGACGACCTGGCCCCGCTGCAACTGGAGCAGGAAAGCGAGTCGGATCTGGCTGCGCACCTGGCACAGTTCGGTAGCACACTTGCGTATGTCGCCCGGGAAGGCACACCACATGTGCTCTGTCATTATCTGTACGAACTTGCAGGCCGCTTCTCGAGCTTTTATGAGCAATGCCCGATTCTGGCGGCCGAACTGCCCGCGCAGCGCGATAGTCGGCTCCGGCTGGCCGCACTGACTGGACGGACGCTCCGTCAAGGCCTTACT
>JAUVYN010000143.1 GCA_030603065.1 Pseudomonas sp.
AGAGGTCCGTGCCCGCGGGGGGCAATTGATCACCTTCGGCTGCGAGACCATCGAAACCGACGATCAGGCCAACCATGAGATCATCGGCCTACCCTGGGTGCCAAACAGCATTTCGCCGATCCTTTACACCATACCGCTGCAGCTGCTCAGCTATCACGTGGCACTGGTCAAGGGCACCGACGTGGACAAGCCGCGCAATCTGGCCAAATCAGTGACCGTGGAATAGATCGAGCTGCACTAAGCAGCGGCCGCAGGTTTCGATGCAGGCACCGCGAAAGCTGTAACCTTGCTTCTCCAGGGTTACGGCTTCCCCCCGGCGATATCGTCCAGTCAACTGGACGAATGCTTTTCCTCTCCAGCCGTACACGACAGAGATCAAGGGACTGGTCTTGATCAGAAACAACTGCTGATTGACTCTCGTGACCGCGGGTCATAGCATGACCACCGGTCACGACTCATCAATGGAATCCCATGCGCTACCAGGACAAAACCTTTCAGCAACGCGAAAGCGAGCTGCTCGATGCGGCGCGCGAGCTGTTTCAGACGCAGCCCTGGGACCGTGTCACCATCGCTGAAGTCGCCAGGCAGGCGGGCATCGGCAAGGGCACTGTCTATAAACATTTTCCCAGCAAGGAAGCGCTCTATGCGCGCCTGGTGCTGGACCGCTCGCGGCTGCACCTGAGCGCACTGACTGCCGCCGCCGAAAAAGGGACGGCTATAGACGCGCTGCGCCGCGCACTGCGCCTGGCCTTTGACCAGTTGCTGGCCGACCCGCTGCATGCCCAGCTATGCCTGCAATGCGATCGACCGGCGTTCCAGGCACGCCTGGAGCCAGAGTATCGCGCCGAGTTCTGCGCGCTCGAAGGCCAGTACCTGGAGCTCTTCAACCGTCTTCTGCATTCGAGCTTCGCCGACCTGCAGCTTGCTCCCAGCGACTGCGAGCAACTGTTATGGGGCGTCGAAGCCTGCGTCAACGGCGTCATGGCGCGCATCGCTTCCGGTGGGTTCGACAACTGGCCGGAGCCCTTCGACCTCAAGCTGTATTTCGACCGAGTAACCGATTTCGCACTGGCCGGCCTGCAAGGCCAGGCGGCCGCCCTTGGCGCCAGAAACTCCCACGGAGAGTAGTCCTCATGTTCAGTCAATTCAGCAAACGGCCGTGGATCCTGGCGGTAATCATCGCTCTTGCGCTGATCATCTGGCTGGTGAGCGGCGACCGGTTCGTCGCACGGGACAGCGTAGAGCCAGACGCCCCCGTCACTACCGGCCTGGCGCGGGTCGAGGTGACCTGGACAGAGGCGCAGCCAATGCAACGACAGCACGTGGTGCAGGGCCAGATCGAAGCCTGGCGCCGCGTGGAGCTGCGCGCGCAGGTCAGCGGCAGCGTACGCAGCCTGGATCAGGACAAGGGCAACCGGGTCGCGACCGATCAGTTGCTGCTGACGCTCTCGGCCGAAGACCGCCCGGCCATGGTCGCCCGCGCCGAAGCCGATGTACGCCAGCGCGACAACGACCTCACCGCAGCCCAGCGTCTGCGTGAACGCAATCTGATTTCCGCCAACGAGCTCGTGCGCCTGGAAAGCGAATTGGCCAGGGCCCGCGCCGACCTGGAAAGCGCCCGGCTGCAATTGCGCAATACACGGGTTACTGCCCCCTTCTCCGGCATCTACGACCAGCGCATGGTAGAGCTGGGCGACTTCGTCCAGCCTGGCCAGAGTCTGCTCACGCTGGTCGACATCGACCGGCTCAAGGTTACCGCTCAGATCGCCCAGCAGCAGGTCGCCCAGCTCGAACTGGGACAGCCGGTCCGCGTCGAGCTCCTCGATGGCCGTCAGCTGGAGGGTGAGCTGCATTTCATTGCGGCCGCAGCCGACCCCGGCTCGCGGAGCTTTCGTATCGAAGTCAAGGTAGACAACCCGGACCGCCTGCGCCTGGCCGGCGCCAGCGCGACCCTGCATATCGCCACCGGCGAAACCCTGGCCCATCGCCTGTCCCCCGCCCTCCTCAGCCTGGACGAGACCGGTCGTCACGGCGTGAAGTGGATCAACGATGAACAGCGCGTCGAATTCTCCCAGGTGCAACTGGTCAGCGTCGACAATCAGGGCGCCTGGGTCAGCGGCCTGCCCGAACGCGTTGCCCTGATCACCCTGGGACAAGGTTTCGTCGAGCCCGGCCAGCAGGTCGACGTGCACCTGGCCGCAGAAGGCAATTGACATGCATACCCTGATCGCCGCCGCACTCGATCGCAGCCGCACCAGCCTGCTGGTTCTGGCCTTCCTGATTTTCGGGGGTCTGGCTGCTTACGTCGCAATCCCCAAGGAGTCCAATCCGGACGTTGCGATTCCGATCATCTACGTTTCGGTAACCCTCGAAGGTATCAGCCCGGAAGACGGTGAGCGCCTGCTGGTTCGCCCACTGGAACAGGAGCTGCGCAGCCTCGAGGGCATCAAGGAGATGCGCTCGGTCGCAAGCGAAGGTCATGCCTCGGTCACCCTGGAATTCGATGCCGGCTTCGATGCTCGCGTGGCGCTCTCCGACGTACGCGAAAAGGTCGACACAGCGCGCAGCAAGCTGCCGGCCGAAGCTGACGAGCCCACCGTGAACGAGGTCAACGTCGCGCTCTTCCCGGTACTGTCCATCGGCCTCTCCGGCCCGATCGCGGAGAGTGAGCTGGTGTTCATCGCCCGGCGGCTGCAGGAAAACATCGAAGGCATTCCCGAAGTGCTCTCGGTGACAATTGGTGGCGACCGCGAGGATCTGCTGGAGATCGTCGTCGATCCGCAGGTGCTGGACAGCTACGGCATCGACTACAACGAACTGTTCAATCTGGTCAGCCGCAACAATCGGCTGGTGGCCGCCGGCAGTCTGGATACCGGCGCCGGACGCATGAGCCTCAAGGTGCCGGGGGTGATCGAGAATCTCGAGGACGTCATGCGGATGCCGATCAAGGTGGTCGGCGACAGTGTGATCACCTTTGCCGATGTCGCCGTCATCCGCCGTACCTTCAAGGACCCGACCGGCTTTGCCCGCATCAACGGCCAGCCGGCGGTTGTGCTGGAAGTGTCCAAGCGCACCGGCGCCAACATCATCGCCACCATCGAGCAGGTCAAGGGCGTGATGGAGCAGGCCGCCCCCCTGCTGCCGCAGGGCATGGAAGTCAGCTACATCATGGACCAGTCCCAGGAGGTCCAGAGCATGCTCAGCGATCTGCTGAACAACGTTCTGACCGCGATTGTGCTGGTACTGGTTCTGGTCGTTGCGAGCATGGGGATGCGTTCTGCGCTTCTGGTCGGCCTGACCATTCCAGGCGCCTTCCTGACCGGTATTCTGGCGATCTGGATGATGGGCTTCACCCTCAATATCGTGGTGCTGTTCAGTCTGATTCTGGTCGCCGGCATGCTGGTGGACGGAGCGATCGTCGTATCCGAACTGGCTGATCGTAACCTTCAGCAGGGCGAGACGCCGCGCCGTGCCTGGGCCAATGCCGCCACCCGCATGGCCTGGCCGGTGATCGCATCCACCGCCACCACGTTGGCGGTGTTCATCCCGCTGCTGTTCTGGCCTGGCGTCGTCGGGCAGTTCATGAAATACCTGCCCGCCACGGTAATCGTCTGCCTGCTCGCCTCGCTGGCCATGGCCCTGGTGTTTCTGCCGGTGCTCGGCGCCGTCACAGGTGGAGCGCCACGGCCGCAGGCGCAAGCCGGCAGCCGAGCCAGCGCGGCCTATCGGCGACTGCTGGCCACGCTGCTCAAGCGCCCCGGTGTGACCCTGCTCGGCATGCTCGCACTCATCGCCCTGATCTACACTGCCTACGCGCGCTTCAATCACGGCGTGGAATTCTTTCCCGAAGTAGAGCCGGAAAGCGCGCAGATCATGGTCCGCGCCCGCGGTGACCTGTCGGTGTTCGAGAAGGACCATCTGCTTCGCCAGGTGGAAAGCCGCGTGCTGGGCATGCGCGAGGTCAAGGCGCTGTACGCCCGCTCCCTGGCGCAACCGGACACGCAACTGGGGGCCGACGTGATCGGCACCCTGCAGTTCCAGTTCGTCGACTGGCACGAGCGCCGCCCGGCCCGCGAAATTCTTGCCGAAATGAGCCAGCGCACCGCCGATATCCCGGGTCTGGTTCTCGAATTCCGCCGTCAGGAACAGGGCCCGACCGAGGGCAAGCCGGTCAAGCTGCGCGTCAGCGCGGCGGACCCGGCCCAGATCGGACCCTGGGTCGAACGCATTCGAGAAGACATGCGCAGGCTCGGCGGCTTCGTCGACATCGAGGACGACCGCGCCCTGCCCGGCATCGAATGGCGGGTACAGGTCGACCGGGAAGCGGCGGCGCGCTTCGGTGCCGACGTCCTCAGCGTAGGTAACGCGGTGCAGATGATAACCAACGGTCTGAACCTCGCGACTTACCGCCCGGAGGATGCCAGCGACGAGGTGGACATCCGAGTTCGCCTGCCGGAGACCTGGCGCTCACTCGATCAGTTGGGCCGCCTGACACTCAATACCCAGGCTGGCCAGGTACCTTTGAGCAACTTCGTCGATCTGCAACCCGCGCCCAAGGTCGGTACCCTGCGCCGCGTCGATGGGGAGCGCACCGTTACCCTGCAGGCCGACCTGGCCGAAGGCGCGCGGCTCGACGAGCGGCTGAGAGCACTGCGCGACGCATTGCAAGACGTGCCCAGCGGCGTCTCGGTAACCTTCGCCGGGGAAGACGCCGACCAGCGAGAGGCGGCCACCTTCCTGATGACCGCCTTCGTGGTCGCGGTCTTCCTGATGGCGATCATCCTGGTCACTCAGTTCAACAGCCTGTACCAGGCCGGTCTGGTGCTGTCGGCCATCGTGCTGTCTACCGCAGGGGTGCTGATGGGCCTGCTGGTCAATGGCCAGTCCTTCGGCATCGTCATGGTCGGCATGGGACTGATCGCCCTGGCGGGCATCGTGGTGAACAACAACATCATCCTGATCGACACCTACAACCAGCTCCGCGAGCAGGGGCTCGCCCCGTCTCAGGCAGCGCTGGAAACCGGCAGCCTGCGTCTACGCCCGGTGCTGCTCACCGC
>JAUVYN010000081.1 GCA_030603065.1 Pseudomonas sp.
TGCGGCTGGTCCCGGCGGGTACGCCGGTGCTCAAGCATGAACATGTGGATATCGAGCTCGATTCCGGCATGACCCTGCGCTACACCGATCCGCGCCGCTTCGGGGCAATGCTCTGGAGCCGTGATCCGGCCAGTCACGTACTGCTGGCTGGTCTCGGCCCGGAACCCCTCACCGATGCCTTCGACGGCAAGCGGCTATACCAGCTCTCCCGCGGTCGCAGCGTGGCGGTCAAGCCGTTCATCATGGATAACGCCGTAGTGGTCGGTGTCGGAAACATCTACGCGACCGAGGCGCTGTTCGCCGCAGGCATCGACCCGCGCCGTGAGGCCGGTCGCATCGGCCTGGCCCGCTATCAGCGGCTGGCCGATGAGATAAAGCGCGTTCTCGCCTACGCGATCGAGCGCGGGGGTACTACTCTGCGCGATTTCACCGGAGGCGATGGCAAGCCTGGCTACTTCCAGCAGGAGTTGTTTGCCTACGGCAGGGGGGGCGAACTGTGCAAGGTATGCGGCGTCACCTTGAGCGAGCTTCGTCTCGGGCAACGCGCCTCGGTCTTCTGCCGGCGTTGTCAGCGCTGAGCAGCGGTTGGCATTTTTCGCAGGCGGATTCCGCGGCGAGCCATTTGCGCCTACAATGATTCCGACCGGTACCCGGGATGGGTGCCACGAACAATCATCGAATCGCCTACCGGGCCACCATCAGGGAACTCACTATGCGCTCGCTACGTCGTACTACTGCTTTCATCGCTGGCCTGCTGCTCAGTGGCAGCGTCTTCGCCACCGATGCCCCCTTCGGATATCAGGAGGAGGTCGAAAATCCAGGCGTTTACGCCATGATCGGTGATCTTGTCATCGCGCGCCCGCTGCTCGCGGGCGTCACTGCACTAGGTGCCGCCGCCTTCGTAGTGAGCCTGCCATTCACCGCGCTCGCCGGGAATACCGCTGAGGCGGGACAGGAACTGGTCGTACGTCCCGGTCGCGAGGCGTTCATGCGCTGCCTCGGCTGTACCCGCAGTGGTTATGGTCGCAAGCAGCAGGACGAGCGCCGCTGACCGATAACGGCGCACCGCCGGGTTGACCGGCAGTGCGTCGCTGAGTTGTTCGGGAGCCTATGCCTACATATCTCAAGCCCGGTTGGCTGCCGATAGCCCTGCTGGGGCTGATAATCCTGTTTTTCTGGCGACCTGAGCTGGCGACCCTGGCGGCCGGTGTCGCCCTGTTCATGATGGGCATGCGTCATCTGGAGGACGGCTTTCGGGCATTCACAGGTGGCGCGCTCGAGCGCTGGCTCGCCAAGAGCACCAACCGCCTGTGGAAGAGCCTTCTGTTCGGCATCACCAGTACCGCGCTGGTGCAGTCCAGCTCCCTCGTCACGCTTCTCAGTATTGCCTTCCTCAGTGCAGGCCTGATCACTCTTGTCGCGGGTATCGGCATCGTCTTCGGTGCCAACCTGGGTACCACCACCGGCGCCTGGCTTATTGCGCTGGTAGGTCTGAAAGTGGATCTGGCTGCGGTGGCCATGCCCATGCTGGTTTTCGGCGTAATGCTAGGTCGACGGGTCGAGGCGCACTGGAAGGGCATAGGTCAGGTGCTGCTTGGTATCGGCTTGCTGTTTCTGGGTATCGACCTGATGAAAGCCGGATTCGAGGCCTTCGAGGGCGCCCTCGATCTCGAGCGTATCGCCGTGTCCGGTTGGCTCGGCGTGCTGATCTACACACTGGTCGGCATGCTTGCCACGGTGCTGATGCAGTCCAGCCACGCGACCATGATGATCACCCTGGCGGCCCTGGCCGCCGGCCAGCTGGCGTACGGCAACGCCCTCGCCATGGCCGTGGGCGCCAATCTCGGGACCACCATCACCGCGGTAATCGGCGCCGTCGGCAGCAACAACGCAGGCCGCCGGCTCGCCGCTGCACATATTCTGTTCAATCTGGTGACCGCCGCAGTGGCACTGGTTATCCTGCCCTGGCTGGTACGCGCGGTGGATATCAGCGCCGATTTGCTCGGTATCGCTGCCGATGCCTATACACTCAAGCTCGCCATCTTCCACACGCTGTTCAACGTTCTGGGACTGGTGATCATGCTGCCCTGGGTGCCGCTCATGGTGAGCCTGCTGATGCGCTGGATTCCGGATGAGCGGCAGACCGGGGAGGGCGATGCGGCGGGTGCCATGCTCAGCGAGCAGCCGCGAACCCGGGCGATCTATCTCAATGACAGCGCCCTGCTCCACGCGGACACGGCTCTCAAGGTGCTGGATCAGGAGCTCGGCCATCTGGCGAGCCTTAGCCGACAGGTGATCGCTGTGGCGCTCTATCTGCCGCCGGGCGTGCTCAAGGGACTATCCGCGCAGGAGTTGCATCAGCAGATACTGCGTCCGGTGCCCGCTGCACTGCGCGAGGATGCCGACGCGCTGTATGAGCGGCACGTGAAAGGGGTTTACGCCGACATCATCGATTTCATAAGTCGCATGGATCTTTCCCTGTTGCCGGAGCAGCAGCAGGCTCTGTTGCAGCTGGGTGTGGCCAGCCGCGATCTGGTGGAGGCAGTGAAGGCGGCCAAGCACCTGCAGACCAACCTGCGTCGGCAGATCGACAGTACCCTGCCGCCGGTACGTGAAGCCTATGACCTGCTCCGCGAGCAGTGCGGCCTGGCACTGCTGGAACTGGAGCGTTTGAGCAGTCTCCAGGGCGACACGGAAGCTCAGCGTGCTCTATTCCATGCTTACGAAGAACAGGAGAAACTGTTCTCGGATGATTTCCAGCGCCGCCTGCAGGTACGTCTGCGCAATCGCGAGATAGATGGTTGGCAGGCCACCTCACTGCTCAACGACATGCACTACCTGCTGCGGATTCGCCGAGGTCTGCAGACTGCGCATGCCGCGTTGGCCGACCGCATTCCCCTGGTCGAGCAACCTGCATTGCCGGTGCGGGAGCGGGTCGAACCGTCGATCAGTCTGCCATGAGCTGACGACGCACGCCGGCGCTGCCGACTCCACGGGGATCACTAGCGGCGTCGAGACGGTTGTCCCGCTTGTTCCAGTAAACGGCCTGCATGTCGCCATAATCGCGACCAGCCGACTCCACCCTGTGCCCCAGCGCTTCGAGTGCATCGTGCAGTTGCGCGTCGAAGGCCCCCTCCTCGATCTGGATGCGGTCAGGCAGATACTGATGATGGAATCGTGGTCGGCTGACCCATTTTTCCACCGGCTCCCCTGCCAGCGCCTCGAGCGTGCCGAGTAACACCATGCTGATGATGCGACTGCCGCCCGGCGTACCGAGCACGGCCAACTCCTCGGCGCTTTCCAGCATGGTCGGTGTCATGCTGGAAAGCGGGCGCTTGCCCGGCGCGATGGCGTTCACTTCGCCGCCGGCCAGGCCGTATTCGTTACGGCCGTCCGGGTCGGCAGCAAAGTCGTCCATTTCGTTGTTCAGAATCACGCCGGTACCAGGGATGGTAAAGGCTGCGCCAAAGGGCAGGTTGATGCTGAGGGTGGCCGCCACGGCATTGCCGTCGGCATCGATCAGCGAGAAATGCGTGGTGTTGTCGCCTTCGCTGAAGCCGGTCGGCAGGCCGAGCTCTGCGCTGGGGGTGGCGCGGTCCGGGTCCACGCTCTCTGCGAGGCTGCGAGCGTATTCCGGCGAGGTGAGGCGAGCGACCGGTACCTCGACGAAGTCTGCATCGCCGAGCATTACTGCGCGGTCGCGATACACACGCCGCATCAGCTCGACCAACTGGTGGGTCCAGGCTACCGAGCCACGCTCGGCCGGCGGCAGGGTCGCCTGGCCCTGCAGCACGCCCGCCAGGGCGATACCGCCGGCGGAGGGCAGGGGCGCGCTGATGACTTCGTGGCTTTGCAGGGCAAAGCGCACCGGCTGGCGTTCTATCACCTTATAGGCATCGAAGTCTGCCTGTTCCCATATGCCCCCTTCAGCCTGAACCACCTCCAGCAGGCGCTGGCCCACCGGGCCTGCATAAAAGCCCTGCCGACCTGCGGCGGCCATCGCGCGCAGGGTTTGCGCCAGCTCCGGCTGGCGGATCAGTTCTCCGACTTCGGGAAGCCCGTTCTCACGCAGGAACAGCCGGGCCGTTTCGGGGTCGCGCTGCATGGCAGCCAGGCGAAAGCCGCCAAGCAGGCGGTAGCGCTCGGTAACCTCGAAGCCTGCTTCGGCCGCTTCGATCGCCGGGGCCAGACTCGTTGCAAGTGGCAGTCGGCCGTAGCGTTCGGCCAGATGCACCAGTGCTGCCGGCAGGCCAGGAATCGCCGCGGCAAGCGGGCCGTTGAGGGCGATGTCTCTTTGGACCTGGCCATCGGCATCACGGTATAGGTCGCGGTGTGCCCGGCCGGGCGCGGTTTCCCGAGCGTCGATGAAGACATAGTCGGGCTGAATCCCGGCCTGGCGCAGCAGGAAGAATCCGCCACCACCGAGACCGGAGCCGTAGGGTTCGACCACGCCCAGCGTGGCGGCTGCAGCGACTGCGGCGTCGAAGGCGTTTCCGCCTGCGTCGAGAATCTGGTGGGCGGCCTCTGTGGCGACCGGATGGGCAGTGGCTACGGCCTGCTGGCCGGGCGCCGGAGCGGCGTGGAGGCTCGCGCTGAGCAGCAGCGCGAGAAATGCGGGAAAGAATCGCGAGCCAGTCATGCGCTACCGGTCAGAATCCGGTATTTCTCCATCAGCTCTTCCTTGCTCTCGACGTTGTCCGGGTCGAGCGGGATGCAATCCACAGGACAGACCTGCTGGCACTGCGGCTCATCGAAATGGCCGACGCATTCGGTGCACAGGTTGGGATCGATGACATAGATTTCCTCGCCCTGCGAGATGGCGCCGTTCGGGCATTCGGGCTCGCAGACATCGCAGTTGATACAGTCATCGGTAATGATCAGGGACATGGTCCGGGCTCCGGGTACGGCGGGGTGTCGTCAGGAATTATACCGCTGGCGCAGCGCATCGTTCACCGCCGGATGGACGAACTTTGTGACATCGCCATTCAGCGCGGCGATTTCGCGTACCAGGGTGGACGAAATGTAGGAGTATTTTTCCGAGGGTGTCAGAAACAGGCTCTCCACTTCGGGCGCCAGTACCCGGTTCATGTTGGCCAGTTGAAACTCGTATTCGAAATCTGAGACCGCACGCAGTCCGCGAAGGAGTACGTTGGCGCCTACCTCCCGAACGAAGTGCGCGAGTAGGCTGGAAAAGCCGACAACCTCGACGTTGGGCAGGTGTGACAACACTTCGCGGCACATCTCTACGCGCTGTTCCAGTGAGAATGCCGGGTTCTTCTTGGGGCTCGCGGCAACGGCGACCACCACTCGGTCGAACAGCCGGGATGCGCGCTCGACCAGATCGGTATGACCCTTGGTAATGGGATCGAAAGTGCCGGGATAAAGAACGGTATTCATTGACGCAGTGCCCCTGCCGGAATGCTTGGTGAGGGCAGATGGTAGCCTAACGGCCAGCGCCGGCCAACCTCGAGCTTGATCGGACGGCATGCCCGGTAACGAAGGGGTGGTCAGCCAGTCAGCTCCCGAGCGAGTTCAGTGGCCAAGCGTGACACCAGAGCGTAGATGGACAGCTGGGGATTGGCCCCCACGCTGGTCGGGAACAGTGAGCCGTCGAAAATCGACAGGTTCTCGAGCTGGTGGTGGCGCCCAAGGCTGTTCGTGACCGAGCGACGAGGGTCCTCGCCCATGCTGCAGCCACCCATGACATGGGCGCTGGCAAGGCGCACATCGTGGATTGCATAGCGCAATCGATCGACCTGCTGGCGATAGTCCGCCCAGCTCTGGCTCAACTGCCCGCGGGCATGGGCTGGTGCCACGGCAGTGGCCCCGGCAGCGAACTGAATTTCGCCCATTGCCAGGTACGCGCGGCGAGCGCCGTCCCACAGATAGTCATTGAGAGGGTAATCGAGCACGGGCGTGCGGTCGTCGCGCAGCAGTACCTCACCGCCGGGACTACGCTCATCGAAACCGTCACGCAGCAACGCCAGCATGATGTTGCTCTGTGACAGGCGGCCGACCCGGGCCAGGTTCTCCTGACCATGACCACCGAGCAGGGCGGCCGTGATGCTCGGCTGCATCGGCGGCACCTCCAGCTTGAAGCCCATGGCGCCGGTAACCCCAGCGGGCCACAGAAAATGATCGGAGTAGATCGACTGGGGCGCGCCATAAAAACCGTCGATTTGCCTGTCGAACTGAGCGATCGAGAAATTCACCGGGTGCAGAAAGGTGCGCTTCCCGGTTCGCTTGTGAGGGTCAGGCGCACCTGAGCGAAGGAGGAGCGCTGGACTGTTGATGGCGCCGCCAGCGAGGATCACGTGCCTTGCCCTGAGGCGCACGGGCTGTCCGTCTGCTCGCGTCAGTTGCGCGTTCATCGCGCGGCAGCGAACCTCTGCAACCCGGTCGCCCTCGAACACCAGCTCTTCAGCCCGAGCACGGTGGATCAGTACAGCGCCGCGCTCCAGTGCAGCGGGCAGCGTGGTCACCAGCATTGACTGCTTGGCGTTGGTGGGACAGCCGCAGCCGCAATAGCCGAGATTCCAGCAGCCACGGACGTTGCGTGGGATCACTCCCCAGTGATAGTCCAGTACGCTGCAGCCCAGGCGGATGACGTCGTTGTTGGCATTCGGCGGGACGGCCCAGCGCTCGACGCCGAGACGGCGTTCCATGTGCTCGAACCAGGGCGCCATGGATGCGGAGTCGATTCCCTTGACCCCATGCTCCTGCGCCCAGTGCTCTAGGGTAGGCGCAGGCGTACGAAAGCTGCTGGTCCAGTTGACGGTGGTGGTACCGCCAACGGTGCGACCCTGCAGAATGCCGATGCCGGCATCACGGGTAGCCCGTGCCGCCCCTTCCTGATACAGCTCGGCATAGGCCTTGGCTTCGTCATTCTTGAAGTCACTGGAGGTACGCAGAGCACCTTCTTCCACGAGCAGCACCCTAAGGCCCCGCTCCGCGAGAATTTCCGCGCTGGTGCCGCCGCCGGCCCCGGTACCAATGATGATCACATCCGCCTCGAACTCGCGCTGGGTCTCGAACTTCGATGCGTCATGTACTTCCCAGCCTCGCTCGATACCCTCGAGAAACATATCTGGCACGGGCATGTCGAACTCCTGTCGAAGGATCAGATGGTAGGTGGGCCGGGGTAGCCTGCCGCTTCCCAGGAGGGAGGCAGTGCATACCAGCTCATTTGCAGCAACTGACCCAGAATCTTGTAGCAGGCCCTTAGCAGCTCCAGTCGACTGTCGCGCCAGCGTTGCAGAAAATCATCGATGCGGCCGGGATCTGCCTGATCCCAACTGCTCCAGATGCCGGTCAGCAGCCCCCGGCTGGGAGCGAAGGTGAGCAGATCAAGGATGTCCCGAACCTGCTTCTGAATGTCTGGAGAGGTGTGCGCCAGTGTTTCGTCGAGCTGGCGTAGCGCGTTCTGAATCAGTCCCGGGTTGGCCAGCAAAGCCGGATGAGGCCCTATCAGCGCTGGGTAGAGCGCTGCAAGCATGGGCAGGTCGATGTCACGCAGCACCAGGTACTCTTGCGCCGGCCGGCTGGGCGAGCAGCCGCTCAGCGTCGCCGCGGCGCCAATGGTACCCAGGGCCAGGCTCGCGGCCGTACCCAGCTTGAGCAGCTGTCTTCGATTGATATGCAGACCGTCGTGCATGGGCTTCCCTCGGCAGCATCAGCGAATGAACAGGCGATAAACTAACTGCAGGAGCCTTCCCCCGTAGGGCGGGTAGATGGGCCGTGCTCCGTTGAAGCGCTGCTTGATGTAAACGCCCTTGGCCTTGCTGAAGGTCAGAAAGCCTTCGTGCCCGTGGTAGTGCCCCATCCCGGAAGGTCCGATGCCGCCAAAGGGCAGATCCTCCTGTGCCACGTGCAGCAGTGTGTCGTTGATACACATGCCGCCGGCGTGGGTCTGCTGCATGATCCGCTGCTGCTCGTTCCGGTCATAGCCGAAATAATAAAGCGCCAGCGGGCGGGGCCGAGAGGCGACATAGTCCAGCGCCTCCTGCAGCGATCGGTAAGGGATGATCGGCAGAAGCGGGCCGAAGATCTCTTCCTGCATGACCTTCATGTCGTCCTGCACGTTAAGCAACAGCGTCGGTGGCAGCAGTCGACAGCCATGCAGATCTTCTGCAGCGGGGTTGACCTCGATGACTTGCGCGCCTCGTTCACGGGCGTCCTGAAGATAGCCAAGGAGGCGGTGGTACTGGCGCGAATTGATGATGTGCGTGTAGTCGGGATTGTTCAGAAGGGTCGGGTAGAAGCGCCTGAAGCTGCTGCAGAGCGCTTCGACCAGCCCATCGACCCGCTCGGCGGGGCACAGGACATAGTCCGGGGCGACGCAGGTTTGCCCCGCGTTGAGTCCCTTGCCGAAGGCGATGCGTTCGGCCGCATCGGCCAGCGGCACGTCAGCCGAGATGATCGCCGGAGACTTGCCACCGAGTTCGAGGGTCACCGGTGTGAGGTTGTCGGCTGCCGCGCGCATGACGTGGCGACCGATGCCGGTGGCGCCGGTGAACAGCAGATGGTCGAACGGCAGCCTCGAAAAGGCACTACCGACTTCGGCGTCACCCTCTATGACCGCAACCTGGTCCGGTGGGAAGACGGTGGACAGCATGCTGGCAAGTGCAGCGGACGTGGCTGGCGTCGACTCGCTCATCTTGAGCATCACGCGGTTGCCGGCGGCCAGGGCGGTGATCAGCGGGCCGAGGGCAAGAAACAGTGGGTAGTTCCAGGGGACGATGATCCCGACGACGCCCAGTGGCTGATAGATGACCTGAGCGGCGCCTGGCTGGAAGGCCAGCCCGACCCTGCGACGGGAGGGGCGCATCCAGCGTTTCAGGTGGCGAAGGGTATAGCGGATGGCCTCTACCGAGGGCAGCAGTTCGGCAAGGCGGGTTTCATCGGCGGAGCGACGGCCAAAATCGCTATCGACTGCACTGATCAAGGCCTGCTGGTGGGCGATCAATGCCGCTTTCAACGCCTTGAGCTGCGCGCTGCGGCTCGCTGCATCAGGCATGGGTAGTGCTCGGAAGGCGATGCGTTGGCGCTCGAACAGCTGCTGCATCGAAGCGATCTGCCCGTGCCGGGCTTCCAGATAGGCCAGGTCGGCTACCATGTCTGTCTCCGCAGGTCGAATGGTTCGACTCTTATTGTGAAGTTATGCGGTATTTCTAGAGCAATTGCTCTAGGATGTCAAAGCATTCCACCAGCAACGGGAATACCAGATGAGCAAGACCCGTGAACGCATACTCGATGCCAGTCTCGAGCTGTTCAACCGCCAGGGCGAGCGTTCGATCACGACCAACCACATCGCTGCGCACCTGCAGATGTCACCGGGCAATCTGTACTATCACTTTCGCAACAAGCAGCAAATTATTGCCGAACTCTTCGCTGCGTATGAGGCGCAAATCGAGCTCTCGCTCAGCCTGCCGCAGGATCGGGCGCTTACCGTAGAGGACAAGCGTCATTACCTCGAATCGCTGGTGGGCTGTCTGTGGAACTACCGGTTCCTGCACAGGGATCTGGAGCATCTGCTCAGCTGTGATTCGCAATTGAGCGAAGACTATCGCGCTTTTTCCAGACGTTGTGTCGAGCGCGGCCGGGCAATCTACGCCGGCCTGGTGTCAGCCGGCATTCTTTGCCCCGAGCGCACCGTGCCGGAAGCGCTGGCAGTAAACGCATGGCTGATTCTGACCGGGTGGGTGGGTTACCTCTGTACCTCGGTGCTCGACTCTGCGCAGGATGAACTGACTCGGCCGATGCTGCGTCAAGGCGTCTACCAGGTGCTGGCGCTGGAGCTGGGTTTGGTCAGCGAGGCGGCGCGCGGCGAAGTTCAGGCGTTGCTGGCTGATTACCTTCGTGCAGAATGAGCAGGTTCGATGTGTCTGGTCAGCCACTCCGGTAAGCGCTCCTCCAGGTAATATCGTGGTTTCCATGGCGGGCCCATGACGAAGCCCACATGGCCGCCACCGCGATGCAGCTCGAATTCGACCCCGGCTGGCAGTTCGGCCGCTTCCGGCAGGCTGTGTGGATACACGAATGGGTCGTCCAGGCTCTGCACGATGAGTGTCGGAACGGCGATGCCGCCGAGAAAGAAGCGACTGCTGCAGCGCCGGTAATAATCTGCTGCACTGGCATAGCCGTGCAGCGGCGCGGTGACCCGCTCATCGAAATCCCAGAAGCTGACCAGCCCTTCCAGCGGGCCAAGCGCCGCCAGACTGGCGAGTTCGGCGTCGCGCCCCTGTTCTGCGAAGCGGCGCTGCTTGTTCGCCACGTACTCGAGCATCTCGCGCATGAAGCGCGCCTGATAGACCCGGGAAAATCCCCGTTGCAGCCGGTCAGCGCACTGATCCAGGCGAAACGGAACCGAGACCGCCACCGCTGCCCGCAGGGGGCACCGGCTGCCCTGCTCGCCGAGGTACTTGAGCAGAACGTTACCACCCAGAGAATAGCCAATGGCGGCCAGCGGCGCGTCCGGCAGGCGCTGCTGCAGCGCACTGACGATTTCGGTCAGATCTTCGCTGGCGCCGGAGTGGTAGCCACGGGGCAGATCGTTGGGCTCTCCGGAGCAGCCCCGCCAGTTCACGCCCACGCTGCGCCAGCCGCGCTCGGCCAGCGCCTTCTGCTGGCCGAGCACGTAAAGCGAAGCCGAGCTGCCGGTCAGCCCGTGCAGCAGCACGGCGCAGGGCAACCCCGGCGTGTCCGGGCCGAACCAGTCGAGATCGATGAAATCCCCATCCGCCAGCAGCAGGCGCTCACGTTCTCGCCGCAAGGCGGGCGCCCTGCGCAGAAGTGGGGCAAACAGGGTTTGCAGATGTGGGCCGGGCAGCCAGCGGGCGGGCCGGAAGTTCAGGCGCGACGCTGCCACAGACAGTACCAGACCTGACCGGCGCGCTTGTCCCGGTGCAGCTGCCAGCTGGCCGGCATGGTCAGCCGGTCTGGGGGCAACTCGCTTTCGGTATAGATCCAGGCATGAGCGGCCAGCCAGCCATTGGCTTCCAGTGCTGCGCAGCTCGTGGCGAGCAGATCCTGGCGAAAGGGCGGGTCGAGAAATACCATGTCAAAGGCCGTATCCGGCGCCTGTCCAAGAAGCTGGAGTGCATCCTGTTGACGAATTTCGGCGCGCTCGCAGCCGAGCGTCGCCAGATGCCCGCGCAGGCTTTGCACCACTTCGCGGCTGGTGTCGCAGGCCAGCACGAAACCGGCTCCACGTGACAGTGACTCCAGGGTCAGGGCACCGCTTCCAGTGAACAGGTCGAGACAGCGCGCACCCTCGATGCGACCCGCCAGCCAGTTGAACAGGGTTTCCCGGACGCGGTCCGGCGTAGGCCGCAGTCCCGGCTGTTCGGTGAAGGTGAAACGGCGGCTGCGCCACTCGCCGGCGATGATACGCAACTGGCCCTGCTGGGGTCTGGTGGGATTCACGCGGCATCCTCGATCAGGTCACCGACCGGCTCTTCGACCGGCTCCTCGATGGGTTCCGGCGCCTCGCTGTCGGTCGCCTGCTCGGGCCCGACGGTGATGATCACTCGGCCTTCCGCAGCCAGGTTGCGAGCAAAGGCTTCGCGCACGTCGTCCCGGCTGACCGCCTGAATCTGATCGAGAAACAGCTGCAGATGATTGAGCGGCAGGCCGTAGAAACCGATGGCGCCAAGCTGGCCGACAATCGCCGAGTTGCTCGCCGTGCTGAGTGGGAACTGGCCTAGAATCTGCCGTTTGGTACGCACCAGTTCGGCTTCGCTGGGACCTTCTTCGATGAAGCGGTCGAGAGTCGACTCGATTACCTGCAGTGCGGCGGGGACCTGATCACTGCGTGTCTGCATGCTGATCATGAAAGGCCCGACGGCTTCCATCGGAATGAAGCTGCTGCTCACCGAATAGGACAACCCGCGCCGCTCGCGAATCTCCTCCATCAGCCGCGAGCCGAATCCGGAGCCACCAAGAATCTGATTGCCGACGTAGAGCGCAGCATAATCCGGGTGGTGACGGCTGATACCCAGCTGGCCGACCAGGATGTGCGTCTGCTGGCCAGGGAAAGGCAGGTGCCGATGGACGCCCTGAATCGGCTCGGGCGCCTCGATCGGGGCTGCCGCGTCGCCAGCAGGCAGGGCACCGGCCAGCCGCTCGGCGATACGTTCGGCCTGTGCACGGTCCACCGCGCCGACCATGGAGATGATGGCATTGCCGGAGGTGTAGAAGCGGCCGTGGAACGCGCGCAGGTCGTCGATCGTCAGCTGCTGCACTGAGTCGGGCAGCCCTTGCGGCAGTCGGCCATAGGGATGTTCGGGGTAGAGCGTTTCCCAGAAGGCTTCGCTGGCGATCGCCGAGGCCCGCTGCAGGCGGAATCTCAGACTGGCGAGGAGCTGATTGCGCAGTCGCTCGAAGGCATCCTCAGGAAAACTTGGCTGGCTGACCACGTCGGCGAACAACGCCAGGGCCGGGTCCAGCTTGTCGGACTGGGTCAGGCTGCGCAGACTGGCCAGCGCCATGTCCCGATGCGAGCTGTTGGAGAATTCGGCACCTAGCCGCTCGAAACCCGCGGCGATATCACCGGCATCCCGGTCGCCGGTGCCTTCGTTGAGCATGGCGTTGGTCATGCTGGCGACGCCGGGCCGCTCGCCGTCGCGGCTGGCGCCGGCAGCGAACAGCAATTGCACGTCGAGCATCGGCAATTCGTCGGCGCGCATGAAATACACCCGTGCACCCTGGCTGGTAGTCCAGTGTTGAAGGTCCAGATTGCGTCGGGCGGGCGCTGCGTCGGGGTCCCAGTCGCGCAGTGACTCGAGGTCGGGCAATGGCTCCTGTTCATCGAGCGGCACCTCGGCGGCGCTCGCTTCAGTGCTCGCGAGCTCACCATGCACGGCGACTTCGGTCTGCTGAAGCGCTTCGTTGTTGCGCTCCGGTGCCCGCGCAATGAGGATCGCGAAGAGCACGACGAGCAGCAGGGCCGCACCCAGCCAGCGCATCTTGGAGATGGGTTGCGACATCAGTTGGTCTCCTTCTGTTCGGCGGGCAGCACGTGGGCTCGGGTCAACCGCTCGCGGACCAGGTAGCGTCTGGCAACGTCACTGATCTGTTCGGGCGTGATGCTTCCGATCGTCTTCAGATCCTCGTCGAGCAGTGTCCAGGGCAGGCCCACGCTTTCAAGCTGGCCAATGCGGTTGGCCTGTTCCTCGATTCCGTCCTGGCTGTAGACGATGCCGGCAGCCAGTTGGGCCTGCACCCGGTTGAGCTCCTCGGCACTCGGTGGTGCCTGCTTGAGCTCCTCGACCTGCTCCCAGAACGCCGCTTCGAGCTGTTCCAGGCTGACGCCACGCGACTGGTTGGGAATGCCGCTGAACAGGAACAGGGTGTCGCCGCGTCCGAAGCCGTTGTAGCTGGTCGATACCGAGGTGGCGATCGAATCTCCCCGCTCCAGGCGGCTGGCCAGGCGGGCGCTGTAGCCGCCGCTGAGTACCGCGTCGAGCAGGCGCAGGGCGTGGACTTCCCAGGCTTCTTCGGCGGTGTTCAGTCCGGGTACGTTGAAGCCCATGATCAGGCTCGGCAGTTGTACCGGCAGATGCATGACGATGCTGCGTTCGCCCGCATCGTGCAGGTCGAGCGGTGTCCGCTGTACCGGCGGCGTGCCGGCAGGGATGGGGCCGAAGAAGCGCTCGACCAGTGGGCGGACCTCGTCGAGTCGCACGTCGCCGACAATCACCAGAATGGCGTTGCCCGGCTGGTACCAGGTATCGTACCAGGCGCGCAGGTCATCTACGGTAAGCCGCTCGATGTCGTGCATCCAGCCGATTACCGGCTGGGCGTAGGGGCTGGCCATGTGGGCCTGAGTGAGGAAGCGCTCGTAGGCCAGACCGTTGGGGTTGTCATCCACGCGCAGGCGTCGCTCTTCCTTGATCACTTCCATCTCGCGAATGAACTCGTCTTCTGGGAGAGTCAACCGGTGCATTCGCTCGGCTTCGAGTTCCAGCGCTATGGGGAGCTGGGCTCGGTTGAGGATCTGGTAATAGGCCGTGTAGTCGCGGCTGGTAAAGGCGTTCTCCCGGGCGCCCAGGCTGCCCAGCAGGCGCGAGGCCTGGCCCGGAGCCAGCCGGTCGCTGCCTTTGAACATCATGTGTTCCAGCGCGTGGGATATGCCTGTCTGGCCCGGTGGCTCGTGGCTGCTGCCGACCCGATACCAGAGTTGCGATACCACCACCGGCGCACGGTGGTCTTCGCGAACGATCACCCTGAGGCCATTGTCCAGGGTGAATTCGTGGGTCGGCTGGCGCTGCTCCGCGGCCTGCGCCAGCGCGGCCGTTCCCAGCAGCGTCAACAGCAGGGGAAGCGTGAAAATGGCTCGAAGCATGCGGATGTCCTGTAGGAACGAGTGTCATACCGCCTGTAGCGGAAAGTGGGGTAGGATAACCCAACCTTCAACGCGGCGGCCAAGCGCTGCCGCCCGTCCTGCAAAGTGATTGTAAATGTTTGGTTCAAAAGACAAGTCGAACAAGCCGGAGGCCGGATCCAGCGCACAGGGTGAAAATGCGCCGAAGAAAGGACTGTTTGGCTGGGCGCGCCGCAGCAAGCCGGAGACCGAGGCTCCTGCTTCCGCTCCGGCCGCGGCCGAGCCTGCGGCGTCAGCCAGCGAGCCCGCCGTAACGGTCGCCGCCACGGCGGTCCCGGCCAGAAGTGAGGACGACGCGGCCCGCGAAGTGGCCGCATCGCTTTTTGCTGGTCTTGGTCAGGCCTCTCCAGATCAGCCGGTGGACGCCCCGGCACCCGCTGCGGAGGAGCCCCGCGGTTTCTTCGCGCGGATGAAGGCCGGTCTGTCGAAGACCAGTGCCAATCTTGGCGAGGGCATGGCCAACATGTTCCTCGGCGAGAAGGAAATCGACGACGAGCTGATGGAAGAGATGGAAACCCGTCTGCTTACCGCCGATGTGGGAATCGAAGCCACCACCCTGATAATGGAGTCACTTCAGCAGCGCGTCAGCCGTCGCCAGGTGAGCAACCGTGCCGCCCTTTACGCGGCGCTGCAAGGTGAACTGGAACGTCTGCTGACCGATGTAGCCAAGCCGCTGGAAATCGCCGCCGAGAAGAAGCCCTTCGTGATCCTGGTGGTCGGCGTCAACGGGGTGGGCAAGACCACCACCATCGGCAAGCTGGCCAAGCGGCTGCAGGGGGAGGGCAGGAATGTCATGCTCGCCGCTGGCGATACCTTCCGAGCGGCCGCGGTCGAGCAGTTGCAGGTATGGGGTGAGCGCAACCGGATTCCGGTGGTGGCCCAGCACACCGGTGCCGATTCGGCCTCGGTCATCTTCGATGCGCTGCAGGCCGCCAAGTCGCGGGGCATGGACGTGCTGATCGCCGACACTGCCGGGCGTCTGCATAACAAGGACAACCTCATGGATGAGTTGAAGAAGGTCAAGCGCGTGCTGGCCAAGCTCGACGCCGAGGCGCCCCATGAGGTCCTGCTGGTGCTGGATGCCGGCACCGGGCAGAACGCCATTTCCCAGACCAAGCTGTTCGATCAGGCCGTGGGCCTGACCGGTCTGGCGCTGACCAAGCTGGACGGCACCGCCAAGGGCGGTGTGATCTTTGCCCTGGCCAAGCAGTTCGGGCTGCCGATCCGCTACATCGGGGTCGGTGAAAAAATTGACGATCTGCGTCCCTTCACCGCGCCGGAGTTCGTCAAGGCGCTGTTCGGGCGGCAGTGATCGATGATTCGC
>JAUVYN010000137.1 GCA_030603065.1 Pseudomonas sp.
ACCAGCGCACCCAGGGTCTCGATCATGCGCAGTATTCCGGCAACATCGCGCTGATTGAACAAGTGCACCTCCAGACCTTCCCGCGCCAACTCGGCCGCGATGTCCGCCTGCAGATCGCAATAGCCGATCACCAGGTCCGGCTTCAGATCCAGAATCCTGTCGGTCCTGGCACTGGTGAACGCCGACACTTTGGGTTTTTCCTTGCGCGCCTGAGGCGGGTGCACGGTGAACCCGGAAATGCCGGCGACGCGGTCTTGCTCGCCAAGGGCATAGAGCACCTCGCAGGTTTCGGTCGACAGGCAAACGATGCGCTGGGGCCCTTTCATTGGCTTGCCTCTGCACAGGGTGAAAAAAGCGCGGCAACGGCAGTCGGATTTCCCGGGAAGTACAGATGCACGTAGGACGCTGTCAGCCGACCGATACGGTAGACCGCCTCGGCAGTGCGCCGATAATTCGGACACTCACCCCGCGCCAGCGGCTCCAGTGCACAATCCAGTGTGGAATGGTGGAACGTATGACCGCGCAGCGTGCCCTCCGGCAGTGCGACCTCCTGCAAGGCCAATGCCGCGAGACGGGTCTGCATCTTCGGGTCGGCCGGCAGCAGACCCACCAGAGGCACGGATACTCCCTCAGCGTTGGTCAGGCTGCGGCACAGATAGAGCATGCCGCCGCACTCAGCCAGCATCGGCTTGCCGGCATGGTGATGCGCCTGAATGGCCGCAACCATCTCACGGTTCTCTGCCAGTTCCTCGAGATACAGTTCCGGATACCCGCCTGGCAGGTAGAGACTATCGACCTCAGGGAGCTGACTGTCCGCGATAGGCGAGAAGAACACCAGCTCTGCACCCAGGTCACGCAGGGTGTCGAGATTCGCCTGGTAGATGAACGCAAAGGCCGGATCCCGAGCGAGTCCGATGCGCACACCGGCCAGCGACGCAACCGCCGTGTTCCCGAAATCCGGTGCCACGAAACTGACCGGCGCAGGGAGCGCCACATCCGCGCTGGCCTCCAGCGCATCAGCTGCCGCATCGAGCCGTACGTCGAGATCAACCAGCTCCTCAGCCTGAATCAACCCCAGGTGGCGGCTTGGCAATTCGATCGCAGCATCCCGAGGCAGCGCGCCATACCAGGCGATACCCGGTGGCAGGCAGTCACGCAGGATTTCGCCATGGCGAGCGCTGCCAACCCGATTGGCCAGTACGCCGGAGAACGGCAGGTCCGGCTGGTAGTGCGCCAGCCCATAGGCCATGGCGCCAAAGGTCTGCGCCATGCCGGAACCGTCGATCACCGCCATGATCGGCACACCGAAACAACGTGCGAGGTCGGCCGCGGAGGGACTGCCATCGAATAGTCCCATGACGCCTTCGATCAGTATGAGATCCGCCTCTGCTGCAGCTTCCCAGAGCAGCCGCCTGCTCTGCTGCTCACCAATCATCCAGAGATCGAGCTGATGCACTGGCGCCCCACTCGCCCGCGCCAAAACCATCGGATCCAGAAAGTCCGGCCCGCACTTGAATACCCTGACCCGTTTGCCCTTTCGGCTATAAAGCCTGGCAAGCGCAGCAGTCACGGTGGTCTTGCCCTGCCCGGAGGCGGGCGCGGCAACCAGCAACGCTGGGCATCGACGTTCGCTCAAAACTCAACCCCCTTCTGCGCCTTGATACCCACCTTGAAGGCGTGCTTGACCACGCCCATATCGGTCACCGTATCGGCTGCCTCGATCAGTCCGGCCGGGGCACCGCGGCCGGTGACCACCACATGCTGCTGCATTGGCCTGCCGCCAATGTCGCGCAGCACCTGCTCAAGCTCGAGATAGCCATATTTCAGCGCGATGTTCAGTTCATCCAGCACGACCAGGGCGATGCCCGGGTCGCTCATCAGCTCCACCGCCACCGCCCAGGCCGCCTGGGCCTTGGCAATGTCGTCCTGCCGGTCCTGGGTTTCCCAGGTAAAGCCCGCACCCATTACGTGGTAGCGCACCTCTTCCGGGAATCTGCGGAAGAAGGTTTCCTCGCCCGTACTGCGGGCGCCCTTGATGAACTGCACGATGCCAACCTTGAGCCCATGGCCCAGGCTCCGCGCCGCCATGCCGAAGGCGGAACTGCTCTTGCCCTTGCCGTTCCCGGTTAACACCAGCAGCAGGCCATGTTCGTCCTGCGCCTGCGCAATCTTCTCATCCATCACCGCCTTCTTGCGCTGCATGCGCAGGCGGTGACGTTCGTCCCGTTCGGACTCACTCATGCGCGGCGGTCCCGCTGCGCCTGCAACTGAGAGGCAGCGCGCACACCGAGGTAAAGCACCGCGGCTATCCCTACGTAGAAGGCCATAGTACTGAGGTATTGCGGGTAGAAAGTGGCAATACGTTCAAGCATGCCGAGGAAGGTCGGATCCTCATGGCGTCCGGAAAACCAGTAGAAGCCCCCGCTGGAGAAGAACTGGCACACCAGCGCGCTCCCTGCCATGCAAGCCGCCAGCACCGGCAAGCTGGACAGTTGCTCGCGATGAATACGCGCGTACAGACGACCACCGAGCCAGAGCGAGCCGTAAGCCGGAATCAGCGCCCAGTACGCCACCGTCATGCAGTGGTGCCCCGCATTGACCCAGCCAACGCTCATAATGTCCATCACGGTGGTCTGCAGGAACAGCGCCGGGAATACCCAGCGCGGCCGCAACAGTACGCCCGCCAGGAAGAAGACCGACCAGGACGCACTTGGCAGGTTGACCTGAGGGAAGTGGCTACCGCGGGTCATGGCAATCAGCAACACCAGAGCGATACCGATCGCCACCTGGCTACGTTTGGACAATTCCGGCATGGTCAATCTCCTTTGCGGGTAAGTTTTAGAGCGCCTGATAGCGCAGGGTGAGATAACCGGCACGCCCCTGCTGCTGGTAGGTTCGGGCGGTTTCATAGTCGGTGTCGAACAGGTTGGTCAGGCGAGCCTGCAAGCGCCAGGCCGGCGCGAAGCGGTACTCCGTGCGTAGTTCGACGGTGTTGTAGCCAGACAGCTCCAGCGTGTTAGCGGCGTTGTCCCAACGGCGGCCCTCGGCGTGCAGGCTGGCGCCGACACCGATACGGCCGAACTGGCGGTCGACATCCAGATTGAAGAGCTGCTCCGGGCGGCGCGCCAGCAGGTCGCCCTGATTGGGTCGCCTGGACCGGTTCGAGGGATCCTGCAGCGTCAGGTTGGTCGCAACGTCCCAGCCCAGAAACTGACTGGCGAGGTCGAATTCGATGCCGCGAATCACTGCCTTGTCGACGTTGATCGCCTGCCAGACGCCACCGCCAAGATTGACGCTGGCGATCAGGTCTTCCACTTCATTGCGGAACAGGTTTACCGCCCAGGTCCCCCAGTTCTGATCGCCGCGCAGACCGGCCTCGTAATTGCGTGAGGTTTCTTCCTTGATGTCCGGATTGCCGAAACCGGGGAAATACAGCTGATTGAAGGTGGGTGCCTTGAAGGCGGTTCCGTAGCTGGCCACCAGTTGCAGGCGCTCACTGAGCTGCAGGCCGTACCCGATGTTGCCGGTGGTATGCTCGCCATGCTGTTCGTTATCATCGTGCCGCAGGCCAAGCTGCCACTCGTGTACGCCCTGCTGACCGAGATACTGGACGTAATAGCCCTTGTTGGTGCGGCTGGTCTCGCGGTAGGCGGTGGTACTGCTGACCGAATCCTCGAGATGATCGAATCCCAGGGTAACCAGTTGTCCGGGGGCCACCTCGACGTCATTCTGCCAGCCAAACTGGTCCCGACGCGTGTCGAAGCGACTGGTCAGGCGGCTACCGCTGAAGTTGTCGCTCTTGTCCTCGCTCCGGGCTGCAGTAAGGGTCGCCTTCCAAGGCTCAAGCGGTGCGAAGCGGGCATTGAGCCCGTGGGTCCTGAGAAGCGCATCGGAGTTGGCCCTGACTCCGGAGTCGAAGTCGTTGCTTGAATGGGATTCGAGCACGTGGGCGTCGACTTCGAGCCCGTTGGCGAAGCGATAACCCACGCGGATATTGCCAGCCAGCTCGCGGTAACCATCGTTGTCCGGTTCACCGAAGCCGGGGCGCGCATCGATTCCCCTCGTCGACAAACTGCTCACCCCCAGGTTGTACCAGGCATTGCCGACCCCACCAGCCACCCCTGCGCTGCCGGCATGGTGGTTACGGCTACCAGCCGTGACCGAGGCCCAGGGCCTGGGCTCACCCTCAGTGCCGCGCCGAGTGAAAATCTGGATGACACCGCCGATTGCTTCGGAACCATACAGACTGGAACGCGGGCCGCGGACGATTTCGATCCGCTCGATTTGCTCAAGCGGCAGATTCTGAAGCGCGGCATTGCCGCTGGTGACGGACCCAACCCGCACGCCATCGATCAGCACCAGTACATGGTCACTGTTGGTTCCCCGAATACCGATACTGCTTGCCTTGCCGGGGCCACCATTGTTGACGATGTTGACGCTGGGGGTGCGCCGCAGCAGATCCAGGGCATCGACGGCCTGGACGCGCTCGATGGCGGCGCGATCAATAACCGTGACGGCTGCCAGGTTGGCGGCCATGCTCTGGCTGGTTCGGGTTGCGGTGACGACCTGATCGGTCAAGCTGAGGGTGTCGGCGGCCAGGGGGCTGGCTATGCCAACGGCAAGGACCGCCATCTTGGCGGAGAGAACGCGCTTCATGCTGTCTGATACTCCGTCGTGCCTACCCGCACGACTCTGCGAAAAGTTCGCAGGCGACGGTCAAAGGCAGACGGATTGCGCAGCACGCAACCGACACCCGCAGGAGCCCGCCGCTCTGCTGTGAACGCGTCAGGCCGGTCTCCGGGCTTGCGAGTGGATTTTTAGTCCCGGCGATCGCACCTTCCCATGCTGAGCACAGTGGTTTGACGACCGCTTGCCATGAACCTTTGGTTCCGGCTCTCGCTTACCGTTGCGGGGGCAGCGTCGGAATTGCTCGAAAGCGCACCGACTTCCCAGTTTCACCCGCCAGACTGACTGGCGGACACCTGAAGCAGGCGGAAGGTTAGAAGCTTTGGGGGAGTGCGTCAATGTGAAAAGGAGGTGGTCGACCGGTGCTAGCTAGGAGCTAGCTGCCGGGAGCTGGCTGAGAATGTTGGGGCTGGGAGTGTCGGGGCTCGGACGCGCCTGGGGCTGGGGGCGTACGGGGCTGGGAGTATCGTGGCGGCTCCGGGTGGGTGACAGTCCTCTTCGGGCACGCTCGAGCCATCCATGGGCGCTCCCTGATGGCCATCCATGGCCATCACACGGCCCTTGAGCACTGTCCCCCACCCTTCACGAAGGGCTTGCGCGTTTGCTGCGAGGAAACCTTGAACAGCGGCGCATGAGAAAGGTTTTGCGTGTCATCGCCGGCACTTTCTTGCTTCGATCGGCGTCGTGCAGCGCCTCGGCTGGACCGTCCGAGGGCCATGGATGGCCATCGGAGAGCGCCCAGGGAAGGCTTGAGCGTGTCCAGACGGGGCGCGGCACTACGCCGCACTCCTCCCTGCCCAGCCAACACAAATGGGTTTAAAGCCAGAAGCAACCACAAAGCGACGCCAGAGGTGTCGGGTAATGCCACGACTGGACCGTGTGGTGGCCATGGATGGCCACCACCGAGCGCCCATGGATGGCTCGAGCGTGTC
>JAUVYN010000120.1 GCA_030603065.1 Pseudomonas sp.
TGACCACGGACGTCGCCGCACTGGCGATCCCGGTCATGTTGTGATGTTCGGCCACCCAGTAGCGCCGGTAGCCGAACTCCTCGACCTGCCGGGCCAGCGCCAGGCTGTTGTGCAGCGCCTGTCTGGGCGTGCCGCCCTGCAGCACGGGGCAAAGATCCAGAACGCTTAGCGGGACGGCGGTAACGGGCATCGGAAGATCTCCAGGCTGACACGATTGGATACCGGGCAGTGTAGCCCGGCCAGGTGGCGGCGTCGCCCGCTATACCCGTCCCAACGAAACCGGGTTGCTCGGATTCGGCCAAGAAAGTGACTGGAAAGACGCATTCATCGGCTACTTTCCGAGCAAGCGCCTGGCGGTAGTTGCGGTCTGAGCCGATCTGGGTGACATTGCCACCCTCGAAGACCAGCGTGGCTATTATCTGTCCATGCAATTGACTTACTGATTGAGGCTGCACATGAGCAAGATCCGACTGGCGTTGGTATCCCTGGTATTTGGGCTGACCGCCTGCGCAGCGCCTGATCAGCCTCAACCCAGGCCGCTACCGGCCAATGACGATCTCTACCAGCAACTCGGCGAGCTTGCCGGCATCACGCGCATCGTTGAAGAAATGCTGCTCAATATCTCCGAGGATCAGCGCATCGTTCACCATTTTGCCGAGACGGATATCGATCGCCTGAACGCGAAGCTGATCGAGCAACTTTGCGTCGAGAGCGGCGGCCCCTGCACCTACACAGGCGATACCATGGCCGACAGCCATGCCGGGATGGGCGTCACTGAGGGCGACTTCAACGCTCTGGTCGAGAACCTGCAAAAAGCCATGGACACCCACGGCGTGCCGACCGCAGCCCAGAACCGGCTACTAGCTCGGCTGGCTCCGATGCGTGAGGACGTCATCTACCGTTAGTCGCTCAACGCTGTCCGCTGCGCCAACGCGTCAGACCGAATCCGCCGCGGTGCGCTCAACCGTCTCTAGGCCCAGGCCCGCACTGGGCTTGCCGACGTGATAACCCTGGGCATAATCGATCCCAAGCTCGCGGACCTTCTCCAGCACTGCCTCGTTATGGACGAACTCGGCGACCGTCTGCATGCCCAGACCCGCAGCGAACTGGACGATACCGCGGGTGACGGTCAGTGCCGTGGGGTCAGTGGCCAGAGGTTTGATCAGGCTGCCGTCGATCTTGATGATGTCAACGTTCAGGCGCAGCAGATGCTCGAAGTTCGAATAGCCGGTCCCGAAGTCGTCGATGGCGATGCGGCAGCCGAGTGCCTTCACCTGGTCGATGAACTGGCGCACGGCTTCGTAGTTCTCGATACCTTCGGATTCCAGAATCTCGAAGATCACCCGAGGCGCCAGATCGGTCTGGGTCAGCTGGTTTATCACGAATGTGGTCAGCTCCGGGTCAAGCAGATCCTCGCAGGACAGGTTGAGTGAAAACTCATAGGGCGTATCGGCAAACCGCGCGAAACATTGCTGGATCATCAGTCTCGTGATGTAGCGGTACAGACGAATGCGCTTGGCGACCTCGAGAAAGTGCTGGGGCGAGATGGGCGTGCCGTCCTCGTCGATCATCCGCGCCAGGCACTCGTACTTGTGTATCCGCCCGGTGGCGGTCTCGGCGATCGGCTGGAACCAGGGCACGATACGACCCTCGTCCAGTGCCTTGCGCAGACGATTGGCCCACATCAGATTATGCGCGTAGCTTTCCCGTACCTTGAGGGTCGGGTCGTAGACCAGGCAGCTTGCCGAAGCCTGGCGCGCCAGTTTTAGCGCAATACTGGCGAAAGTCAGCAGGTCCTCGTCCACCCCCCTGGCATCGGAGGAGGGGTCGGTCGCCGCCGCTCCGATGGTCACCCTGAGCGGAATCTTCTGTTGTTCCCAGTTGATGCTGCGCCCGTCGATGAAGGCCTGTACCTTCTGCGCTAGCTGCATGAGTACTTCTGGCCTCGGTGTGTCCGGCAGCCAGATCGCCAGTTCGTCGCCGGGCATGCGGTAGAGCCGCGCGGTGGACAGACTGGGCTGCTCGATGAGTAGCCGCTGCAGAGCCTGGGTCAGTTGATTGATGACGTAGTCGCCACACTGATTGCCGTAAAAGTCGTTGATTTCCTTGAAGGCGTCGATATTGACCAGCAGCAGAGAACCCTTGCGCTGGGTCTTCAGGTCGCTGAGCAGCTTCTCACGGTTCGGCAGGTCGGTCAGCGCGTCGGTATAGAGGATATGCATCTTCTTCAGAATACTTGCGACGATCAGCAGGATAAGCACCGACAACACCAGAACCACGGCGCTGATCGCTATCACGATCTGCCGGTTGGTTTCCCGCATGGGCAGCAGCACAGCATCGATCTCGGCCTGGGGCACACCCATGCCGAAGACCATGCCGGCCTGGGTTCGGCTGAAAAAGAGCGCATGCTGCTCGCCTTCGATGTCCAGCATCAGGGTCTGCATGGGAGCCACCAGCATCCGGCCGGACAGGATGGCCGACTGGGGCAGGGGCGCAATGATGCGGCCCTGCAGGTCACTCTGGATGATGGCGTCGATCTTGGCCTGGGCGGCAAGCTGATCCCCGGCGCGGGCCAGACTCGAGAGATTCCGGTTTTCCCCGTCAAGCAGGAACGCGAAGGCCCCTGGCGTCACATCCACCCGGCTGACCAGGCGGATGATGTCGTCGGCCCGCCAATCGGTGGAGGCCAGCCCGATCGGTTGGCCCTGCGCATCACGCATTACCGTGGTCAGGCTGATCACCACATCCTCGATCAGCTCCTTGTAATAGGCTGGGGTCCAGAAGAACCTCGGCTGAGTCCCGGCGTCCTCAGCCGTATCAGGTAGCACCCGCTGGTACCAGGCGCGTTCGTGATACGCGGTTCGGTCGAGCTGGGTGGCCACACCTGAGCCGCTTCGATAGCCAAAAGCAGCAATGTTGCCTCTGACGAATTCTCCCGGGCTGAACCAGAGACCGCCAGCCGAGGCATCGACCATGTGCGCGAGCGCTGAGCTGACGCTGCGCTCCATTTCAGCGATGTTGCCGCTTTCACGACCGCGGGTGCGGTGCAGCAGTTCGCCAACCCGCGCCAGATTCAGGGTGTTCTGTTCCATCAACTGGTGGTGCGCGTTGATACGGCTCAGATTGGCGTAGAAGGTATCGTTGATCTGTTGCTGGCGCAGCTCGGACATGGCGCGCTGGGAAAAGTCCAGATTCAGAGACGACATAACCACCATGCCAACGACGAAAACGCTGACCAGCAGCATCAGGATCAGCATGATCGAACGCTTGATCCTGAAGCTGGCGAAGGTTTTCATCGCCACTGCCCGTTGATCCCGGCCTGGATGCGTGTCTGCGCGGCGGCCAGCTGTTCCTTGTTCAACTGTGACTCCTGGCGGACGATTTCCGGCTTGGCCCGGGTTTCGCCATTGAGCAATGCCAGGCTGTACCAGACGTAGGCCTCCTGGGCGTCTGCGGCAGCGGCGTGTTGCTGACCCAGGGCGAATTGCGCATCGGCCGAGCCCCTGCGGGCCGCCAGTTCCAGCCATTGACGCGCCTGGGTCGGTCGCCGGGTTATGTCATAAAGCGTGGCCAGAGCAAGGTGCGAGGGCAGGTGATCCTGCTGCGCGGCCCGCTTGAAATAGATCTCCGCCTGGGCCAGATCGACCGGCCCGCCCATGCCCTCCTGAAAGGCCTGGGCGACCCGGAAGGCGGCTTCCGGCATGCCTGCGTCGGCCGCCTGGCGCATCAGCTGCCGGGCACGCGCTTCATCGCGGCTCACGCCACGGCCTTCCTCGTACATCTGGCCCAGTAAGAGCTGCGCGGGTGCGTGCTTCTGCTGGGCAGAGCGTTCGGCCCAGTCCCGTGCCGCGGCATGCTCGCCTCGCACCCGCGCCATGCTGGCCATGTGGTGCTGAGCCTTGGCATCGCCCAGTTCGGCGGGCTCGCGGCAGGCATCCACCGCCTGACGGTAATTGCGAATGGTGAAAAGCAGATAGCAGTTGCGGTTGAGCTGGCGGTTGACTGCGCTCTGCAGCGGCTCGTCGCGGGGCTCTGCGACCGGATTCGGCGTAGGCGCGGGTGCCGCGCGCTCGTCGGCAACTTCCGCGGCCAGGCCAGCGGCACGGCTGGCTCGGTTGGCGAATTCGGCAACCTCCAGCGGGCAGGAATACAGATAGTTACGCCGCAGACGAGCCAGGTTTTCACGGTTGGGTTCGCGTTGAGAGTAGAGCTTTGCGATCGCCCCGCAGCGCACCTCGCGTTCGCGGGCTACCCGGGCAAGCTGAGGGGCGCGGGATGCGTCGCCGGAATGCTCCTCGATGTACCGGGTCAGGGGGTCGATTCGCTCCTGCGCGAACAGTGCTGCCACCTCGTCGTCGCGCAGTTGCTGGTCCTGGCGACCCAGCAGGCTGCCAGCATACTCCGACAGACGTTGACCCTGGGCCGTCAGCAGGCCGGTGGAACGATCGATGAATGCGCTCGAACGGGCCCAGATATCCTCGGTCTTGAGCGGCGTGGAACACCCGCTCAGACCTAGTGCAATAACGGCCACCGAAAACGCGGGTAATGCACGCATGGACTCTCCTGATCCAGTCACCCTGTGCCGTTCTGGCAGCTTGGGCGAGTCGCCCTTACTTCCAGCTTCGGTGAAGCACGAACGCTAGCAGAGGCTGGCTCGGATGGAAAGTCGTGCGGGGCAAATGGCCATCAATCCCGCCGAATGGTCGTCAGACCACCTCGACGCCGGTAATGAGCACGCCGGCAGGCATGCCCACGTAGCCGCCCTGGGCGAAATCGATGTTCAGCTCGCGGACCCTCTCCAGCACCTCTGGGCTGTGCACGAACTCCGCGACAGTGTGGATGCCCAGTTCCTGGGCGAAGCGGACTATGCCACGAGTCAGCGTGAGAGCATCCTCGTTGCGATCGAGGTTGCGGATCAGACTGCCGTCAATCTTGATCAGGTCCACATTGAGCCGCAGCAGATGTTCGAAGTTCGAATAACCGGCGCCGAAGTCGTCGATCGCGATTCGACATCCCAGTGCCTTGGCCCGGTCGATGAATTCACGTACGGGTTCATAGTTCTCGATGCCCTCACTCTCCAGAATCTCGAAGATCACCCGGTTAGCCAGTTCGTTGCCCTGCAGCTGATCGAGAATGAACTCGGTAAGTTCGGCGTCGAGCAGGTCTTCGCAGGAGAGGTTGAGGGAGAACTCGTAGCGGCTATGGGCGAAGCGGCTGAAGCAGCGCTCGACCATGGTCCGGGTGATGTAGCGGTAAAGCCGAATCTTCTTGGCGATAGGCAGGAACTGTTCCGGACTGACCGGCCGACCCTGGGCGTCGATCAGCCTCGCCAGACATTCGAACTTGCTGATCGTGCCAGTGTGCAGGTCCATGATCGGCTGGAAGAAGGGGACGATGCGCCCCTCATCCAGCGCTGCCTTGAGCAGGTTGGCCTGGATCAGGTTCTGCTCGTAGCCTTCCCGAGCGCGGTCGGCCGGATCATAGACGAAGAAGTTGGTCTGATTGAGCCGTGCCAGTTTCAGAGCGATGCTCGCGGATGGCAGTAGCTGCTCGCCATTCAGACGACTGTTGTCCGGCTGCACGGTACTGGCGGCGCCCACGCTCGCGCTGATCGGAATGGTCTGCTCATCCCAGCGAATCTCCATCAGGCTCACGTAGTTGACCAGCTCCTCCAGACGTGGCGGTAGGGAAGCGGGTGCGTGGTGACCGGGGACCACAATTGCCACCTCGTCGCCCGGCATGCTGTAGAGCGTACAGTTGCGCCAGAGGGCGCGGGTCTTCATGAAGCGCTGCAGGCCGTCGGAGAGCTGGAGAATCACGTGGTCACCGCAGTGGTGACCATAGAAGTCGTTTATCTGCTTGAAGGCGTCGATGTTGAGCAGCACCAGCGCGGCGGAGTCGGTTCGGCGCAGGTCGGCCAGCAGCCGCTCACGATTGGGCAGTCCGGTGAGGGTGTCGGTGTACAGGTTGCTCAACTGGCGCAACGTGCCGGCGATAATGTAGAGGATCAGGCCCGCCAGCAGTAGAAAGATGGTGCCGATTATCAGGCCGATACGTAGGTTGCTGGCCCGCATCGGTGCCAGTACGGCGTCGATTTCGGCCTGCGGTACACCGATGCCAAATACCATGTCTGCCGCGGTGCGCGAGTAGAACAGCGCATAGGTTTCGCCGTCCACAGTCAGTGACATGGCCTGCATCGGTGCCGCCAGCTGCCGGGTCGAGAATAATTCGGTCGGGTCTGCCTGAATCGGCCGCAGGTGCAGTTCGCTCAGGGTGATCGCTTCCATCAGCCGCTGTGAGCGGGATACGTCTTCTTCCTGGGACAGGCTCGAGAGATTGCGATTTTGCCGGTCCAGCAGGAAGGAAAAGGTGCCGGGTGTCACTTCGACCCGGCTGACCATGCGGATGATGTCGTCCGCCCGCCAGTCTGTCGAGGCACGCCCTATGACCTCGCCTTCATCGTCGACGATTGGTGTACTCAGACTAATCACCACATTGTCGATGTTGGCCTTGTAGTAGGCCGGGGTCCAGTAGAAGCGGGCCAGCTCGGAGTCGAGCTGGGACTCGGCGGAGGGTTGAATCTGCTGATACCATTCGCTCTCCAGGTAGGCCTCGTCATCGGTCACTATCCGCATGGTGCCGTCCAGCTGATAGCCATAAACCGCCAGCGGACCCTGTATGTAGCCGTCCGGTTCGAACCACAGCCCGCCGCCGTAGGTGTCACGGAAGTCTCCCAGGCTGCGTTCCAGCGCCAGCGCAAGCTCGGCGCGATTGTCCCGCCCGGTCAGGCCGAGCTGGCGCTTGTAGAGCTGGCCGATTCGCGCCAGTTCACTGGTGTTCTGCTCCATCAGATAGTGGTGAGCATTGATTCGATCCAGATTGGCATAAAAGGTATCGGCGATCTGCTGCTGGCGCTGCTCGGCCATCGCCCCTTCGGCAAAGCTCTGATTGAGACTGGAAGTCAGCCACATGCCTAGTACGAAAAGCCCGACCAGCAGCGCCAGAACCAGCATGATGGAGCGCTTGACCGGCGACATGCCCTCCAGTCGCAGGGCCTTTTCCCGCAGCGCAGCAAGGTCCGGGCGTTGTGGTCGCCAGCGATGGAGTTTCAGTCGGTTCAGATCGATGGCTTTCATGTTCATGAGCGCCGCCCCGCAAGGCTCGATTGCACGCGACGCTGGGCGACTTCGAGCTGTTCCGGCGTGAGTTGTGGCGCCACCTGCTCCAGATAGCTGCGGGCGCGTTCATAACCATTGAGTACCGCACGGCTCAGCCAGACGTATGCCTCAAGATGATCGACGGCGCCGGCACTGCCTTCGCTGTAACTTACCCCCAGCGCGTACTGTGCCTCCGGTGAGTTCTGACTCGCCGCACGTCGCAGCCACTCTCGCGCGCGTGGGTCATCGGGGCGCTGGCTGCGGTGCAGATCGGCCAGTGCCAGCTGCGCCTTGACGTGATTCTGTTCTGCTGCGGTCTCGAGATAGCTGGCCGCCTGAGCTGCATCGCGAGTCACCCCCTGACCCTGCAGATAGGCCATTCCGACCTGATAGCGGGCCTCGGCCATGCCCTGATCGGCGGCCGCGCGCAGCAGGTCGACCGCTTCCGACTCATTGACTTCGGTACCTTCGCCGCTGCGATAGAGACCGGCGAGTAACAGCTGTCCCGGTGCATGGCCCTGGCGCGCCGATTGACTGGCCCAGTGAAATGCAGCGTCGAACTCGCCGCTGGTTCTGGCCATCGAGGCCATGTGATGCTGGGCCTTGGCATCGCCATCACGGGCGGCGGCAATGCAGGCCCGATGTGCCTGCTGGAAGTTGCGAATGGCGAACAGCAGGTAGCAATCCTTGGCCTGTTCATTGTCAACGTTGCG
>JAUVYN010000161.1 GCA_030603065.1 Pseudomonas sp.
GGGTCTCGAGCTCCGCACCGCGACTCGGCTCCGCGCTATGGGGTGTAGCGCTCCCGCGCTACGCCTTCGGCCTGGCTGTTCACTGAGTAGTCCGAGTCTCTGCGCGACCTTGGCATCGCCTGAATCGCCGCTGTCGTCGAGCGGGAGCTCGACAACCCAACACCCGTGCCCGTTGCAGGCTGCGTACCCAGCAGCGCACTCGCACACGGCGCCGCGCTATGGGGTGTAGCGCTCCTGCGCTATGCCTGCGGTTTTGCTGCCCCCTGAGCAGTCCGAGCGCCTGCGCGACCTCGGCATCGCCTGAACTGCCGCTGTCGTCGAGCGGGAGCTCGATAGGCCGAGATTGGGGCGTGGAGAATATGGATATGCGGCAGAAATAACGCAGAAATAACGCAGAAATAAAAAAGCCTCTGAACCCGAAGATCCAGAGGCTTTGAAAATGGCGCAGCGGACGGGACTCGAACCCGCGACCCCCGGCGTGACAGGCCGGTATTCTAACCGACTGAACTACCGCTGCGCGTCGGTTTAAACGCTGTGGAACAGCGTCTGAACTGGCGCGCATTTTAACGAGTCCTGTAGGCGAGTCAAGCAGTTACGCAAATTTTTGTGCGGGCTCCTCAGCTTTCGTTCGCGGCGCCAGCAGCAGACGGCAGGTGGCGGGCACTACCAGCAGGGTCAGCACGGTGGAAGCCAGCAAGCCGGAGATGATCGCCCAGGCCATCGGCGGCCATAAGGTAGACGAAGAAAACGCCAGCGGCAGCAGGCCCGCGATCGTTGTCGCCGTGGTCAGCAGGATCGGTCTGGTCCGGCGAGCCACCGCCTCGGACACCGCAGCGCCGATATCCATCCCCTGCGCCAGGCGCTGATCGACCACGTCGATCAGTACGATTGCGTTGTTCACCACGATCCCTACCAGCGCAATGATTCCGAGCATCGACTGGAAGCCGAAGGGCGATCCGGACAGCACCAGGCCCGGGAATACGCCGACACTGGCCAACGGCACGGTCAGCAGGATGATCCCCAGCCGGCGGAACGAATTGAACTGCAGCAACAGGAAGAACAGCAAGAGAAGCAGACCGACCGGTGCAGTGGTAAACAGAGCCCGGTTCGCATCTCCGGATCCTTCCGCATCGCCTCCCATCTCCATGCGGGTTCCGGCGGGCAAGGGCGCGAGCGCCAATTCGGCATTCAAACGGTCAAGCACCTGACTGAAGCTGTACCCGTCTTCCAGACCCGCGGTAACCGTATACAGCCGCACCCCGTTACGCTGGCGAATACTTGCCGGCTCCCAGGTCGCCTCGATCGATGCTACCGCGGTCAACGGAACGGCCTCGCCCCGATCATTGAATACGCTGGCCGACAACAGTTGCTCCAGCGACTGACGTGACCCTTCATGGGAACGGATAACCAGCGGAATCGGATCCAGCTCCTGGCGATACTGCTCTGCTGCCAGACCCAGGCTGCGGGCATAGAGCGTGCGCGCCACCAAGGCCCGATTAAGGCCATGCCGGGATGCCGAGGCATCGTCTACGCGGATTTGAACCACCGGTACGCCCAGATCGACATCATGCCGCACATCCACCGCCCCCTCGATGCCCTTCAGCAGCGAGAACACCTGCTCCGCCGCAGCGATACGCTGCCGGTCATCGTGATGGTAAAGCCGCATCTCGACCGGCGCGACCCTCGGTGGTCCCTGCCCCAGGGTGCTGGCAACCACGTCGAGCTCGGGGACGTTGCGCGCGACATGGTCGCGGACCCAATGTATGACCCCGGAGGTCGCGCGCAGATCGGTGGTCTCGACCACCAGCCGCCCCCGGTTGGGCGCCTGGGGCGCGCGAAGCAGATTGTAGTAGAAGCTCGGGCCCGCCGAACCGACGAAGCGGTGCACACTCAGCACTTCCGGTCGCTGCCTGATCAGACGCTCCAGCTCCGCGGCGATCGCCTCCGTGGTCTCCTGGTCGGTCCCCTCGGGCATGAATAGCTCGACCACGACCTGCGGCCGGTCCGCATTCGGGAAGAATTGCTTCTTCATGAAGGGCGTCATCGCCACGCTCAGTGAAACCATCAGCAACCCCAGACCGATCATCCAGGCCGGCCGCGCCGTGCTGACACGGGCCAGCGCAGCGCTGAGGCGTTCCATGATCACACCGCTGCGCTGCGGGGCTGGCCGCAGAAAGCGTCCGGCAAGCATGGGCGCTACGCTCAGCGCGAGTAGATAGCTCACGACCAGCGTCAGCATGATCATCACCGGAATACCACGGGTGAAATCCGCCGTTCCGCCCTTGGATAGCAACAGCGGCGTGAAGGCGGCCAGAGTGGTGGCGGTCGAAGCACCGAGCGGCCCGGCCAGTTCGCGTACACCGCCCGAGACCGCATCGGTCCGCGACTCACCACGATTGAGCCGATCCTGAATGTTCTCCACCATGACGATGGCGTTGTCGATCAGGATGCCCAGCGAGATCACCATGCCGATCACAGCAATCTGATGCAGGATGCCACCACCAAGGTTGTAGACCCCCAGGCTGATGAGCGCCACCAGTGGCAACATCGCCGCTACCAGTACGCCCATGCGCCAGCCCATACCGAGCAGCACCACCAGCACGATGATTCCGACGCTGGCCAGCAGGCTCAGCTCCAGTCCATCCAGGCGCGCCTTGACCTGATCCGGCTGGAAGAACATCTCATCGATCTGCAGCGGTGCGAAATCCGGCCGCAGTACTTCGACCCGCTCGCGCAGGGCCCGCCCAAATCGGATCGTATCGACCTGGCCGCGCTGGGCGATGAATGTCACCAGTACCGCCTGTTCGCCGTCGAACCAGGCGCGCGGCTGTGCCGGCTCCAGCGGCCCGCGCCACATGTCGGCAATGGCTGCGAGGGGCACGCTGCCGCCCTCGGGTAGCGGAATCTGCGTCGCGGCCAGTTCATCGAGACTGGTGAACTCGCTATTGGGCAAAATGCCGAGCCGGCGTCCTGACGCCACCACGAATCCACCCGGGATCACCTGATTGCGCTGCGCCAGCAGATCGGCCAGAAAGGCTGGCGAGATGCCCAGCCGGTTGAGCTCGGCATCTCGCAGCGCAATGGTGATCTGCTCGTCCGCATTTCCCTGTAGCTCGATTCGCGACAACGCTGGCAGATCACTCAACTCGCGCTTGAGGCGCTCGGCGGCACGGCTCAGCTGGACCACCGAGGCATCGCCACGTACCGCCAGTACCACCGCCGGGATGTCGATCAGACGGTCATCCAGCGACATCTGGCCGACCCCGGCGGGAAACTGCAGCCGGGCACGCTCCATGGCCTGGCGCACCCGGTCCCAGGCGGCGTCGGTGTCATAGATATGGTCGTCCAGATTGATCGGAACGATGGCCACGCCGGTACGGGCAGTGGCCGAGAAATAGTCGATCTCCTCCACCTGACCGAGCTCATCCGACAGTGGCTCGAGCACCAGACGCTCCACCGCCTCGGCCATGGCGCCGGGATACATGATCGTGATCATGCCTGAGCGGTAGGGAAAGCTGGGGTCTTCCTGGCGAGCCATGGTCAGGTATGACGCCACTCCCAGAAGACACAGCATCACCACCACCAGACCGATCAACCGGGGACGCGCAAGCAGCCCGATCATGGCAACAGCTCCACCGAATCACCCTCGGCCAGCCGGGTCAGGCCAGCGAACACCACCTGATCGCCAGCCTGCAAGGCACCCTCGTCGAGCAATGCCAGTTCGCCCTGCACCGAGCGCACGCTCAC
>JAUVYN010000007.1 GCA_030603065.1 Pseudomonas sp.
CTCTCGGCGTCGCGGATGGCGATCAGCACCCGGCCCATGCGCGAGGTGACGATGTAGCGGCAGGCGAGATAGCCCAGTATCAAGGCGATCGCCGAGGCGACGAACAGACCCACCCGGGTGGTGCGGGCGGTCAGGTCGAAGCCGAGGATCTCCTTGAAATCGTTCAGTCCGTTGTTCCCCCCGAAGCCCATCTCGTTGCGGAAGAACGCGAGCATCAGGGCGAAGGTCAGCGCCTGGGTGATGATCGCGAAGTACACCCCGGTCACCCGCGAGCGAAACGCCAGCCAGCCGAACACCAGGGCCAGGAGGCCCGGTACCAGGATCACCATGAGCATGGCGAACAAGAACATGTCGAAGCCCTGCCAGTACCAGGGCAGGCTCTCCCAGTTGAGGATCACCATGAAGTCGGTCAGCTCCGGGTGGCCATAGACGCCGCGATCGCCGATCTGGCGCATCAGGTACATCCCCATCGCGTAACCGCCAAGGGCGAAGAAGGCGCCGTGGCCGAGCGAGAGAATCCCGGCGTAGCCCCAGATCAGGTCCACCGCCAGCGCCAGCAGGGCAAAGCAGAGGAACTTGCCGAGCAGGGCCACGGTGAAGTTCGAAACATAGAAGGGTGAATCGGTCGGCAGGGCGAGGTTGCAGACCGGCACGATGATCGCGGTCAGCAGAATCAGGCCGAGCACCACCATCCCCCCGCGGTCACTGAGTAACAAACGTCGCATCAGCATAGAGTTTTCTCTTGTCCAGTAGGCCGGGGCAGCGGATCAGTCTGCCGCCGCACGGCCCTTTTGCGGGAACAGGCCCTTGGGTTTCTTCTGGATGAACAGGATCAGCATGACCAGTACCAGTACCTTGGCCAGCATGGCCCCGGCATAGGGCTCGAGGAAGTTGTTGATCAGGCCTAGGCTCATGGCGCTGACCAGCGTGCCCCAGAGATTGCCGACGCCGCCGAACACCACCACCATGAAGGAGTCGATGATGTAGGCCTGACCCAGGTTGGGGCCGACGTTGGTGATCTGTGACAGGGCCACCCCGGCGATGCCGGCGATGCCCGAACCCAGGCCGAAGGTCAGCGCATCGATCCAGTTCGAGCGCACGCCCACCGCACGTGCCATGGCACGGTTCTGCGATACGGCGCGGACCTTGAGCCCGAGCGAGGTGCGCTTCATCACCAACAGCAGGGCGAAGAACACCAGCAACCCGAAGATCAGGATGTACAGGCGGGTATAGGTGATCGACAGTACCGGGTTGATCACCAGGGTGCCGCTGATCCACTCCGGGGAGCTCACCGAGCGGTTCAGCGGGCCGAACAGGGTACGTACCGCCTGCTGCAGGATCAGGCTGAGGCCGAAGGTGGCCAGCAGCGTCTCCAGCGGGCGCCCGTAGAGAAACCGGATGACCCCCCGCTCGATGAGGATGCCGACCAGGCCAGCGATGACGAACGCCGCGGGAATGGCGATCAGCAGGCTCCACTCGATCAACCCGGGAAAGAGCACCTGCACCCCCCAGGTGACATAGGCGCCGATCATGATCAGTTCGCCGTGCGCCATGTTGATCACCCCCATCACGCCGAAGGTGATGGCGAGGCCAATGGCGGCGAGCAGCAGCACCGAACCGAGGCTCAGACCGAAGAACAGGTTCTCGACGAAACGGTAGAACGAGATTCGCCCGGCTATGGAATCCAGCGCGGATTGCGCCTCGGCACGCAGCTCGGGATCGGCGTCGGTGTTGGCGATCCGCGTCAGGGCGTTGCGCGCTTCGCGTTCCAGCGAGCCGCTGAGTGTCTCGATTGCCTGCAGGCGCAGGTCGCGGTCCACGCCCTGCAGTTGATAGAGCGCGATAGCGGTGTCGATGGCGGCGAGTACCCGACCGGAATCCTCCTGCTGCTGGCGTTCCAGCAGCAGGGCGATCCCCTCCGAGTCGATACCGTCGCGGATGAAGCGGCGTACCGCCTCGTAGCGCACCTGAGCGCTGTCGTGCTCGAGATTCAGGCGGGCCAACAACCCGCGCAACTGAGTGCGTTGGGCATTGTTGATCGGCACCCGGCGCAGCCCTTCCGGTTGTTCGAGCTCTTCGCCGGTCAGGGCGTCAAGCGTAGTGCGGCCTTGGCGAATGGCAACCAGCGGCGGGTCGCTGCGGTCGGCTTGCAGGTTGCCGTCGACCAATGCCTGGAGAATGTCGATGACGCGGTCGTCATCGTGGCTGGCCAGCGCGGTGATCGCGCGGGAGCGCTGGGTCAGGCTGCCCTGCACCAGTTCATGGACCAGCGCCTCGAAGGCGGGTGGCGCCCCTGCGGTTTCCTCAGCGGCGGAGTCTCCCGCTTCGGCAGGGGGCTCGGCAGCGGCCGGCAAGGTCAGAAGCAGACCCGCCAGCATCAGCAGTGTGGCGCCGAGTCTGCGTAGGGTGTCCGGCAGTGGCAGGCGGCAAGAAGTAGTCATAGGGTGTGTCTCATCGCGCATGTTCGTTGGAGGCAGCCGGATGCGTCCGGCTGCCTGCCCATGACGTCCCGGTCGCCGGCGTGCCGGCTTCCGGGCGGGGCCAGTTACTGCTGGGCGGCTGAGCCCAGGCAGGTCTTGGTCTGGGTGTTGTAGTTGCCGCAGTTGATGGGCGCGGTCCAGTCGGCGATCAGATCCTTGCTGCCTTCCAGGTAACGGGACCAGGATTCGCCGGGAACCAGCTCATCGGTACGCGATACGGTGAGGAACTGGCCGTCTTCCTGGATCTCGCCGATCAGTACCGGCTTGGTGATGTAGTGGTTCGCCAGCATGGTGCTCGTGCCCCCGGTCAGGTTCGGCACGGTCACGCCCTTGATGGCGTCGATGACCTTGTCGGTATCGGTGGTACCCGCCTTCTCGACCGCCTTCACCCACATGTTGAAGCCGATGTAGTGGGCTTCCATCGGGTCATTGGTCACGCGCTTGGGGTCCTTGATGAAGCTGTGCCAGGTCTTGATGAACTCCTCGTTCTCCGGCGTTTCCTCGCTCATGAAGTAGTTCCAGGCGGCCAGGTGGCCAACCAGCGGGCGGGTATCCAGGCCGGAGAGTTCTTCTTCACCGACGGAGAAGGCAACGACCGGAATGTCCTCGGCGCTCACGCCCTGGTTGCCCAGTTCACGATAGAAGGGCACGTTGGCGTCGCCATTGATGGTGGAGACCACCGCAGTCTTCTTGCCCGCACTGCCGAAGCGCTTGATCTCGGCAACGATGTTCTGCCAGTCGGAATGGCCGAAGGGGGTGTAGTTGACCATGATGTCCGCGTCCGCCACGCCGTTGGCCTTGAGGTACGCCTCGAGGATGCGGTTGGTGGTGCGCGGGTATACGTAGTCGGTGCCTGCCAGTACCCAGCGCTCGATGCCCAGTTCATCCTTCAGGTAGTCCACCGCCGGGATCGCCTGCTGGTTCGGCGCTGCGCCGGTGTAGAACACGTTGCGCGAGGATTCCTCACCCTCGAACTGCACCGGGTAGAAGAGGATACCATTGAGCTCCTCGATGACCGGCAGCACCGCCTTGCGCGAAACCGAGGTCCAGCAACCGAAGATCGATGCGACGCCGTGCTGCTCGATCAGTTCGCGGGTGCGTTCGGCGAACAGCGGCCAGTCGGAGGCCGGGTCCACCACTACCGCTTCGAGCTGCCTGCCCAGCAGGCCGCCCTTCTTGTTCTGCTCCTCGATGAGCATCAGCATGGTGTCCTTGAGCGTGGTCTCGGAAATCGCCATGGTGCCGGACAGCGAATGCAGGACGCCGACCTTGATGGTTTCCGCGTGCGCCGAGAGGGCGCTGAATGCCAGGCCGCAGGCCAGACTGAGGGCGCTGGCCTTCTTGACCAAGTTCTTAATTTTCATAATTCCGTTTCTCCGTTTTTGTCTGTCCAACTGTTTCAAAACTGTGTGCAGCGTACGGGTGCTTCCGGTACCGGGGCGATCAGCCAGGCTGTCGCGCCTTCTCGTCAGGCGAGCCATCCGTAGATGGCTCGCCAGTGTTCTGGGCCTGTCGGGCCTCGAAAATCATGTGCAGGGTTATCTTGCGTACCTCGGCCTTGCTTCCTTCGATATGCGCCCGGATCAGCCGCTGTGCCGCATGAATGTCGCGGGCCTCGAGGTGCTGGAGTATTTGCGCGTGCTCCTCATAGGTCGCATCGATCCGCTCCTGTCTGGTCAGGTCGAAACGCCTGACCAGTCTCAGGCGCTCACATACTTCATGATGTATTCGCGCCATCTCGCAGTTCCCGGTGGCCTCCACCACCTGGGCATGAAAGCGCTCCTCCTGCTCGTAGAGTGTCGGCCCGCTACCCAGCCGGTGCTCAGGCAGCACCTGCCAGTCCTGTTTCAGCCCAGTGAGGTCAGGACGCGGATCCACCTCGCAGAGCAGCTCTGCGGCTGCCAGCTCCAAGGCGATACGCACGTCATACAACTGCTCGAACTGGGCGAAATCAAAGGGCCGTACCTGCCACCCGCTGCGGAAGGACACTTCGACGAAACCTTCCCGCTGCAACCGGTTCAGAGCCTCGCGAACCGGCGTCCGGCTGGCGCTGGTAGACAGCGCTATCTCGTTTTCGGTAAAGCGGTCTCCAGGCAGCAACTGGAAGCCGAGGATCTGCTGCTTGACCTGGCGATAGATCCGTTCGGTCAGGTTCTCGCGGCGTTCACCTTCCTGCTCATCGCGCTTGCGCACTGGCAACCTCGCTCGTCTTCAGCGAGCCTGCAGCGAGGCGATATACGCCCGCCAGCCGCCTAGGTGAGTTATGTCCGTGGCGCCCTGCACCGCGGCACCTTCGCAGATGAAACCTTTCACTTCGCGCCCGTCGCCCAGGGTCAGGGTCCCAATTCCCAGCGGGGCTGGGATCAGCGCCACGAAGCCTCCGAACAGCTGCAGCGGTACGTCCCAGAGTTCCACAGCAATCGGCGCTCCGCTGTCTGCGCGTACCAGTCCCGGCTTCGGCGGGGTGGTGTTGGGCAGGGCGTATAGCCGATAGCAGTCGGAAGTGACCGTGCTTTCGATGAAGCGTGCGTGACGCTCGGTGAGCTGCCAATTGAGTGGCATCCCGGTCAGGTGGGCGCCCACTACGGCCAGCCTGACATGGCCTGGCGGCGCTTCGTTGGGCAGGAGCGGATCGGGTAGCGGTCTGCCCAGCGCCCCGGCCTGCCACGGCTGCGCCTTTTGCCAGCGGCGGCCGAATTCGGCGAGCGCCGCATCCTGCCAGGCGGCACCGATCAGGGTGATGCCGAAGGGCAGCCCGTCGCTACGCAGCCCGGCGGGCAGCGCAAGTGCCGAGCAGTCGGCGAGGTTGACGAAGTTGGTCCAGGTGCCGAGCTGGCTGTTGACCCCGACCGGGTCGGCCTCGACCTCTGCCAGCGTTGGGTGGCGTGGGGCGGTAGGCACCAGCAGTGCGTCCACTTGCTCCATCTGAGCATGGATCTCGCGCACCAGATCGGTACGGCGGTATTCCGCGCGGAAGGCATCGGCGGCACTGAAGTCTCTGCCCTTGCAAATGATGCTTCGTACCACCTCGTTCATTTCCTCGGACCGGGATTCGATGAAGTCGGCTATTGCCGCGTAGCGCTCGGCGACCCAGGGGCCGTCGTAGAGGAGCTGTGCGAGTTGCAGCATGGGCGTGAAGTCCAGCTCGACCAGTTCACAGCCCATCGCCCGTAGCCGGTCCAGGCTGGCCTGCCAGGCGGCCGCGGACTGCTGGTCACCGAACCACGGGAGGGCGGCGGGGATGCCCAGCCGTGGTTCGCCAGGGAGAAAGCGCGGTGCCGGTTCGGCGTGGCGTGAATAGCCGTCGGCCGGATCGAAGGCTTCGAGCACCGCGGCGACCTGCTCGGCATCGCCGACGCTCAGCGCAAAGATCGATACGCAGTCCAGGCTACGGCAAGCGGGAATCACACCGCTGGTGCTGAAGCGCCCACGGGTCGGCTTCAGCCCGACCAGGTTGTTGAACCCTGCCGGAACGCGACCCGATCCGGCGGTGTCGGTGCCAAGACTGAACGGTACCAGCCCGCGTGCCACCGCTACGGCTGAACCAGAGCTCGAACCGCCGGAAATGTAATCACTGTTGAAGCTGTTAGGCACTGCACCGTAGGGCGACCGAGTGCCAACCAGGCCGGTGGCGAACTGGTCCAGATTGGTCTTGGCGAGCACGATCGCCCCGGCTGCGCGAAGGCGTGCGACGCACTCCGCGTCGGTCTGAGCTATGCGGGAAAAGGCCGGGCAGGCAGCGGTGGTAGGCAGCCCGCGCACGTCTATGTTGTCCTTGATTACACAGGGGATGCCGTACAGGGGCAGGGCTTCTGGATTGCCAAGCGTCGCCAGGTGCGCAATCTGGTCCTGCAGTTCAGCTGCGGAGACGACGTAGGTGAACGCCGGATCCTTGGGGTCCAGCTCTGCTCTCAGCGGATCGAGTATGTCGGCGGGCTTCAGCTCGTGGCGATAGGCCTCGCGCCAGGCATCCAGAGTCCATCCGTTACATTGTGGCATTGCGTCTCCAGAAAAATACGGTCTTGTATACAAGTCGGTATTCAGCAGGGAACGTGCCAGGTTGCGGATTATCGGTCGCAGGCCCTTAAGGCAGTGGGTTGCGGCGTGACCTGCCATTGATGAGCGGGCCAACGGGAGTGATCGCTCCGCACCGATTCGAAGCGGGGCGCTTCAAATTGGTGCGGAACGCTGGGGTGGTGCTTAAAACGTGAGCGTCACGCCGCCGATGACAGTGCGTGGTGCACCGGGGCGAATGCCTTCCTGAATGTCCACGATATACAGCTTATCGGTCAGATTGCGTCCTTGCAGCCAAAGAGTGGTGTCCAGTTCCATCGGCAGCTTGTAGCTGGCGCGGGCTGACCATAGCGTCCGGCCCGGCACGCGACCGGCGTCATCTTCGCTGCCCGTCACATCTAGCGCCCGGGTATTTTCGATGTCGGAGTAGAACTCGCCGAAATGGCTGGCGGTCACGCTCAGGTGCCAGCCGCTGGTGTGTTCGGCGCCAAGCGTCAGACTCGCTGCCCGATTGGGCACTTCGGGTACCTGATTGCCGTCAAGGGGGCCGTTGATGAAGCGCGCCTGGGTATAGTTGGCAGCGAGTTCCGCGAACAGATTGATCGGAGAGCTGTGGAAGGCATCCGAATCGAATCGTGCGCCAAGATCCAGCCCGTACACCCTGGAATCGGCCGCGTTGACAAAAAGTGCATCGCCAAAGCTGTCCACGCTGTTGCGGATGAGGGTGTCCTTTATGCGGTTATGGAACAGCGCCGCGTCGATACTCACGCCGCGCAGGGCGTGGCTTCTCACACCGATCTGGCTGTTGATGCCGGTCTCCGGGGTAAGCGGAAAGTCGTCGGTACGCGCTGAGGCAGGGGCGTATCCCCGATGGAGGCCGGCGTAAAGCTCGGTGGCGCCGAAACCGCCGTACACCAGGCTTACACCGGGCAGCCAGAGGGAATGACTATCCTTCTCGCTGACACCTTCTGCCGAACTGCCTGGACGGAAGTTGGTTTTCTTGTGTTGGCGATAGGTTTCATAGCGCAGCCCGGGCGTGATTGCCCAGTCGCCGAGGGTCAGGGTGTTCTGCACGAATCCGGAGACTGCCTCGGCATCGTAGGTCACCAGGCGCCCATCACGGGTATAACCATCCACATTGCGTTGCGCATAGGTATTACCGCGGTTGCTTTCCTTGAGCACCTCACCTGGTCGACCAACGGGACGGCGGTCGGCGAAGCGATGATCTTCGTAGCGCAGGCCGGCCTGCAGGCGGTGATTCAGGCCCAGAGCCTCGATATTGCGGATGTCGATTCTGCTATCGGCGCCCAGGGTGTCATAGCGCCGATCACGCCCCTCCATGATGCCGCCCTCGGTCGGTGCCGTGCCTCGTGTCTGGAAGCGGGGCCGGTCCAGCTCCGTCGAGAACACCTTGCTGGACAGGCGCACGTTCTCGCTGATCTGGAAGTTGTGGGTCAGGTCATATTTGTAGTAATCGACCGAGATATTGTTGAACTCGCGGCCCTCATCGAGGCGCTTTTTGCTGCGCGGAGCGGTGCTGTACTGCTCCAGCGACAGGTTGCTTTCATCGTAACCCTGACTACGTTCGCGAAAATAGGTTGCCGATGCAGCGAGCTGGTGGCGAGCATCCACTTGCCACTGCAGTCCGGCGTGAAAATCGTCGAACTCGTGCTTCTCCACATCGAAGGTCCCGTCCGCCTTCTGCCCGGTGTAGGCAAAGACCATGCCCAGCGTGCCTTCGGTGCGACGGTGCATGAGGTGGCGCTGGCGGGTGTTCTGGTCGCCGATTGCCAGTTCGGCACGGGTCTCCGGACGGGCGCTGGGCTTCAGGTTGCGGAAGTTGACGATACCGTGATTGTTCAGCGGCCCGTGGATGATCTGGCCGGCACCCTTGAGCACTTCGATCCGGTCGAGACGCTGGATGGGGGGAGTGTAGTGCGCACCGGAGTCCAGGTACGCGCTGTTGTTGATCGGCGTACCGTCTTCCAGCAGGAGCACCTTGCGCGAGCGGCGCGGCGGCGCGCCGCGAATGCCGATCCCCGAGCGCAGCCCCAGCAGGTCGTCGTCGATGGTGCGCACACCCGGCACGAAGTCGAGTGCGTCATGCAAGGTATAGGGCTTGTAGCTCTCCAGTGTCTCGCTGCCGAGGATGTTGGCTGCCCCCGGCATTCCCCGCACGTCGGTATCGACCAGGGCCCGGATGTCCATCGCTGGAAGTTGAAAAGCATCGTTTGCCGCACTTATTGCAGGCCAGCAGAACAGCGCGGTGAGCTTTATGGCGCGGGAAAGGGGAGTAAGGGTAGGCATGGATGGTCCTTGCATTGGCTCTGGTTGTTGTGAAGTCAATGCTGGCCAATCACGCGGCTTGCGAGTATTGCCCGGCGGGCCCCTTGGCGGGCTGCTTTGGTTGTTCTACCAGTGGCGAGCGCGTCGGGAAGATTTCCCGAAATGGGGAACCCGTATCGTCAAACCGTCATCAGAATGTGAGAGGTTGGGCGCGGGCTGTCGCCCTGGCTGGAATCTTCCATCAATGGGGAGTTTTTGGGATCGCATCACTTGACCCTGGGCTCGCTTGGTTTTATGGTTCGCCCCGAACGTTGAGGCTGGCACGATCCATACGGCTCAAGTACTGACGACGAGACAGCAAGACCCGGCAGATACCGCGGACTTATTGCTTTCGGCGCACGCCTTGGGAAGTAGGCGAACCAAAGTGGGGATACTGATCAGACGTTCGCACCCCTCGGGTTGTGTGTTGGCCTTACATGTTCGGAGCGCTTCCGTCGGAAAGCGTCGTCCTGCCGTCCGCCATTTGGCGGCGTCAGCGCTCGCTTGTCTGCCCTGCATCTGATCAGCATGTCCTCACGCGGCCCGAAACCAGAACACTTGCTTTGGAGCCGACGCCATGTCCATCAAACTCGAAGATTACTTCGACAAGGAAACCTTCGCTCGCATCAAGGATCGAGCGGACCAGCACGAAACGCCCTTTCTGGTGGTTGACCTGAAGACCATCGACCGGGCCTACGACGATCTGGTAGAAGGCTTCCCCTTCGCCAAGATCTACTACGCGGTCAAGGCCAACCCGGCCAACGAAGTGCTGAGCCTGCTGAAGAACAAGGGGTCCAACTTCGACATCGCGTCTATCTACGAACTGGAAAAGGTGCTGGCGCTGGGCGTCAAGCCCGAGCAGATCAGCTTCGGCAACACCATCAAGAAGTCCAAGCACATCCGCGCCTTCTATGAGAAGGGCGTGCGCCTGTACGCCACCGACTCCGAGGCGGACCTGCGCAATATCGCCAAGGCGGCCCCGGGCTCGAAGATCTATGTCCGCATTCTGACCGAAGGCTCGACCACCGCCGACTGGCCGCTGTCGCGCAAGTTTGGCTGCCAGACCGACATGGCCATGGATCTGCTGGTGCTGGCCAAGGAGCTGGGGCTAGAGCCCTACGGCATTTCCTTCCACGTGGGGTCGCAGCAGCGCGACATCGGTGCCTGGGATGCGGCCATCGCCAAGGTCAAGGTGATCTTCGAGCGTCTGAAGGAAGAGGATGGCATCACCCTGAAGATGATCAATATGGGCGGCGGCTTCCCGGCCAACTACCTGACCAAGACCAACACGCTGCAGACCTACGCCGAGGAAATTACCCGCTTCCTGCACGAGGATTTTGGCGACGAACTGCCCGAGATCATTCTGGAGCCGGGCCGTTCGCTGATCGCCAACGCGGGCATTCTGGTCAGCGAAGTGGTGCTGGTCTCGCGCAAGTCGCACACCGCGCTGGAGCGCTGGGTGTTCACCGACGTGGGCAAGTTCTCCGGCCTGATCGAAACCATGGACGAGTCCATCAAGTTCCCGATCTATGTCGAGAAGAAGGGCGAGGTGGAAGAGGCCGTGATCGCCGGCCCGACATGTGACAGCGCCGATATCATGTACGAGAACTACAAGTACGGCCTGCCGCTCAACCTGGCCATCGGCGACCGCATGTACTGGTTGTCCACCGGTGCCTACACCACCAGCTACAGCGCCATCGAGTTCAATGGCTTCCCACCGCTGGAGGCGTTTTACGTCTGAGTCTGGGGGCTGAACAAAAAGGCCCGCCTCTGTCACCAGGGGCGGGCCTTTTCAGTTACAGCGAGGCCGCTCAGGCAAACTTCTGAATATTCGCCATCAGCTCTTTCAGCGCTTCGATGTTGTCCTTCGGATGCACGGCGCCTTCGAAGCTGCACAGCTTGTCGAAGTTGGCCGCGACGTCTTCCGGCGTGAAGCCTTCATCAGGGTTGAAGCCGATGCCCAGCGAGCGCTCCCAGCGCACCTTGCCCATCCAGCCGCCACCGACTTCGAACAGGCTACCGGTTTCCTGGCACTGCTCGGAGCAAAGGTAGGCTACCAGCGGGCTGACCAGTTCGGGCTTGAGCTTGTCGAAGGCGCCGGGCGGGAACAGGCCTTCGGTCATGCGCGTACCGCCGGTAGGGGCAATGGCATTGACGAAAATGTTGTTCTTGCGGCCCTCGATGGCGAGGGTGCGGGTGAAGCCGTACAGGCCCAGCTTGGCCATGCCGTAGTTGGCCTGACCGAAGTTGCCATAGATGCCCGAGGTGGACGAAGTGAAAATGATGCGACCGAAGTTGTTTTCCTTCATGTGTGCCCAGGCGGCCTTGGTGGTCTTGTAGGCGCCCTCGACGTGGACCTTGTAGATCAGGTCCCAGTCTTCGTCGGTCATCTTGGGGAAGCTCTTGTCGCGCAGGATGCCAGCGTTGTTGACGAGGACGTCCACGCGGCCGAAGTTGTCCATGGCGCATTCGACGATGCGGTCACCGTTGATCACGTTGTCCGGGTTGGCGATCGCGGTGCCGCCGGCGGCCTTGATTTCTTCGACGACCTTCAAAGCGGCTTCGCTGTTGGCGCCTTCCCCTTGGGTACTGCCGCCCAGATCGTTAACGATGACCTTGGCGCCATGTTTGGCGAACAGCAGGGCGTGGGCACGGCCGATACCGCCGCCAGCGCCGGTGACGATGACGACCTTGTCGTCAAAACGGATGTCGCTCATGGTGATCTCCTGTGATGGATCGCGAAAAATGGGAGCCAGTGTCCACTGCCGGGGGCTGCAGGGCAAGCGCCGGGAAGGTTATGTCCGACCGGTGAATGGTCGGGCATAAACAACCGTTTGAATCGGTTACTTGGCGCCGTAAAGCCGCGTGGCCTTGAGGCGGCGACCGGAGGCGGACTCGTTGACGTTCAGCACGTGATCGCCGATCCGTTCAAGGCGGTTCAGTACGTCGATGAACACCACGCCAGCGCGAGTGGAGTAGGCCCCTTTCTCCAGACGGCTGTAATGCTCGTCGCGGAACCTGTCGCGCAGGTCGTCAAGCGCATCTTCCAGCACCAGCGCGTGATCAAGATCGACCTGGCCGGGCTGCTTGCTGACGTTCTTGTGCATATTGTTAACGGCGTCGCCGAGCGCGTTCATCATCAGGACCATTTCGGCGCGCGCTTCCTCCGGCCAGTCCGTCTGTGCTTCGTGCATCTTCACCGACAGCTTGGAGATCTGATAATAAATATCCGCTACCCGCTCCAGGTCATTGATCATGGTCTGCATGAAGCGCATGCGCTCGGTCAGGTCATGCTCCATGTTGGCGCCTTCGCTGATGCGCACCAGGTAGTCGGATATCTCGATTTCCAGCTGATCGGTCGTCTGTTCGAACTTGTGGATGCGTTCCAGCAGCCGTTCACTTTGCGAACCAGGGTCGAACAGCAACTCGTGAACACTGGCATGCATCTTTTCGATGACGCCGGTGAACTGCTGGATTTCCTTTTGCGCCTGCTCCACGGCAAGTGTTGGCGAGCTCATGACGCCAGTGCTGATGTAGCGCAAATGGAACTCTTCATCCTTGGCGCCGCGGTCAGGCTGGATGTATTCGATGAAGCGCACCAGCCAGGGTACGAAAGCGAACAGAAGTAAAACGTTTATGACATTGAAACTGGTATGGAAAAGTGAGACTGCCAGGGTAGCGTTGGGCCGTGCCGCCGGATCAGGGCTGAATACCGAAAGCGGATTGTCGGTGAAGAACTGAACGACATGATCGATTATGTTCAGAACAGGATAGATGACCAGCATCATCCAGATGACGCCGATGATGTTGAAGAAGAAGTGGAACCGGGCCGCCCGCTTGGCATGCACATTGCCGACCAGCGCAGCGAGGTTCGCAGTAACGGTGGTACCGACGTTCTCGCCAAGAATCATCGCAGCGGCAATCGGGAAGGAAATCCAGCCCTCGAAGAGCATTACCAGAGTGATCGCGGTGGCAGCCGAGGACGATTGGGTAAGCAGCGTCAGCAGGGTGCCGATGAAGACGAACAGCAGTAGCGACAGGTAGCCATAGTCAGTGAAGGCATCGAGGAAGGCGAACATCTCGGGGTTGCTGCGAATGTCCGGCACGGCTCCCTTGATGAACTCCAGGCCGATGAACAGGATCCCGAACCCGACCACGGCTTCGGCGATGTTGCGCAGCCGGCTGTTACTGGAAAACAGGAACACGAAGAACAGGCCGATCATCGCCACGGCGATCGGGGTGATCTGAAACTTGAAGCCGAACAGCGCGACCAGCCAGGCGGTGATGGTGGTGCCTATGTTGGCTCCCATTATCACGCCGGTGGACTGCACGAAGGTGAGCAGACCTGCGTTGACGAAGCTCACTGCCATCACCGTGGTTGTGGTCGACGATTGAGTGATTGCAGTGGTACCGAAGCCGGTCAGTACGCCGGTCAGACGATTGCGGGTCATGCCACCTAAAATCGCCTTGAGCCGATTGCCGGCCACCTTCTGCAGAGCTTCGCTGAAGATCTTCATGCCGAAGATGAAGATACCCAGCGCACCGACCAGCTGGAGGAAATCGAACAGTGAGTAGTTCATTGGTCACCGCTTAGGCAGATTGGTCGATCACTACCGCACTCCCGTGGGGCGGGCAACAGCTCGACCTGATGATCGTCAGGATGAAAAGCGCGGGAATTATAAAGGGAATGTGACAGTTTCGTGGAACTCTTTGCTGCATCATTGCGACGCAGGGCGGCGATAGTCCGAAAGGGCGGCGGCTTCCGCTCGCCGCCCGGGACTGGGTTCAGATCAGCTCGATCGCCACTGCAGTGGCTTCGCCGCCGCCAATGCACAGCGAGGCGACACCGCGCTTGCCACCGGTTTTTTGCAGGGCATTGATCAGGGTGATGATGATCCGCGAGCCGGTCGATCCAACGGGGTGGCCCTGTGCGCAGGCGCCGCCATAGATGTTGACACGGGCATGATCCAGCCCGTGTTCGCGCATCGCAAGCATGGTGACCATGGCGAAGGCTTCGTTGATTTCGAACAGATCAACGTCATCCTTGGTCCAGCCGGTCTTGCCGAACAGATTGGCCATCGCACCGATCGGCGCCAGGGTGAATTCGCTCGGATCCTGGCTCTGGGTAGCATGGCCGACGATGCGTGCCAGTGGCTTCAGTCCCCGACGGTCGGCTTCGGCTGCGGTCATCAGCACCAGTGCGCTGGCGCCGTCGGAGATCGAGCTGGCATTGGCTGCGGTGATGCTGCCGTCCTTCTTGAAGGCAGGACGCAGTGTCGGAATCTTTTCGATATTGGCGTTGTGCGGCTGCTCGTCGTCCTTGACCACAGTCTCGCCCTTGCGGGTGGTGACGGTAACAGGAACGATCTCGCTATCCAGGCTACCGTTCTCGATCGCAGCTTGGGCGCGCTTGAGCGATTCGATGGCATAGGCATCCATGTCCTCGCGACTCAGTCCGTGCTTTTCCGCGGTATCCTGGGCAAACGAGCCCATCAGGCGACCGGTACGGGCATCTTCCAGGCCGTCAAGGAACATGTGGTCCTTGATTTCGCCATGGCCCATGCGCAGCCCACCGCGCGCCTTTTCCATAAGGTAGGGGGCATTGGACATGCTCTCCATCCCGCCAGCGACCATTACCTGGTTGCTACCAGCCTTGAGCGCGTCATGGGCGAGCATCACAGCCTTCATGCCCGACCCGCAGAGCTTGTTAATGGTAGTGCAGCCGGCAGCGGCGGGCAGGCCGGCATTCAGTGCAGCCTGTCGGGCCGGGCCCTGCTTGAGACCGGCGGGCAGTACGCAGCCCATGATGACTTCCTGTACGTCGGTTGCCTCTATGCCCGCGCGCTGAACTGCCTCGCGAATGGCAATGGCGCCCAGTTCGACTGCCGAAACGCTGGAAAGACTGCCCTGGAATCCGCCCATGGGGGTACGCACACCGCTTACTATCACTACGCTGTTGTCCGACATCGTTGTTCCTCGAACATGACTGCTGGGTTATTTTCGGTCATCAACCGACTTTATCGGCGCAATTATACCCTTAAAGGCGCTATGTGGCAGGGGTATGATCAGCTTCATACTTTCGAGCGATAGGTGGCCATTCCGGCGCTTGTCTATAGTTCGGAACATGACGGACCCACAGATCCGTTCGACCCCAACAATCCCAAGAATAGAAGGTCATGACTATGTTGAACACGCGTGTCCTCAAGCCCGCCGATTCGGCTCACTCGACTCCGCTGCTAATCAAGAATCTCCTGCTTTCAGGCGTGCGCTACGAGCGCAGTCAGGAAATCGTCTACCGGGACATCAGTCGTTACGACTATGCCACATTCAACCAGCGGATCTGCCGTCTGGCAGGAGCGCTAACCGCTGCCGGGGTGAAGCCGGGCGATACCGTCGCGGTGATGGACTGGGATAGCCATCGATACCTGGAATGCATGTTCGCGGTGCCGATGATCGGTGCGGTACTGCACACGATCAATATCCGTCTGTCACCGGAGCAGATCCTGTACACCATGAACCACGCCGAAGACATCTTCGTGCTGGTCAACAGCGAGTTCGTGCCGATCTACAAGGCCATCGAAGCACACCTGACCACGGTTACCAATACCATCCTGCTGACCGACGGCGACGACAAGACAGCCGATCTGCCAGGCCTGGTCGGTGAATACGAGCAGCTGCTGGCGGCGCAGGAACCGAGCTACGAGTTCGCCGATTTCGACGAGAATTCCGTTGCCACCACCTTCTACACCACCGGCACCACCGGCAACCCGAAGGGAGTGTATTTCACCCATCGTCAGCTGGTACTGCATACTCTCACCCAGGCGGGGATGATGGGCGGTCTGGACAGCGTGCGAAGCTTCGGCAACCGTGACGTGTACATGCCGATCACGCCAATGTTCCATGTCCACGCCTGGGGGATTCCCTACACCGCTACCCTCCTGGGGACCAAGCAGGTCTACCCGGGGCGTTACGAGCCGGAGTTGCTGGTCGATCTCATCAAGAAGGAGAAGGTCACCTTTTCACACTGCGTACCGACCATCCTGCAGATGGTACTCCACGCCAAGGGCGCAGAGGATTTCGATTTCGGCGGCATGAAGGTGATCATCGGCGGCAGCGCCCTTAATCGCAGCCTCTATGAGGCGGCCAAGAGCAAGAACATGCATCTGTCGGCGGCCTACGGCATGTCGGAAACCTGTCCGCTGATCTCCGCCGGCTACGTCAATCTGGAGCTGGAAGCCGGGTCCGAAGATGAGCGGGCGACCTACCGCATCAAGGCCGGCGTGCCGGTGCCTATGGTCCAGGCGCGAATCATGGCGGCGGACGGTAGCTTCCTTCCGCAGGACGGCAAGAGCCAGGGTGAGCTGGTATTGCGGGCGCCCTGGCTGACCCAGGCCTACTACCGTGAGCCCGAGAAAAGCCAGGAGCTATGGGAGCATGGCTGGATGCATACGGGAGATGTGGCCACTATCGATGAGATGGGCTTCATCGAAATCCGTGATCGCATAAAAGACGTGATCAAGACCGGTGGAGAGTGGATTTCCTCCCTTGAGTTGGAAGACCTGATCAGCACCTGCGCCGCAGTCAAGGAGGTGGCTGTAGTAGGGGTGCCGGATCCTCAGTGGGACGAACGCCCGTTCGCACTGATCGTGGCCAAGGATGGGCATGAGATGAGCGCCAAGGCGCTCCGCGACCACCTGAAGAAGTACGTCGACGAGGGTCGCATTAACAAGTGGGCGGTGCCCACCCAGATTGCAGTTGTTACCGAAATACCCAAAACCAGCGTCGGGAAGCTCGACAAGAAGAAGATCCGCGGAGAAATCGCCCAGTGGCAGGAAGCGCAGGCGCCTTTCCTTTCCACGCTCTGAGCCGACGTCCTTTGCCCAGCTGGTCGCTCCGGCTGGGCAGCGTCTGTCTCGGGCGCTGCCCGTTCGCCCCGCTCGTTTTGCCGCCTATCGAAATTCATACTTTCGGCTGATCCCGTTACGCTTGCGCTTGTCTATAGTGCCCTGCCTGTATCCGGCTGTTCGCCATCATGCGTTGTGGCAGCCGTTGCGTGACCCACGTGCCGGAGCCTTCCGGCCCCCTTGCAAGCAGAGTGACCGAAATGAAACCAACCCTGATGACCTCCGCGGTCCTGGCCTTCGCCCTTGCGGCGGGTGCCGTCCAGGCCGCCACCGACCAGCAGATCGCCGAGCTGGGTAAAAGCCTGACGCCAATTGGCGCCGAACGAGCTGGCAATGCGGCCGGCACTATTCCGGAATGGACTGGTGGCATCGGGCCGGAAGCCGGTTCGGTAGTGAACGGGTTCCTGACCAACCCCTTCCCTGAAGACAAGCCGCTGTTTGTCATTACTGCAGCAAACTATGAGCAGTACCGGGATAATCTGGCGCCTGGCCAGATCGCCATGTTCCAGCGCTATCCTGAAAGCTTCCGCATGCCGGTCTATCAGACGCGTCGTAGCGCTTCCATGCCTGACAGTATTTATGAGGCTGCCGCCTATAATGCGCGCAACTCCCGGCTGGTTCAGGGCGGCAATGGTGTGACCGGATACCGCAGCGCCAACGCCTTCCCGATTCCCTCCAGCGGTCTAGAGGTCATCTGGAATCACATCACCCGCTTCCGGGGTGGCTCCATGCAGCGGGTAGTGGTACAGGCTACTCCTCAGGTCAACGGCAATTTCAGCATCGTCCGTTTTGTCGAGCAGTACGTTCTTCCGGAAGCTCTGACTGACTATGATCCGGTGCGCATGGAGAACATCCTTTATTATTTCAAGCAACAGGTTACCGATCCAGGTCGTCTGGCCGGTAACGTGTTGCTGGTACACGAGACCGTCGACCAGGTGGCCACGCCGCGCATGGCATGGATCTACAACGCAGGTCAGCGCCGAGTACGTCGCGCTCCGCAGGTTTCCTACGATGGTCCCGGTACTGCAGCGGACGGTATGCGTACCTCCGACAACCTCGACATGTTCAACGGTGCGCCCGATCGTTACGACTGGGAGCTGGTGGGCAAGAAGGAGCTGTACATTCCCTATAACAGCTACATTCTCAACTCGCCAGAGCACAAGTATTCGGACGTGGTCAAGGCAGGTCACCTGAATCAGGATCTGACTCGCTACGAGCTGCACCGCGTGTGGGAGGTAGTTGCGACAGTCAAGAGTGACCAGCGTCACATCTACGCCAAGCGTCACTTCTTCATCGATGAGGACTCCTGGCAGGCTGCCCACATCGATCATTATGACGGTCGCGAGATCCTGTGGCGGGTTGCCGAGGCCCATGCGATGCAGCGATACAACTCACAGGTCCCCGGTTTCGCCGCCGAGACCCTCTACGACCTGATTGCCGGTCGCTATCTGGCGATGGGCATGAACAACGAAGAGCGGCAGGATTACGATTACAACTTCCGCGCCAGCTCCAACGAGTTCACCCCTGCAGCATTGCGTCAGTCCGGCGTGCGTTAAGCCGAAGGGGCCGGCCGTTTTCGGCCGGCTCCTGGCCTGTCTGTTACAAATCGAAATGACCCGCTCCTCGGCCTGCCGATACACTTGGCGACATGGCCCCGAGCAACCCATTCTTTTCCGGCAAGACCTTCAGACCACCGTTACCGGCTGATCATCTGCCGCGCCCGGAACTTTTGCAGTTATTGCTTCAGGCTGGCATGCGGCGTTTGGTGCTCATCTGTGCTCCGGCGGGGTTTGGCAAGAGCACGCTCGCGGCCGAGTACTGTGAGCGTCTGCCGCGACATTGGCGTAGCGTCTGGGTCGGCCTCGATGACCGGGACGCACGAGCCGGACAGTTTCTACACACCCTGATTCAGGCTTTGCGAACCCTGGACCCCAGGTTGGGTGCAGCCGAACTCGATCTGCTGCGCCAACAGCATCCAGAACAGCCGCTGGCGCTCGAGCAGCTCATGGGTGCGGTGCTCGAATCACTGGGCCAGGTGCATCGACCGGAGGGCCAGATTCTGCTGGTGCTGGATGATTACCATCTGGTGCAAGGGCCGCAATGTGATCGTCTCTGTGCGCTCCTGCTCGATGGTCTCCCGCCAGGCTTCCAACTGGTGCTCACCAGCCGTCAGCGCCCCGCCTGGCATCTTGCCCGTTTGCGCCTGAGCAACCAGTTGTTGGAGCTGGACGAGCGACACCTTCGCCTCGATGCCAATGCGTCCCAGCAGTTCCTGCGGAATGCGGGGCTGGATCAGGCCGACCCACAGTGGCTGGCCTCGCTATTGCAGCGCAATGAAGGGTGGATTGCCGGGCTACGCCTGCTTGCTGTGGCAGCCGAGCAGGACACCGGACCCAGGCGGGCGCCGCTGTTGCCTGCGCCTTCACATCTGGTAGGGGAATACCTGTTGGAGGAGGTCATATCGAGCCAGCCCGCTGCGGTGCGTCAGTTTCTGGCGGACGTCGGTTGGCTGGAACGATTCACTGCCGAATTGTGCGATGAGGTGCGTCAAGCGTCGGACAGTCGCGAGATTCTCGCTCATCTGCTCACGCATCGGGTGTTCCTGGTTCCGTTGGATGGGAAAGGCCAGTGGTACCGCTTCCATCATCTATTTTCCGATGTGCTGCGCCAGCGCGCGGCCCATACTGGCTCAGCCAGACGGCTGACGATTCACCAGCGCGCCTGCCACTGGTTCGATAGACATGGGCTAGTGGCCGAAGCGGTGGAGCACGCATTGGCCGCCGAGCGCGCTGACCTGGCGGCGGATCTGGTACAGCTCATTCCCCTTGAGCAACTGCTTTCGGAGCAGCCGATCGATACGATGCTGCGCTGGAAGGCTGAACTTCCGGTCGTACTGCAGGGTAGCTCGGCGCGATTGGTGATTACTCATGCCTGGACGCTCGCGCTGGCTTGTCAGCTTGAAGACGCGGAAGCCATGCTGGACAGACTTGCTCGCTTTCTGCCTCAGCCCGACCGAGACCGCCAACGGCGCCTGCTGGGTCAGGCGCTGGCGTTGAAAGCGTACCTGGCTCGTGCTGCCGGGCGGCTTAGTGACGCTCGCCAGCATGCGCATCAGGCCCTGGCATGCCTCAGCCATCAGGATACCGGCAGTCGTTTCATGGCCATGCTGACGTTGGCAGACTGTGAGCTCTGTTCGCGAGAGCTGGAGCAGGGCCGACAGTGGGCACGCAATGCATTGGAGCTGGCGCAACGCAGTAGAAACCGCTATTTCGAAGCTCAGGCTACGCTCATGAGGGCACGGCTGATGCAGGCACGCGGGCAGGTTCGTCGCGCCTTTGAACTCATCTGCAGCCAATTGCAGGAGCTTGACTCGAAGGTCGACTCCGCTGGCCTGTCGGTACGCGCTCGACTGCGCGTGTACCGTGGTTATCTGGCCACTCTGCTGGGCGAACCTGACGCGCTCGAGATCCTGCGGGTGGCGATAGATGAGGCCAGACGCAGTCGGGATGTGCATGTCCTTCAGGCTTATTGCGCCAGCGCAGCGGTTCTTGCGCGGCGACTGGATACGGCGGGAGAAGCCTTCACGCTGCTTGCGGAGGCTGAGCGGCTGATGCACCAGTGGGACGTTCCCCCAGTGTATTACCTGGGTTGGGTAACAGCACTGAAAAGCGACCTGTGGATGACCACCGACCGCCGCGAGCTGGCGGAGCACTGGCTGCCGAGGCTGCGTCAGACCTATTGCCTCGAAGAGGCAGCAGCGCCGCCGCCGTTTTTTCATGCCCTGCCGGTGTTGATCGAGCTGGTGTACGCCCGGCTTCTGTGGCAGCGTGGCGAACGGGTGGCCTGCGAAAGCTGTCTGCGCGAGCTGCTGGGAAAGCTGCAGCGCAACGGTGACCTGTTGCAGCAGCAGACTACGCTGGTTCATCTGATACGCCTGCTGTATCTGGAAAAGCGCCCTGTGGAAGCCGAGCAGTATCTTCGTCAACTGCTTTCGCTGGCCGAGCCGGATGGGCTGATAGGTGTGTTCGACCCCCTGTTGCAGCAGGCGCCGGCCGGGCTGCTGGATGCCCTTGGCCGTGCTCCGGCCTCGGTTCTGCGTGATCGGCTCCTGGGCCTGCTGCCTGTCGTCGCCAGTGCGGATGGGCAGGTGCAGATAGTTGGCATGCGTGAGGCCCTCAGCACACGCGAGCTGGATGTGCTGCGCCTAATCGCGCAAGGCTGCTCCAATCAGCAGATCAGCGAAGCGTTGTACATTTCTTTGCACACGGTAAAGAGCCACGCGCGGCGCATCAACCACAAGCTTGGAGTAGCGCGGCGCACCCAGGCGGTTGCCCAGGCCAAGGTTCTGGGATTGCTGGGCTGATACTCAGCAACATTTTGCTATAGTCATTTGCTTCACCCTCGCAAGGTCGTCGCATGCCGAGTCTCAACCGCCAGATCCTTATCGCCGCCTGTCTGGGCCTGGCCCTGGGCTGGTTGCTCAGCATCCTGCCGGAGGGTTCGGAAACCGCCTCCGCGGTACTCTACGCCAGCACCCTGGTGAGCAGCGCTTTTCTGGGATTGCTGCGGATGATCCTGATCCCGCTGATCTTCACCTCCATCGTCGTCGGGGTGGCCAATCTGCAGGCGCATCATCAGGTGCACAGGGTCTGGGTGATCACGCTCTGCTATTTCGTGATTACCGTTTCCCTGGCGATGCTGGTCGCGCTGTTGGCCGCAAACTGGTTCGAGCCGGGGGCCGGGCTGTCGCTTCAGCTCTTCGCCGAAGCCATGGCTGACTTCGAGGCGCGTCAATTGACACTGCCAGAGTTCTTCCAGCATTTTTTTGCCAATCTTTTCCAGAATCCCTTCACCGCCTTCAGCACCAACAACATTCTCTCGGTGGTGGTTTTCGCCCTGTTCATCGGCATCGCGCTGGTCGCCGGGGGAGAGCGTTTCTCGGCGATCGGCGAGCTGATGCGGCAGATGCTGGACATGTTGCTGCTTATCACTGGCTGGATCATGCGACTTGCCCCGCTGGGGATTCTGGCGCTGTTGCTCCGGCTGGTAGCGGAGCAGGACGCCGCGCTGCTACTGACGGTGCTCGGTTTCATCGTACTGGTTTTCGCCACTACGCTGTTTCACGGGGTTGTAGTGCTACCGGGTGTGCTTTATCTGGCTACGCGAAGGTCGCCATTGTGGTTCTGGCGCGGCGCGCGGGAAGCGCTGATCACGGCTTTTGCTACCAGTTCGAGCGCAGCGACCCTGCCGATCAGCATGCGCTGCGCGCAGCATAATCTGGGTGTGCGTCAGGGGGTCGCCGGTTTCGTTCTGCCGCTCGGGGCCACCATGAATATGGATGGTACCGCTCTATATGAAGCTGCCGCCGCGCTTTTCGTGGCCAACCTGGTGGGTATCGAGCTGAGCTTCGGGCAGCAGATGGTTGTGTTCTTCACCGCCATGATCGCTTCCACCGGCGCGCCGGGCATTCCCAGTTCCGGAATGGTGACCATGGTCATGGTGCTGCAGGCGGTCGGTCTGCCTGCGGAGGCTATTGCCATCCTGCTGCCGATCGACAGGGTACTCGACACCATTCGCACGGCCGTCAACGTCGAGGGTGATCTGATCGGCAGTGTGGTGGTGGACCATCTGGCCGCGGAGCAGGCCGAGAATCCGCGCGATCGGGTATGATTGGCACACCATGGCCAACCGGAGACCCACATGCCCGGCCTCATACGCGAAACCTTTCCTGTCGGTCCGCTACAATGCAACTGCACCATCATTGGCGATCCGGTAACCAGAAAAGCCGTGGTCGTCGATCCCGGCGGGGACCATCAGTTCATTCTCAAGCGCCTCGACGAGCTTGGGCTGACCGTCGTCAGCATTATTCATACCCACGCGCATCTGGACCACTTTCTGGCTTCCGGCGAGATGAAGAAGGCGACCGGCGCTACGCTGCACCTGCACAAGGAAGACCAGTTTCTCTGGGACAACCTCGAGATGCAGTGTCGGCTGTTCGGCGTGCCCTACAGTCCGGTTCCGGCCCCCGACCATTGGCTGCATGACGACGAAGAGCTGGCCTGCGGCTGTGGCGTCGCTCTGCATACACCAGGGCACACTCCGGGCTCTATGAGCTTCTGGTTCCCTGCCGACCGTCTGCTGATTGCCGGGGACACGCTGTTTCGCCGTGGGATCGGGCGGACCGATCTCTGGGGTGGCGACTCCCGCAGTATCGAGCGCTCCATTCGGCAACGCCTGTATACCCTCGACGAGCAGGCGATAGTGGTCACCGGGCATGGCCCGGACACTAGCATTGGCGAGGAAATGCGCAACAATCCATTCATCCGCGCCTGACATGTTTTTCGGCAGAATTTCTGGATCTTTGTGCTCTGGCTCTCTTTACCAAGCGTCGCAATGATGTAGTCTGTCGCGGAAGCAAGGCACCAATCTCCAAGGAACATTTACATGAAGATTCAAGGTTTGATGGCAGCTGGTCTGTGTTCGGTACTGCTGGCAGGTTGTACCACCAATCCCTACACCGGTGAGCAGCAGGCGGGCAAGGCCGGCATTTATGGTCTGGGCGGCGCCGCCGCCGGTGCGGTGGTCGGCGCAGCCACCTCCAGCCGCAAGGATCGCACCAAGGGCGCGCTGATCGGCGCAACCGTGGGTGGCGCTGCCGGCGCAGGTTATGGCTACTATGTCGATCAGCAGGAAGCGCGTCTGCGTCAGGAGCTGACCGGCACCGGCGTTCAGGTGATTCGTAACGGCGACAACCTGCAGCTGGTCATGCCGGGTAACATCACCTTTGCCAGCAACTCCGCGGACATCTCCAGTAGCTTCTACCCGACGCTCAATTCGCTGGTTAAAGTCTTTCAGGAGTTCAACCGCAACGGCATCGACATCGTCGGTCACACCGATAGCACTGGTTCGATGGACCTGAACATGCGGCTGTCCCAGCAGCGTGCATCCAGCGTTGCCTCCTATCTGACCGGCCAGGGTGTTGCCGGTAACCGTATCAGCAGCCGCGGTGTGGGTCCCAGCCAGCCGATCGCCAGTAACGAAACCCAGGCTGGCCGAGCACAGAACCGCCGGGTCGAGATCAACCTCCGCCCGCTGTAAATATTGCTGCTTCAGAAACGAAAGGGCGCGCTGGTTGGCGCGCCCTTTTGGTACTCATGATACCGATTCCCTGGGTCAGCCTCCGGGTGGGTACTGCTGATGCAGTTGTTCGAGCAATACTTCCTTGTCTCGCCACAGGCCATTGATCCACTCTTGAAATTCTTCACGGAAGGCCTGGTCGTTTTGATAGCTTTTGCCCAGAAACTCCGCCGGGATGGGTCTGATACGGCAGCGCATCACCACCTTGCGAATGCGCCCGCTCAGCAGATCCCAGAAGCTCGGCGCCCCGTCCGGGTAATGAATGGTAATGTCTACCAGTGACCGCAACTGTGTGCCCATGGCATCCAGAACGAATGCGACACCGCCGGACTTTGGGCGAAGCAGATGGCGGAAGGGCGATTTCTGCTCGATCCGCTTGCTCTCACTGAGGCGGGTCCCTTCGAGAAAGTTGAACACTGCAACCGGCGTGTGTTTGAACTTCTCACAGGCCCGACGGGTTGCCGCGATGTCCTGACCGGCTTTTTCCGGGTGGCGATCCAGGTACGCCTTGGTGTAGCGCTTCATGAAAGGGAAGTCGAGCGCCCACCAGCATATCCCTATGACCGGAACCCAGATCAGCTCCTGTTTGAGAAAGAATTTCAGCATCGGCATGCGCCGGTTCAGGTTGTGCTGAAGAACCAGTATGTCCACCCAGCTCTGATGATTGCTGGTCACCAGATACCAGCCGTCATGGTCGAGCCGTTCGCGCCCATCGATGTCCCATTCGATCCGTCCTGCCAGAGCCATCCAGCCACTGTTGCAGAGGATCCAGAACTCGGCGATGCGAATTATCGCCTTGGTGCAGAGTTTCTGCAGCGGCTTGAAGGGGAGCAGTTTGAGCAGCGCTATGGGAAAAAGCACGCTGGCACAGATCAGCGTGTTGGATATCAGCAGGAGCGCCGACAGGACGCCCCTGACGAACGCAGGCAGAAAACTCAGCATGGGCACATATCTCGCGCCCAGCAGTGCTGGGCGATGGTTACTGTTTGTCAGCCTGAATCGCGGTCAGCGCGATGGTAAACACGATGTCATCCACCAGCGCGCCCCGTGACAGGTCGTTGACCGGTTTGCGAAGACCCTGAAGCATCGGCCCGACGCTCACGACGTTGGCGCTGCGCTGAACCGCTTTGTAGGTTGTGTTGCCGGTGTTCAGGTCCGGGAAAACGAACACCGTCGCCTTACCGGCAACCGGACTGTTCGGCGCCTTCTGCCGGCCGACGCTGGCAATGGCCGCGGCATCATACTGGAGCGGACCGTCGATCAGAAGCCCAGGCTCGCGTTCTCGGGCGATGCGCGTCGCCTCGCGAACCTTCTCCACGTCAACCCCGGTGCCCGACTCCATGGTCGAGTAACTGATCATCGCTACCCGCGCCGGAATTCCGAAGGCTTCGGCAGAACGTGCACTCTGAATCGCGATTTCCGCCAGCTCTTCGGCATTCGGGTCAGGGTTCACCGCGCAGTCGCCGTACACCAGAACCTGATCCGGCAGCAGCATGAAGAAGATCGATGACACAAGGTTGTACCCGGGTGCTGTCTTGATCAACTGAAACGCTGGGCGGATGGTGTTGGCGGTGGTGTGGATCGCGCCGGAAACCAGTCCGTCGACCTCGTCCAGGGCCAGCATCATGGTACCAAGCACGACCTTGTCTTCCAGCTGCTGCAGGGCCATGGGCGCATTCAGGCCCCGGCCGCGGCGCAACTCGACCATCGGCTCCACGTAGCGCTCCCGGACGCTGTCCGGGTCGATGATCTCCAGCGTGTCGGGGAGGGTAATGTGCTGGGCACGGGCAACGGCCTCCACCGCTTCACGCTTCGCAAGTAGAACGCAGTGGGCTATGCCGCGACGCTCACAGATTGCCGCAGCCTGCACGGTCCGGGGCTCGTCGCCCTCGGGCAGTACGATACGTTTTTTCGCGAGCTGTGCGCGTCGTACCAGCTCGTAACGAAACGCTGGCGGAGACATGCGCAGCTCTCGCGGTTTGCCGCAACGCGCCTGCAGCCAGGCGTGATCGATATGTGAAGCGACGTAGTCAGTCACTGTCTCGGCTCGTTCGCGGTCGTCGATGGGGATCTCGCGGTTCATGCGATCGAGCTGGGTGGCGGTCTTGAAGCTGTTGGTTTCGACGCACAGCAAGGGCAGGCCACTATCGAGCGCCGGCTGGCAGAGTTGCAGCACGCGGGCATCCGGGCGCATTCCGCCGGTGAGCAGCAAGCCGGCCAGTGGCGTCCCGGCAAGGGCAGAGAGGCTCGCAGCGATGATCACGTCGTCCCGGTCGCCAGGCGTCACGATCAGGGTGCCGGGTTTGAGCCTGGAAATGATGTTGGGCACGGTACGAGCGCAGAGCGCGATCTCCATGACCCGCCGGGTGCTCATGTCGCCGTCACTGACGATTGTCGCACCGAGGAGGTTGGCCACATCCACTGCGCGGGGGGCGTTCAGTTCGTCCTGCCACGGGACGCAGCCAATGAGCCGGAAATCTTCCGTATCGAGCACCCTGGAGTGCTGCTTCAATGCCAGCGCAAAGCCCTTCAGCGTGCGCTTCAGCTCACCGGTGTCGGCGGGCGGCCCTTCGCTGCTGTCCAGTTCGGTGACCTTGTTGACTATGACGCCGATCACCTTGGGGTCGCGGGGCCCCCCGAAGGTCTGGGCATGAATCTCGATGCGGTTGGCCAGGCTGTCCATCGACTCGCCGTCGGGTGCGCTGACCAGTATCACGTCGGCATCCAGGGTCTTGGCCAGATGATTGTTGATGCGCGCCGCATAACTGGCCTGGCGTGTCGGTACCATTCCCTCCACGACCACCACATCCGCGTCTACGGCGGCCTGTTGGTAACGACTGATGATGTCTTCGAGTACTTCTGCGAGTTCGCCTTCGGCCAGCCGCTTTTCAACGTCGGCCAGCTCCAGCGGCTTCGGGGGCGTAAGTCCCAGCGTCCGGGAGATCAGTTCCGTGGAACGCTCCGGACCCAGGTCGCCCGGGTGCGGCTGAGCGATGGGTTTGAGAAAGTGTACCTTTAGTCCGGTGCGCTGTAGGGCACGGACAAGCCCAAGGCTGATGGAAGTCAGGCCTACGCCAAAACCGGTCGGTGCAACGAAAAAGGTGTGCATGAATGTTCCTTCAGCTTGAGCGGGTTTGGGTGTCGAGCAGGGCGAGACTTTCCTCGGCGATCTGCCGTTCTTCATCGGTAGGAATCACCAGCACCGCAGGCGAACCATGCCCCTGGATAGCGCCCGCCTGGCCGCGGGGCAAAGCGATATTGCGGTCCGGGTCAAGGTTCAGACCGAGAATCCCCAGATGACTGAGCGTCAGCGCCCGCACCAATGCGGAGTTTTCGCCGATGCCGCCGGTGAAGATCAGGCCGTCGAGCCTTGGCAGGGCTACCGCCAGGCCGGCGAGCGAGCGGGCGAGCCGGTAGCAGAATACTTCAATAGCCAGTCGAGCGCCGTGATGTCCGTCCGCCCGTGCCTGTTCGAGCTGCCGCATGTCGTTGGTCAGTCCGGAGAGGCCCAGCAGACCGCTTTCGCGGTTGAGCAGTCGTTCGATGCGCTCGAGATCCCAGCCGAGCGTGCGAGCCAGATGGGCGTGCAGATTGGGGTCTACGTCGCCACTACGGGTGCCCATCACCAGACCCTCCAGCGGGGTCAGTCCCATGCTTGTATCCAGGCTGCGTCCGTTCAGAACGGCGCAGCTGGAGCAACCGTTGCCCAGATGAGCGCTGAGCCAGGCGCCTTCGCCAGCATTCATGCCGGCCAGAATGCTCGCCTGGTTGGTTACGTACTGGTGACTGGTTCCATGAAAGCCATAGCGGCGGACGCCGTGAAGGGTGTAGAGCTCATCAGGCAGCGCATAGCGATAGGCATGTGCAGGCATGCTCTGATGGAACGCGGTGTCGAAGATGGCCACGTGGGGAACGTCGGTGAACACGCCCATGGCTGCCCGGATGCCGATCAGGTTGGCAGGGTTGTGCAGTGGTGCCAGTGGCGCGTTGGCCTCGATTGCGTCCATGACTTCCTGATCGATGACTCGTGCGCCGGTGAAATGCTCGCCACCATGCACGACGCGATGCCCTACCGCGCTGGGCGGCTGCCCAGCATGGTTTTCTATCAGAGGAAGCAGCGCGCTCAGGGCATCGACATGCTCATTGCCGTGCAAGGAGGCCTGGTGGCTTTGCTCACCGCTTTTGAAGCTCAGGCTTGCCTGCGGGCTGCCCAGACGCTCGGCCAGCCCGCTTAGCACCGCTTCGCTCTGACCCTCCTGGCGAAGGGCGAACTTGATCGAAGAACTCCCGCAATTGATCACAAGCACCAGTCTGTTAGTCATGTTTCTCCCTTGTTGCGGTGGTCTGGTCGGGCGCGAGCCGTGCACTCATCTTCAGGGCCGGCCTTGTGTCGGTCAACCCGTGCGTTATCGTTCCAACCGGCGTAGTATTGGTGGTTTATTCGCAAAGACAGGATTCCGTTATGCAGATCGCCGCCAACAAAGCCGTTTCGATTGACTACACTTTGACCAACGATGCCGGTGAAGTTCTCGACTCTTCTGCTGGCGGCGCTCCGCTGGTGTATCTGCACGGTGCCGGCAACATCATCCAGGGCCTGGAGCAGGCGCTCGCGGGCAAGCAGGCGGGTGACGAGCTGAAAGTCTCGGTCGAGCCGGAGAATGCCTATGGTGAATTCAATCCCGAACTGGTCGCGGTGCTTGGTCGCAACATGTTCGAAGGTGTCGATGAGCTTGAAGTCGGTATGCAATTTCACGCCTCCGGCCCTGATGGTGGTATGCAGATCGTGACCATTACTGCACTGGATGGCGATGAGGTGACCATTGATGGCAATCACCCGCTGGCTGGTCAGCGCCTGACTTTCGAGGTGAAGGTCGTCGGGGTGCGTGAAGCCAGTGAAGACGAACTTGCGCATGGCCACATCCACGGGGAAGGTGGTGTCGAGCACTAAGCTCAGTTCGCTTTCCTCGAGCCCCCATCAGCGCACGCTGGTGGGGGTTTTTTGTATCCGCTCCTTGTGTGATCGCTCTATGCTGAGCTATCAGCATCATGAATGATGGCTATCAGAAGTATATGACCGGTCGTATAGTGCGCGCATGAACAGCATTCAGGACAAACGCGCTCGTATCCTTGCCGCCGGCACCCAGGTGATGTTGCGCAAGGGTTATAACGGCACTGGGGTACAGGAGATCACCCAGGGAGCAGGCGTGCCCAAAGGGTCTTTCTACCACTACTTCGAAAGCAAGGAAGACTTCGCCATCCAGGCGCTGCATTACTATTACCTGCCTCGGCTGGAACGTTTCGCCAGGGCGCTGGATAGTTCCGAGGGCTCACCGCGCGAGCGTGTACTTCGCTTCTATCGCGATCTGGTCGGGTACTTCGCGAATCAGGAGGAACCCACTCATCAATGCTTCATTGGCAGCCTCTGCCATGAAAAGGCAGAAGAGAGCCAACCTATCGGTTACGCCGCCAGCGCCATCCTGCAACGTTCTACCGATGTGCTTGCTGGCTGCCTGCAGCAGGCCCAGGCTGCCGGCGAGCTATCCGCTGAGCAGGATCCATGCGCACTGGCGGCCTTCATCGGCGCCGCATGGGAAGGTGCCCTGTTGCGCATGAAGATAGATCGCCAGATAGAGCCGTTAAGGGTGTTCATCACCCAGCTCGAGCGCCTGTTGCATTGAAGCGTTCAGTTTTCTAGACGACCGGTCAACTGCCGTTCGTTATATCCCTCGAATTTTTCACAGGAGAGCTTTATGGCCGCCGATATCCGCCCGCTGTTCGAATCATTTACTCTGGGTCCGCTGACGCTCAGCAACCGCATCGTCATGGCCCCGATGACCCGGAATTTTTCTCCGGGCGGTGTCCCGAATGATCAAGTGGTTGCCTATTACAAGCGCCGCGCAGAATCTGGCGTAGGGCTGATCATCACCGAGGGCACCACCGTCGGGCACAAGGCAGCCAACGGATATCCGGCGGTTCCGGCCATTCATGGGGACGAGGCGCTCGCCGGCTGGAAGAAGGTGGTCGACGCGGTTCATGCGGTGGGTGGAAAGATTGCACCCCAGTTGTGGCATGTTGGTAATGTTCGCCGTCTGGGTACCGAGCCGGACGGCGACGTTCCTGGCTATGGTCCTATGGAGAAGCTCAAGGACGGCACCAGGATCGTGCATGGCATGACCCATGAGGACATTCAGGACGTGGTACGCGCCTTTGCCAAGGCCGCAAGCGATGCCAAGGCGATAGGTTTCGATGCTGTCGAGTTGCACGGCGCCCACGGCTATCTGATCGACCAGTTCTTCTGGGAGGGTACCAATCAGCGTGACGACGAATATGGCGGAAGCATGGCCAACCGCGGCCGTTTCGCGGTGGAGATCATTCGCGCGGTACGCGAAGCGGTGGGTCCGGACTATCCGATCATCTTCCGCTTCTCGCAGTGGAAGCAGCAGGATTACACTGCACGACTGGCGCCTACGCCGGAACTGCTCGAGGCCTTCCTGTTGCCATTGTCCGAAGCGGGAGTGGACATCTTCCATTGTTCGCAGCGTCGCTTCTGGGAGCCCGAGTTCGAAGGCTCGCCGCTGAACCTGGCGGGCTGGACACGCAAGATCACCGGCAAGCCGTGCATCACGGTAGGCAGTGTCGGCCTGGACGGAGAGTTCCTCGAGTTCATGGTCAAGACCGACAAGGTGGCGGGTACGGCGAACATCGACGATCTGCTGGTTCGTCTGTCGGAAGGAGAGTTCGATCTGGTGGCGGTGGGGCGCGCACTGATCGTGGATCCCGAGTGGGCCGACAAGGTGCGCGAAGGTCGCTTCGACGAGATCCTGCCATTCAGCCGAGAAGCATTGAAAACGTTGGCCTGAATGTCTGCGGAGTCTGCCGCTCAGGGCAGACTCCGGTTCTCCGCAGCATGACTCACCGTATTGCCGTCACTCTGTGCCTGCGCCTGTAGCAGGAAGCCTTCAAAGCGTTTCACCACCGCCCCCCAGTCCAGCTGACACGCCTTGTGCCGCGCATGCAGCCGTACGCCGCGCCGTCCTTCGTCGTCATTTATCAGCCAGGAAAGGTTATCCAGGAACTGGACTTCATCTGCCACTGCTGCCAGGCAACCGCTGTAGCGGTCGCTGATGTGCTGATGTGCCGCGGCAGCGTCGAAGGCGCATACCGCAAGCCCTGACGCCATGGCCTCGGTGACCACGTTGCCGAAGGTCTCGGTCAGGCTCGGGAACACGAAAATATCCGCACTGGCGTAAGCTGTCGCCAGCGCTTCGCCAGTCAGGGCGCCCGTGAACCGAGCATCCGGCAACTGTGCCTCCAGGGCGGTGCGCTGAGGGCCGTCGCCGACTATTACAAGCTTCAACCGGTCCGAATGGGGCATCTTCCGCAGTTTCTGCCAGCAGCGCACGAGCAGCGGCAGATTCTTTTCCACCGCCAGACGTCCGACGTGTAACAGCACGATATCCCTGTCCCCCGCCTGCCACTGCATGCGTGTGGATGCGTCCCGGTGACCAGGGTGAAAGCGCTCGCAGTCGACTCCTCGGCCCAGCAAGGCCAGGTTGTTCACGCCCAGCCGACTCAGTTCGCGCTGTTGCGTAGAGCTGGCGGTCAGCGTCACCTGGGTCAGGTTGTGGAACCAGCGCAGATAGCGGACCGCTGGAGCATGCAGAAGCCCCAGTCCGTAATGTTCGCTGTACTGCTGAAAATTGGTATGAAAGCCACTGATCGCAGGGATGCCCAGACGCCTGGCGATCCGTAGGGCGGACCAGCCGAGCGGGCCTTCGGTGGCCAGATACACTGCGTCGGGACGCTCTTTCTGCCAGAGCCGACTGATCGCATGTCCTGCAGGCAGACCCCATTGCAGCTCCGGATAGCCCGGCAGGGGCAATCCTCGAACTCGTAGCTCGAGGCAGTCGGGTCCGCGGGTGGTGCCCAACTGCTCGTGGGCCTGCGCAGGGCGTAGTAGCTGCAGCCTGTGCCCGCGGGCGCGCAGCCCTTCACTCAGTCGGCCAAGGGTATGCGCGACGCCGTTGATCTGCGGTGTATAGGTTTCGGTGACCAGCGCATAGCGCCGGCCGGCGATCGGAGTATTTGTCATTCGCGCAGTATTGACGGCGATGGTGATCGCCGCATGACAGCGGTGTGACCAATTTATGGCAGTCGCGGGCGCTCGCGAATCCAGAGAAGGGTCGAGCCTGCGACGGCGGCAGGCATCACGATCAGGTTTACCAGCGGAATCAGCATGCCAATGTATACAGGCAGTCCGAAACCCAGTGACAAGGCCCGGTGACCACGCATCCAGCGCAGCATGTCGGTGAAGCTGATCTGATCATTATCCGCCTGATAGTCCAGATACTGCACTGCCATCATCCAGATACCGAACAGAATCAGCAGCGGCGAGGCTATCAGATTGATCACCGGAACGAGCGTAAGCAGCAGCAGACCTATCAGGCGGGGAAGGTAGTAGCCGATCTTGCGCAGTTCACGCGCCACGCTGCGCGGCACGACCAGCATGACGTCCTTCAGGCTGGGCGGCGCACTTACCAGGCCCCGCTCGCGCTCGGCCACCCGGTCGGCCAGAAACCCGTAAAAGGGGGAGGCAATCAGGTTGGCCAGCATGGTGAAACTGAAAAACAGAACCATCAGCAAAACCACTGCGAACAGCGGCCAGAGCAGCCACTCGAGAAATCCGAGCCACGCTGGTAGCTGTGGGACCAGTTCTTCCATCCAGGCTCTGAAGCGGCGAACCGCCCAGGTGATGCCGGCGATAAAAACCGCCAGGTTCAGAAACAGGGGAATGACGACGAAGCGGCGCAATCCGGGCTGGCGGATGGTGCGAAGCCCCTCGCGCAGGTAATCGGGGCCGCGGGTCACGGCTTGATACATGAGTGTTTTCCTGATGGTTAGCGATACGTGGCTGCCGCGATAAAGGTAAACTATCTGCCTGATTGAAGCTTTGGAATATCCATAGACCCGGGGGTGCCCTAGTATGCACCCTCGCAAGACCACGGAGAGTATCGCATGGGCATACTGGTCAACCGGCCGGCACCAACCTTCAAGGCGCCGGCGGTCCTGGCAGATGGCTCTATCGTCGACGAGTTCGACTTCGCCAGCCTGGCTGGGCGTTATGTCGTCCTGTTTTTCTGGCCGCTTGATTTCACATTCGTGTGCCCCTCGGAAATCATCGCCCATGACAATCGCATGGACAAGTTTCGTGCGTTGGGGGTAGAGGTCGTCGGGGTATCGGTGGACTCACAGTTCACCCATTATGCCTGGCGCAATACACCTGTGGAGAAAGGCGGAATCGGGCCGGTAGGGTTTCCGATGGTCGCTGACGTCAAGCACGAGATAACGCGTGCCTATGGTATCGAGCATGATGAGGGCGTCGCGCTGCGTGCGTCCTTCCTGATAGACCGCGAGGGGATCGTTCAGCACCAGGTGGTGAACAATCTGTCTCTTGGGCGTGAAGTCGACGAAATGATTCGCCTGATCGAGGCCCTGCAGTTTACCGAAGAGCATGGCGAAGTTTGCCCTGCCGGTTGGCGCAAGGGGCAGAAAGCGATGAAAGCCGACGCCGATGGCGTCGCCAGCTACCTGGCGCAGCACGCCCGTACGCTGTAACCGGTTTGCGAGCGGCGTTCGGTTTTCCCCTTCTCGAACGATCGCTCCGTTTTCATTGATGTCGCCGCTCTGGCGGTGCTTTGGAGGTCGCAATGTCAGAAGTACGTCACTCCCGGCTGATCATTCTCGGTTCGGGGCCTGCCGGTTACAGCGCCGCGGTATACGCTGCGCGCGCCAATCTCAAGCCGTTGCTGATCACCGGCATGCAGATGGGTGGACAGCTCACCACCACTACCGAGGTGGACAACTGGCCGGGCGATGATCAGGGGGTTCAGGGGCCGGAGCTGATGGAGCGGATGCGCAAGCACGCCGAGCGCTTCGAGACCGAGATTCTCTTCGACCACATCAACAAGGTTGATCTGACCCAGCGCCCTTTCACACTCTGGGGAGACAACGGTCAGTACCATTGTGACGCACTGATCATCGCCACCGGCGCCTCCGCGCGATACCTGGGCCTACCTTCCGAAGAGGCCTTCATGGGCAAGGGCGTGTCCGCCTGCGCGACCTGCGACGGCTTTTTCTATCGCAATCAGGACGTGGCTGTGATCGGTGGCGGTAATACCGCCATCGAAGAAGCGTTGTATCTGGCCAACATCGCCCGCAAGGTGACTCTGGTACATCGTCGCGACGTGTTCCGTGCCGAAAAGATCATGGTCGACAAGCTGCTGGCCCGGGTTGCTGAAGGCAAGATCGAGCTGAAGCTCAACGCACAGCTTGACGAAGTGCTGGGTGATGTTTCGGGTGTGACCGGAATGCGAATCGCGCACAACTCGGGTGGCACCGAAGACATCGCACTGAGCGGCGTGTTCATCGCCATCGGCCATACGCCGAATACCGGGCTCTTCGAGGGTCAGCTGGACATGAAGGACGGTTATCTGAAGATCCGCAGCGGTAGCGAAGGCAACGCCACTGCGACGAACATTCCCGGTGTGTTCGCCGCCGGTGACGTTGCGGATCACGTCTACCGCCAGGCGATCACTTCGGCCGGCGCTGGCTGCATGGCTGCGCTGGATGCGGAAAAGTATCTCGATCAGCAGTAAGTTACGGCTGTGACCTGAATGCCCCGCTTCGGCGGGGTTTTTTACAGGCAAAAAAAACCGGCTTGCAGCCGGTCTGATTCTTTGCCTCACCATCCCAGGGATGGTGCCTCGAGGGAGAATCGAACTCCCACTCTGTCACCAGAAACGGATTTTGAATCCGCCGCGTCTACCAGTTCCGCCATCGAGGCATTGCTTGGGCAAGCCGGCGCGGAGTATACGAACCACGCAGCGCATCGGTCAATGCTCTTCATGGTCGGTCATCGGCTTTTCGGCTACCATATGCGACCTTTTCATGCGCCGGGTAGCCTCCATGCGTGTCGCCGATTTTCATTTCGATCTGCCGGATGAACTGATTGCCCGGCATCCCCTAGCTGAACGCCGGGCCAGCCGATTACTGTGCCTGGACGGCCCTAGCGGTGCAGTCCAGCACCGTCAGTTTGTCGACCTGCTCGACCAGCTCAACCCCGGCGACCTTATGGTGTTCAACAACACCCGGGTCATACCGGCGCGGCTGTTCGGCCGCAAGGCCACTGGCGGGCAGCTTGAGATACTCATCGAGCGGGTTCTCGACGGTAACCGAGTGCTCGCGCATGTGCGCGCGAGCAAGGCGCCCAAACCCGGCAGCCGCATTCTTTTCGAGGGAGATGCGGGGGCAGAGATGGTCGCACGCCATGATTCGCTGTTCGAGTTGCGTTTCGACGACAAGGTGCTGCCGCTGATGGATCGGATCGGTCATATGCCGCTGCCGCCCTATATCGACCGTCCGGACGAAGAGGCCGATCGCGAGCGGTATCAGACCGTCTACGCGCAGCGTGCCGGAGCGGTAGCAGCACCCACGGCGGGGCTGCATTTCGACGAAGCATTGCTGGAGGCGATTCGGGCCAAGGGCGTGGCGATCGAGTACGTTACCCTGCACGTGGGCGCCGGAACCTTCCAGCCAGTGCGCGTCGATCGCATCGAGGACCACCACATGCACAGCGAATGGCTCGAAGTCAGCCAGACGGTGGTCGATGCGGTTCAATCGTGCAAGGCCCAGGGTGGGCGCGTCGTGGCTGTGGGGACGACCAGCGTCCGCTCGCTGGAAACCGCGGCGCAGGATGGCACGCTCAAGCCCTACAGTGGGGATACCGACATCTTCATCTACCCCGGGCGACCGTTCAACGTGGTAGATGCGCTGGTGACCAATTTCCACCTGCCGGAGTCGACCCTGTTGATGCTGGTTTCGGCCTTTGCCGGTTACCGCGAGACGCTGGCCGCTTACCGGTCGGCGGTCGACAACCGCTATCGCTTCTTCAGTTACGGTGATGCGATGTTCATCACCCGCAATCCGGCGGCGGCCGGACCAGAGGTTTCTCAATGAGTCACATGCAGTTCGATCTGTTGGCCACCGACGGGCGCGCCCGCCGCGGTCGGCTGACCTTCCCCCGTGGTGTCGTCGAGACGCCGGCATTCATGCCGGTAGGTACTTACGGTACCGTCAAGGGCATGCTGCCGCGGGATGTGGAAGCGATCGGCGCCCAGATCATCCTGGGTAATACTTTCCACCTGTGGTTGCGTCCGGGCACCGAGGTGATCAGGGCGCATGGCGATCTGCATGATTTCATGCAGTGGAAAGGTCCCATTCTGACCGATTCTGGCGGCTTTCAGGTGTTCAGCCTCGGAGCGATGCGCAAGATCAAGGAAGAGGGGGTGTATTTTTCCTCTCCGGTCAACGGTGCCAAGGTCTTCATGGGGCCGGAAGAGTCCATGCAGGTCCAGCGCGAGCTTGGCTCCGACATCGTGATGATTTTCGACGAGTGCACCCCCTATCCCGCAGATGAAGACACCGCCCGCCGATCCATGGAGCTGTCGCTGCGCTGGGCCAGACGCTCCAAGACGGCCCATGGAGACAACCCCTCGGCACTGTTCGGCATCGTCCAGGGCGGGATGCATCGTGATCTGCGGATGCGTTCGCTGGAAGGGCTTAGCGAGATCGGCTTCGATGGTCTGGCAATCGGCGGTCTCTCGGTTGGCGAGCCGAAGGAGGAAATGATCCGTGTGCTCGATTATCTGCCCGGCGAAATGCCCGCTGACAAGCCCCGTTACCTCATGGGAGTTGGCAAGCCGGAGGATCTGGTAGAAGGTGTGCGCCGGGGTGTCGATATGTTCGACTGCGTGATGCCGACCCGCAATGCGCGTAACGGCCACCTTTTCACCACTAGCGGCGTGATCAAGATTCGCAACGCAGTGCACCGCAACGATTCGTCACCACTCGACCCGGCCTGCGACTGCTATACCTGCAGCAACTTTTCCCGGGGGTATCTGCATCATCTGGACAAGTGTGGCGAAATGCTCGGCAGCATGCTCAATACCATCCACAATCTGCGGCATTACCAGCGATTGATGGCTGGTTTGCGCGAGGCGATTCAACAGGGTACATTGAGCGCCTTTGTGGATGACTTCTACGCACGACTCGGCCTGCCGGTACCTCCCCTGGAGGCCTGAAAAGCGCCACGGAGGCACCCCTCTCTTTTCTTTGCGTGTTCATAACAGGAGTTGCACATGAGTTTCTTCATTCCCGCCGCCGTCGCTCAGACCGCCGAAGGCGCTGCCCCCATGGGCGGTGGTTTCGAATGGATCTTCCTGATCGGCTTCCTGGTGATTTTCTACCTGATGATCTGGCGTCCCCAGGCCAAGCGCGCGAAGGAGCACAAGAATCTGATCGGCAGCCTCTCGGTGGGTGACGAAGTGGTGACCGGTGGCGGCATCCTCGGCAAGGTGCGCAAGGTGACCGACGAGTTCATCGTTCTCGAAGTTGGGGACGGTCAGGAGCTCAAGTTCCAAAAGGGCGCCGTCGTCGCTGCGTTGCCCAAGGGTACCCTGAAAGCCATCTGAGAACTGCCAACAATCACCGCATCCGGGCGCCAGTGGGCGCCCGGATCGTATCGGGCCCTGACATGCTCAACCGTTACCCCCTCTGGAAATATGTGCTGATCCTGACCGTGCTGGTTCTCGGGGTCATCTATGCGTTGCCCAACCTGTATCCCGACGATCCAGCCATTCAGATCTCCGGCTCCAGCTCGGTCCAGACCATCGAGCAGCGTGATCTCGAGCGGATCGAGTCTGCGTTGCAGCAGGCTGGTATCGCCACCAAGGGCACCGAGCTCGGTGCCAATGCCCGTTCCGGCCTGGTTCGCCTGGAAGAGCGCGGCCAGCAGTTGGCCGCGCAGGATGTGGTGCGGCGTACCCTAGGCGACCAGTTCGTGGTCGCACAGAATCTTGCTCCCACCACGCCGCAATGGCTGATGAATATCGGTGCTGGTCCCATGAAACTGGGCCTGGATCTTTCCGGTGGCGTGCACTTCCTGCTCGAAGTAGACATGGAGCGCGCCATTTCCAATCGCGTGAACGTCTACGAAAGCGAGCTGCGCAACCTTCTGCGCGGTGAGCGAGTCCGCTACCGCAGCATGCCCAATCAGGGCAACACCCTGCAGTTCGGCTTCGAAAACCAGCAGCAGCTGAACGATGCCCAACGCCTGATCAGTCGACAGTACAACCAGTTCCAGATGACGACTGCCACGCGCGACGATCTTCAGGTCCTCAGGCTGACCCTCACGGATGCTGAAATGTCTGAGATTCGTGAGTACTCGGTGCGCCAGAACCTGACTACCGTGCGCAACCGGGTCAACGAACTCGGCGTGGCCGAGCCACTGGTGCAGCGTCAGGGCGCCAATCGCATCGTGGTTGAGCTGCCTGGCGTTCAGGATACCGCCGAGGCCAAGCGTATTCTTGGCAAGACTGCCAACCTGGAGTTTCGTCTGGCGGCAGAACCCAATGCACCGCGCGCAACCGTAGAAACCTTCGAGTTCCGTGACGGCATGGGTCGGCCGCCGGCGGATGTCGAGCGCAGCATCATTCTTACGGGCGATCAGGTGACCGATGCCCAGTCGAATTTTGATGAGAACGGCCGTCCTCAGGTGAACATTCGGCTGGATGGGCACGGTGGCGAGTTGATGACCCGTGCCACGCGCAACAACATCGGTCGTGGCATGGCGGTACTATTCATCGAGCAGCGTCAGGTGACTCGTCAGGTCCAGCAGGAAGTGGACGGAGTCATGCAGACTGTGGAGATTCCCGCGTTCATCGAAGAGAAGGCGATCATCAGTCTCGCTACCATTCAAAGCACGCTGGGTAATCAATTCCGGATTACCGGTCTGAACAGCCCTGCTGAAGCCTCCGAACTGGCGCTGCTGCTGCGTGCCGGTGGGTTGGCAGCTCCGATGCACTTTGTCGAAGAGCGCACCATCGGGCCGAGCCTGGGTGCGGAGAACATCGCCAAGGGTATCACTGCGACCCAGGTGGGTTTTGCACTGGTGCTGATCTTCATGGTGGTGGTGTATCGGGCGTTCGGTGTGTTTGCCGCTGTCGCTCTGACCTTCAATCTGGTGCTCCTGCTGGCGCTGATGTCGCTGCTCGGCGCCACGCTGACACTGCCGGGTATAGCCGGTATCGTGCTGACGCTGGGCATGGCGGTGGACGCCAACGTGTTGATTTTCTCGCGCATCAAGGAAGAAATCGCTGCCGGCATGTCGGCACAGCGCGCTGTGCATGAAGGCTTCGACAAGGCGTTCTCGGCCATTATCGACGGTAACCTGACCACGCTGCTGGTTGGCGTCATCCTGTTCGCCATGGGTTCCGGCCCGGTGAAGGGCTTTGCGGTTACCCTTTCGCTGGGGATTCTGACATCGATGTTCAGCGCCATCATGGTGACCCGGGCAATGGTCAACCTGAGCATTGGTGGCCGCGACATCAAGAAGCTTTGGCTCTGAGGGGGCGACCATAATGTTCAAGAAAACCATCAAGTTCATGGCGCTGCGCAAGGCATTCTATGTAGTCGCCGCGCTGCTCATGATCGGCTCGATCGCCAGCCTGGCGGTCAAGCAACTGAACCTCGGACTGGATTTCACCGGCGGTGCACTTGTCGAGCTCAACTACGACGAGCCCGCGGACCTGGAATCCATTCGTCAGACCCTGCAGGCAGCTGGCTGGGCTGACGCGGTCGTGCAGAACTTTGGGGCGTCTACCGACGTCATCATTCGCCTGGCCAGTGATGACCCGAATCTGGGTAGTGAAATCGCCCGCCTGATTCAACGGGAAGATGCCGGAGAAGTCACCGTCAAGCGGGTGGAGTTCATCGGGCCGCAGGTCGGTGAAGAGCTGCGTGACCAGGGTGGTCTGGGCATGCTGCTGGCGCTTGGCGGGATCCTGCTTTACGTGTCGCTGCGCTTCCAGATGAAATTCGCTGCCGCTGCGATCGTGGCGATCTTTCACGACGTGATTTTCGTGCTGGGATTCTTCGCCTTCTTCGGTCTTTCGTTCGACCTGACGGTGCTGGCGGCATTGCTGGCGGTGATCGGCTACTCGCTGAACGACACCATCGTGGTGTTCGATCGGGTTCGGGAAAACCTGCGGCTGATGCGCACGGCGGACCTGGAAGAGGTGATCAATGTCTCGACCACCCAGACTCTGGCACGTACGTTGGCAACATCCTTCTCGACCATTCTGGTGCTGCTGGCGCTGTTCTACTTCGGTGGTGAGAACATTCACGGCTTCGCGACGGCACTGCTGGTCGGCGTGCTGATCGGGACCTATTCGTCCATTTATGTATCGAACGGCCTGTTGATGACTTTCAAACTGACCCGTGAAGATCTGATTCCGCCACAGATCGAAGAGACTGTCGACGACCGTCCCTGAGCAAGGACAGCAGAAACAAAAAACCCGGTCACTGACCGGGTTTTTTTATCATGTGCGCCTGGGTCAGCGCTTCATCGACGGGGTCAAGTGTGGCTGGATCGCGGTAAGCACCGCCTTGAAGCACTTGGGATTTCCGGCGACCACGTGGCCCTTCTCGAGGAACTGGTGCCCCCCGGTGAAATCGCTCACCAGGCCGCCCGCTTCCTGAATCAGCAGGCAGCCCGCCGCCATGTCCCATTCGGCCAGGCCGAACTCCCAGAATGCGTCGTAGCGGCCGGCTGCGACGTAGGCGAGATCGAGGCTCGCTGCACCAGCCCGGCGGATCCCTGAGGTCTGGCCGACCAGGGCACGGAACATGCCGAGATAGTTGTCGAGTGCATCGATCTGGTTTTCCTTGAACGGGAAGCCGGTACCCAGCAAGGCACCTTCCAGGCTTTTTCGGCTGCTAACTCGCAGGCGCTTGCCATTGAGCGCGGCACCGCGACCACGGCTGGCGGTGAATTCTTCCTGGCGGACCGGGTCGAGTACCACGGCATGCTCGATACGGCCCTTGATACGGCAGGCAATGCTGACCGCGAAATGCGGTACGCCGCGCAGGAAGTTGGTAGTGCCGTCCAGGGGGTCGATGATCCAGACGATATCCGCACCTTCGCCGCGGCCAGGCTGGAAGCCAGACTCTTCGGCGTGGATGCCATGATCCGGGAACGCCTTGCGCAGGTGGTGGATGATGGTCTGCTCCGCGGCCCGATCCACCTCGCTCACGTAGTCGTGCGCCTCCTTCTCGTTCACGGTCAGAACGTCCAGGCGCTCAATTGAGCGGTAGATCTGTTCCCCAGCGCTGCGCGCGGCGCGCAGGGCGATGTTCAACATGGGCTGCATACGGGTATCTCGGAGTCGGGAGCTAGAAAAGCCGCAAAGTGTAGCAGATGCGTTGTCCAACATGAACGCGCCATGGTCATCAGCTGTCGGCTTTTGTAAGATGCACGGTCCGTTCGCAAAACCATCAGAGGAAGTTGCCGTGTTAGGCAGAGTACGCGTGGTCCTGGTCAATACCAGTCATCCCGGCAATATCGGTGGCGCGGCGCGGGCAATGAAGAATATGGGGCTGCACCAGTTGGTGCTGGTCGATCCCCAGCGGTTTCCCGACGACAATGCCACGGCCAGAGCTTCCGGCGCGGATGATGTGCTGCGTGATGTTCGCATCGTCAGCACCCTGGAGGAAGCGATCGGGGATTGTGTTCTGGTCATGGGCACCAGCGCCCGGGATCGGCGTATTCCCTGGCCGGTAGTCGACCCGCGGGAAGCGGCCGATATGGTCCTGGATCAATTGGCCGTCCAGGACGATGCGCAGATCGCCCTGGTCTTCGGTCGTGAGGACTCGGGGCTGACTACCGAGGAGTTGCAGCGTTGCCAGTTCCACGTGCACATACCTTCGATGCCTGATTTCAGTTCGCTGAACCTGGCCGCTGCGGTCCAGGTGCTTGCCTACGAACTGCGCATGCAGGGGCTGCTTCGCGAAGGCAGTTCCACCAAGATGCACAAGCTCGAGACCACCAATCGACAGGCGAACGTGCTGGTAACGGCGGACGAAATGGAGCGTTATTTTCAGCACCTCGAGCAGGTCCTCATTGAAATCGGCTTCCACGACCCCCAGAAACCCAGGCAACTGATGCCGCGGTTGCGCCGGTTGTATGGCCGGGTTCAGATCGACCAGGTCGAGATGAACATCTTGCGCGGCATTCTTACGGAAACCCAGAAAGCCATCGGTGTGCAGGCGGCCGGTGAGCGGAGAAGATGAATATGTTCGCACGCATGAAGGAAGACATAGCCAGTGTCTTCAGCAGGGACCCCGCGGCCCGTAATACGCTGGAGGTGCTGCTCTGTTATCCCGGTCTGCATGCGATCTGGCTGCACCGCCTCGCGCATGCTCTCTGGATACGCAATGCGCGGTTGCTGGCGCGCATGATTTCCAATTTCGCGCGCTGGGCAACCGGAATCGAAATACATCCCGGCGCTCGGCTCGGTAGGCGCTTCTTCATTGATCACGGGATGGGTGTCGTGATCGGTGAGACCACTGAGATCGGCGACGACGTCACGCTCTATCAGGGTGTTACGCTGGGTGGAACCAGCTGGAACAAGGGCAAGCGACATCCCACTCTGGAAAATGGTGTAGTCGTCGGTGCCGGCGCCAAGGTTCTCGGTCCGTTCACCGTCGGTGCTGGCGCCAAGATCGGGTCTAACGCTGTGGTAACCAAGGCCGTGCCCGCTGGCGCTACTGCGGTGGGCATACCCGGGCGAATCATTCTGAAGGAGCCGGCCACCGAATTTAGCGACAAGGATGCCAACCGCCAGGCGATGGCACAAAAGCTGGGCTTCGATGCCTACGGCGTAACCGCGGATATGCCCGATCCTGTGGCCCGAGCCATTGGTCAGATGCTTGACCACATGCACGCGGTCGACAAGCGGCTCGAGGGTATGTGCAGTGCACTAAGCGAGCTGGGCAGCGATTACTGCGCCAAGGACCTGCCGAGCCTGGACGAGCGCGATTTCGACGCGCTCAAGGATCATCCGGCGGAACTCGATCGCCGCGACAACCAAGCCTGAGGTCATCATGAATTTGCCCATCTATCTGGATTATGCAGCCACTACGCCGGTCGATCCGCGCGTGGCCGAACTGATGATGGGCTGCCTGACCATGGACGGTAATTTTGCCAATCCGGCCTCTCGCTCGCACGTATACGGATGGCGTGCAGAGGAGGCGGTGGAGCAGGGGCGTCGTCAGGTGGCGGATCTCATCGGGGCGGATCCCCGGGAGATCGTCTGGACGTCCGGGGCTACCGAAGCGTCCAATCTGGCGATCAAGGGCGTCGCCCATGCCGCCGGCGGAAGGGGGCGGCATCTGATCACTTCGCGCATCGAACACAAGGCGACCCTGGACAGCTGTCGTCAGCTCGAGCGTGAGGGCTTCGAGGTGACCTATCTTGATCCGGGTTCAGAGGGCGTCATAACCGCCAGGCAGCTCGGCGAGGCGCTGCGCGATGACACGCTGCTGGTTACGCTGATGCACGTGAACAATGAAATCGGCACCATCAACGATCTGGCTGAGCTTGGTTCGATCGTGCGTGAGGCTGGGGCGCTCTTTCATGTGGACGCCGCCCAGTCGACCGGCAAGCTCGACATCGATCTGCGAGAGCTGCCGGTCGACCTGATGTCGCTCAGTGCGCACAAGACCTACGGCCCCAAGGGGATTGGAGCGCTATACGTGCGCCGTGGCCAGGCGCCTCGCATCGAAGCACTGATTCATGGTGGCGGACACGAACGCGGTATGCGTTCGGGTACCCTTGCTACCCACCAGATCGTGGGGATGGGAGAGGCGCTTGCGCTTGCCGGGAAGTGCATGGAAGAGGAGGTGGCCCGGATTCGTGGGCTTCGCGATCGCCTGCTCGGCGCGCTCGACCAGTTACCGGGAGTTCACCTCAACGGCAGTCAGGTTCGGCGCATTCCGCACAACCTGAATCTGGCCTTCGACGGCATCGACGGCGAGCTGCTGCTGCTTTCCCTTAAGGAGCTTGCCCTGTCTACCGGCTCTGCCTGCACCTCGGCGGCGGTCGAGCCGTCCTACGTGCTGCGCGGCATAGGATTGCCCGATCACCTCGCGCACAGCTCCATTCGGCTATCGCTGGGTCGCTTTACCACGGAGGCAGAGGTCGATCGCGCGGCCGAAATCCTTTGTCGGACCGTCGAGCGGCTGCGTCAGGCGCAATAGTGTAACCAGTCACGACAATTGCCGCTGCTGTTACACAGTTGTAGCTAACCTGCGTATAATCCGCGGGTTAAGAATTCTTTGTAATCCAATATCCTCGCACAGTCACTTTTCTGGAGAACTTTATGGCCGTAGAACGCACTCTGTCCATCATCAAGCCCGATGCCGTTGCCAAGAACGTCATTGGTCAGATCATCAGCCGCTTCGAGCAGGCTGGTCTGAGCGTGGTGGCGGCCAAGATGGTTCAGCTGTCCCAGTCCGATGCCGAAGGCTTCTACGCCGAACACAGCGCGCGCCCCTTCTTCAAGGATCTGGTCAGCTTCATGACCTCTGGTCCGGTTGTCGTTCAGGTACTTGAAGGTGAAGACGCAGTGATGAAGAATCGGCAGCTCATGGGCGCCACCAACCCGAAGGAAGCCGAGCCGGGCACCATTCGTGCCGATTTCGCCGAATCCATTGACGCCAATGCCGTACACGGTTCCGACTCTGCCACCTCTGCGGCACGTGAAGTAGCCTACTTCTTCGCCGAAACCGAGCTGTGCCAGCGCACCCGCTGAATCATCAACCCGAGCGATGTAACCAGACATGATCCAGTCTACCGGCAAGACCAACCTCCTTGGGCTCACGCAGCCCAAGATGGAAGCCTTCTTCGAACAGCTCGGGGAGAAGCGTTTTCGTGCCGGTCAGATCATGAAGTGGATACATCATTATGGCGTCGATGATTTCGACGCCATGACCAATGTCGGCAAGGCCCTGCGCGAAAAGCTCAAGGCCTGCGCTGAAATTCGCGGCCCCGAAGTGGTCAGCGAAGATATTTCAAAGGATGGCACGCGCAAGTGGGTAGTGCGGGTGGCGTCCGGTAGTTGCGTCGAAACGGTGTACATTCCGCAGAACGGCCGCGGCACCCTGTGTGTATCCTCGCAAGCCGGCTGCGCACTTGACTGCAGCTTCTGCTCCACCGGCAAACAGGGCTTCAACAGCGACCTTACGGCCGCCGAGATCATCGGTCAGGTATGGGTGGCGAACAAGTCTTTCGGCACCATCCCGGCGAAGATGGATCGCGCCATCACCAATGTAGTTATGATGGGGATGGGTGAGCCGCTGCTCAACTTCGATAATGTCGTCGATGCAATGAACCTTATGATGGACGACCTGGGCTACGGGATTTCCAAGCGCAAGGTTACGCTGTCCACATCGGGTGTCGTGCCGATGATCCACCGGCTCGGTGAAGTCACCGATGTCGCATTGGCGCTGTCTCTGCATGCCCCGAATGACGAGTTGCGCGATCAGCTGGTTCCCCTTAACAAGAAGTATCCGCTCAAGGAATTGCTTGCCGCCTGCAACGCCTACATTGGTCGGCTTGGGGAAAAACGGGTGCTTACGGTGGAGTACACGTTGCTCAAGGATGTCAACGATCAGCCTGAACACGCGGTACAGATGATCGAGCTGTTGCGCAACACGCCTTGCAAGATCAACCTCATTCCGTTCAATCCGTTTCCTCACTCCGGCTACGAACGCCCAAGCGCCAATGCCATTCGGCGCTTTCAGGACATGCTCCATCGCGCTGGCTACAACGTAACGGTGCGTACCACCCGGGGGGAAGACATCGACGCAGCCTGCGGACAACTGGTGGGTCAGGTGGCCGATCGTACGCGCCGCAGTGAACGCTACATCGCCGTGCGTCAGCTGGCCGCTGACGAGCCCGGTAGTCTCGTACAACCCGTCGGGCGCTGAAAATGGACAGGAAGACCATCGTGAAGACTAAATGGATTCTGGTGACAGCTCTCTCATTGGTGCTGTCCGGTTGCATGACCACGCTCGATCAGCCAAAGCGTGCAGCAGATCCGAACGCTGCGAGGGAGTCCTTCATCCAGCTTGGTATCGGCTATTTGCAGAGCGGGGATACCGCCGGAGCCAAGGGGCCGCTATCCGAAGCGTTGAAAATCGATCCGCGTTCGGCATCTGCACATACCGCCATGGCATTGGTGTTTCAGCAGGAGGGAGAATACTCTTCAGCTGAAAAGCATTTCCGTTCGGCGCTCTCCAGTGAGCCCTCGAATCCGCGGGTATTGAACAATTTCGGCGCTTTTCTGCTTGCCCAGGAGCGCTATCCGGAGGCATTGACGATGTTTCGCAGGGCCTCCGAAGATACCCTGTACAGTGAGCGCTCCAGGGTCTTCGAAAACCTCGGCATGACCTACCAGCGGATGAATCAGCCGGAGCAGGCCAAGGCTGCCTTCGAACGCGCGCTGCGGCTCAACGCACGCCAGCCGACAGCCATGATCGAGCTGGCCCGTATTGAGTTTGCAGCGCAAAACTATGTCCCGGCCTGGGACTACTACCGGCGCTTCGCGCAGGTTTCCACGCAGGATGCGTCTACTCTTTGGCTCGGTGTGCAGTTGGCACGCCGTTTTGAAGATCATAACAGCGCAGCCAGCTATGCTCTGCAGTTGCGCCGTCTCTACCCTGCCAGTCCCGAGGCCAAGGCGCTTAGCGCGTCGGAGTGATGATGAACGCATACCAGCCAGATGTCGCAGCAGGCAATCAGGACACGCTGCGGTCCGCCAATCCGGGAAGCGTGCTACGTGAAGCCCGCCTGGCTCAGGGATTGAGTGAAAAAGAAGTCGCTACCAGTTTGCGGCTGTCACCGCGCACTCTCGAATATATCGAGGCGGGGCAGTTCGACCGCTTGCCGGGGGACACATTCAGCCGTGGTTACATACGCGCCTATGCGCGTCTGCTTCGTCTCGATGCGAACCAGTTGGTGCTCGATTATGACCGCTTGATGGGCATACAGAGCCGCGAGCGGCCGGTCAGCGGTATCAGCAAGATTTCCACGTACAGCCCGAAAGCCAGTCGGCGCAATCACATGTGGCTCCGCGCCAGTACGGCAGGCGTTCTTGCCGCTGTGATGGCATCAGCGCTGTGGTGGTGGAACGATAACCGTATGCTGACCAACCAGACAGCCGGCATGGACAGTGAGATCCTTCTCGAGGAGGTTCTCGTCGATGCGCTACCGCTTCCGGTTCCGGTACCCGGAATCAGGCTGGCTGGGATGCCCTTTGGAGAAGAGGCGGTAGCCAGTGTCACCGCCTATGCCGGCGGCGAGGAAGACGGCGCGAGCGAGGGCGGCGAAGATACGCCGGCGGAAGAGGTTGCTCCGGGTGAAACGCCTCCGCTGACGCCGGCTCCGGCCACTCAGGCTTCCGCGGGCCAGGTTGGCGCTTCCGCTGCCCCCGCAGCGGGCGCGAGCACTCCTGCCGCTGCTGGTTCCGGGCTCAGCATGGGTTTTAGCGGTGCCTGCTGGGTGCAGGTAAGCACGGCGGACGGGCGTGTTCTGCACAGCGCGCTGATGCAGGGCGGACAATCACTGGATATCGCCCATGATGGCCCGCTTCAGCTGGTTATCGGGGCAGTAGAGGCGCTCTCGAGTATCCAATTCCGTGGGTCTCAGGTCGAACTGCCGGCCAATCGCACAACTGGAGTGGTTCGGCTCAGGCTGGGCCAGTAACTAGGGGAGACAACATGCACCAGGAGTCACCCATCAAGCGCCGGGCGTCCCGTCAGATTCGCGTCGGCTCGGTGCTGGTTGGCGGCGATGCGCCCATTTCCGTGCAAAGCATGACCAACACAGAGACCTGCGATGTTGCCGCTACCCTTGATCAGATAGGCCGGCTTGAAGCCGCCGGTGCGGATATCGTCCGGGTTTCCGTGCCAAGCATGGAAGCCGCCGAAGCCTTTGGCGAAATCCGCAAGCAGACCAGCATGGCACTGGTCGCAGATATTCACTTCGACTACAAGATCGCCCTGCGCGTGGCCGATCTAGGCGTCGATTGCCTACGCATCAACCCCGGCAATATCGGCCGTGAGGATCGGGTCCGCGCTGTCGTGGATGCCGCGCGGCACAACGGTATACCGATTCGAATCGGTGTCAACGCCGGTTCGCTCGAGAAGGACCTGCAAAAGAAGTACGGAGAGCCCACGCCGGAGGCGCTGGTTGAATCCGCGTTGCGCCACGTCGAGCATCTTGATCGTCTGGACTTTCAGGATTTCAAGGTCAGCGTAAAGGCTTCAGATGTGTTCATGGCCGTGGGCGCCTACCGGCTGCTCGCCCAGCAGATCGTACAACCGCTGCACCTGGGTATCACCGAAGCCGGTGGGTTGCGCTCCGGCACCGTCAAGTCAGCCGTTGGCCTCGGCATGTTGCTTGCCGAGGGTATCGGTGACACTATCCGCATCTCTCTGGCCGCCGACCCGGTGGAAGAGATCAAGGTCGGCTTTGACATCCTCAAGTCCCTGCGCCTGCGTTCCCGCGGTATCAACTTCATCGCCTGTCCCAGTTGCTCACGACAGAATTTCGATGTGGTCAAGACCATGAACGAGCTGGAGCAGCGCCTCGACGATGTCCTCGTTCCACTGGACGTTGCGGTGATTGGCTGCGTGGTGAACGGCCCTGGGGAAGCGCGAGAAGCCGACATCGGGCTCACTGGCGGTACGCCCAACAATCTGATCTACGTTGACGGTGCGCCTGACCAGAAGGTCGACAATGCCGGTCTTGTGGATCGGCTCGAAAGAATGATTCGCGACAAGGTCGCCGCGAAGCAGGCGTTGGACGCACGGACCATCGCCCGCGGCTGAAACAGGATACTGAATTGAAGACTTTGCAAGCCGTGCGCGGCATGAATGACATCCTGCCCGCCGATAGCCCCCTGTGGCTGCATTTCGAGCGTACCGTGGCCGATCTGCTCGCCTCCTACGGCTATCAGCAGATCAGACTGCCGATCGTCGAGCCCACAGAGCTGTTCAAGCGCTCGATCGGCGAAGTGACCGATATCGTCGAGAAGGAAATGTACACCTTCGCCGACCGCAACGGTGATTCGCTCACATTGCGTCCGGAAGGTACAGCCGGGTGCGTGCGAGCCATGCTCGAACATGGACTGCTGGGTGCCGGTGCCTCCCACAAGGTCTGGTACAACGGTCCGATGTTCCGCCACGAGCGGCCGCAAAAGGGACGTTATCGGCAGTTTCATCAGATTGGGGTCGAGACCTTCAATCTGACCGGGCCGGATATCGATGCCGAACTCATCGTACTGACCTGGCGACTATGGAAAAAGCTGGGTCTCGCCGAGGCCGTGAAGCTCGAACTGAACAGTCTCGGTAGTAGTGAGGATCGGGCACGCTATCGAGAGGCGCTCGTGGCCTATCTCCAGGCTCGTTTCGATCAGTTGGATGAAGACAGCCAGCGGCGCCTGTCCAGCAATCCTCTTCGGGTGCTGGACAGCAAGAACCCCCAGACCCAGGCGCTCCTGGTAGATGCCCCTCAGCTGGGCGACTACCTGAACGACCAGGCCCAGGCACATTTCGATCGGCTGCGCGCGCTGCTCGACGCCGCAGGGGTTCCCTATGTCGTCAATCCGCGGCTGGTCCGCGGTCTCGATTATTACGGATTGACTGTGTTCGAGTGGGTCACAGATCGGCTGGGTGCTCAGGGTACCGTTTGTGCTGGCGGCCGCTACGATGGGCTGGTCGAGCAGCTCGGAGGCAAGCCTGCCCCCGCCGTTGGATTCGCCATGGGCATCGAGCGGCTATTGCTGCTGATCGAAACCCTCGAGCTGGTGCCGGCCGAGCTCTCACGCCAGGTCGATCTCTATCTGGTTAGCCTGGGCGAAGCCGCGGAGGTGGCAGCCATCCAGCTTGCCGAACAGCTGCGTGATGCCTTGCCGTCGGTGCGTCTGGTAGTGCATTGTGGCGGCGGCAGCTTCAAGAGTCAGTTCAAGAAGGCCGACAAGTCGGGTGCGCTCTACGCACTGATCCTCGGCGAGGACGAGGCTTCCCGGCAGCAGGTCGGCCTGAAACCGCTGCGAGACCATGGGGAACAGGAAAATCTGGCATGGCAGGATCTGCCGGAGCGTTTACGGCAACTGCTCTGAAGCAGGCCGGCTGACGCAATCAAACTGAAGGAGCGTAGGGTGACTTACCAGACAGAAGAAGAACAGGTCGAAAAGCTCAAGGAACTGTGGCGCCGGCATGGCGTGCCGCTGCTGACCGGTGCCGCATTGGCACTGGCCGGGGTGATCGGCTGGAACACCTGGAATGCCAATCAGGAAACGCGCGCAGCCAATGCTTCGGCGCTCTATCAGTCGATGCTCGAATCGGTGCTGGAGGAGGGGAGCGAGGAAGCACGTACCCGTGGGGCTGAACTCGCCGAGCAACTGCGCAGCGAGTATCCCCGGACCCGCTATGCACAGTTCGCTGGTATGTTGCAGGCCCGCCTGGCGGTAGACGCAGGCGATTTCGCTGCAGCGGAAAGCCTGCTGCGCGAAGTACTCGACAACACCAGCGACAAGGCCCAGGCCGAGGTCGTTCGGCAACGTCTGGCTCGTGTCCTGGCCGAGCAGGAGCGTGCCGAGGAAGGATTGGCGCTGTTCAACGACAGCGTTACCGGACAGTTGTTGTCCGGAAGAGAAGAAGTGCGTGGTGATCTGCTCCAGCGCCTCGGCCGAATCGACGAGGCACGTGACGCCTATCGTGCCGCCATCCGTGCTGTGGAAGATCCGCGCGCACGCCCGCAGTTACAGCTCAAACTTGATGACCTGGCGGAGGAAGCCTAGTGAAGCAGATGTCCCGTTACCTTGCGCTGGGTCTTTCGGCCCTGCTCATTGCAGGTTGCGGCAGCAGCGGCAAGCGAGAGCTGCCACCTGCCGAGCTGGAGCGTTTTACCGCTGAGGTGGATTTACAGCGAAGCTGGTCGCGCAATATCGGTGCAGGGCAGGGCAAGCGCTACAACACGCTGGTGCCGGCCCTGGATGGGCTGACGCTCTATGCAGCCGATGTAAATGGCCGCGTGTTTGCCCTGGAGCGGGACACCGGCGCGGTAATCTGGCAGACCCGTCTGCGCGAGCCCACTTCGGGTGCGGTGGGCGCAGGGAGTGGCCGAGTCATGGTCGGCACGCTCGATGGCCAGGTCATCGTGCTCGATGAGTCCGACGGAAGCGAGCTCTGGCGTGCGCAGGTTTCCAGCGAAGTGCTTGCGCCGCCCCAAACCAATGGTGATGTGGTCGTCGTCCAGAGTCAGGACGACACCCTGACTGCCTTCGATATCTCCACCGGCGAACAGCGCTGGACCCATCAGTCGAGCCTGCCGGTGCTGACGGTGCGCGGCCATGCTGCGCCGGTAGTGAGTCTGCGCCAGGTCTTTGCCGGTCTTGCCAGCGGCCGAGTGGTATCGCTCGACGCCAACAGCGGCACGGTCATCTGGGAAGAGCGAGTGGCGCAGCCACGCGGACGCTCGGAGCTGGAACGAATGGTCGATATCGACGGCAGCCTGCTGTTGGTTGATCAGACCCTGTATGCTGCGACCTTCCAGGGCAACCTGGCGGCGCTCGACATCGAGACCGGCTCGACTCGCTGGCAGCATCCGGCATCCAGCCACGGTGGCCCCGGTGCTGGCTTCGGCAGTGTCTACATCAGCCATGCCAACGGAACGGTGGAGGCCTTCGACCAGAACAGGCCAACGTCGCTCTGGCGCAATGAAAGCCTCGCGCGGCGCAAGTTGACCGCTCCGGTGGCATTCAGCAGCTATGTCGCTGTCGCCGATTTCGAGGGCTATGTGCACCTGCTCGCGCAGACCGATGGTCGCCTGGTCGCGCGTACCCGGGTCGACCGCCGGGGCGTTCGTGTACCGCCAATCGTGCTGGGTGACACCCTGTATGTCTACGGCAACAGCGGTAATCTGGTAGCGCTGCGCCTGCCCTAGTAGCAAACGAGTTATACTTTCCCGGCCGCTGCCCACAAGGGGCCGCGGCCGTGTTGTTTTTGCTGGCATGCCGAGCATGCGCGGAGTGATCATGGTTCCTGTAATTGCCCTGGTGGGGCGCCCCAATGTGGGGAAATCCACGCTCTTCAATCGCCTGACCAAGAGTCGGGACGCAATCGTTGCCGATGTGGCAGGGCTGACCCGCGATCGCAAGTACGGCGAAGCAACCTGGCAGGGCAAGACCTATATTCTGGTCGATACCGGAGGTATCAGCGGCGACGAGCGTGGCATCGATACCGTGATGGCTGGACAATCGCTGCTGGCGATCGAAGAGGCGGACGCAGTGCTCTTTCTGGTCGACGCACAGGCAGGGCGAACCGCCGCCGACGAGATGATTGCGAGTCACCTGCGCAAGCGCCAGAAACACACTTTTTTGATTGCGAACAAGCTCGACGGTGCGCAGCAGGACGCGATTCTGGGAGAGTTTTCTTCGCTTGGTCTGGGTGCGCCCATCCCCATTGCCGCAGCCCACGGACGCAACATCAATCCGATGCTCGAGGCGGTACTGGGTGAAGACGGCGTGGCCACGGTCGAACTCGATGCCGAAGGTAATCCGGTGGAGCGGCGTATCGTCGAGCCGATCGGTACCAAGATTGCGGTGATCGGGCGACCCAACGTGGGCAAGTCAACGCTGGTGAACCGAATGCTGGGCGAAGACCGGGTAGTGGTTTTCGACCAGGCCGGCACCACCCGTGACAGCATCTACATTCCCTATCATCGCCATGAAAAGCCCTACACGCTCATCGATACGGCCGGGGTTCGGCGCCGTGGCAAGGTCTTCGAGGCGGTCGAGAAATTCTCGGTGATCAAGGCGCTACAGGCCATCGAAGACGCGAACGTGGTGATTTTCGTGATCGATGCGCGTGAGGGCGTGGTCGAGCAGGATCTGCACCTGCTGGGCTTCGTGCTCGAAGCGGGTCGCGCGCTGGTTGTGGCGGTCAATAAATGGGACGGGATGGACGAGCGCGAGAAGGACTTCGTCAAGACCGAGCTACAACGCCGCTTGATCTTTACCCAGTTTGCCGACCTGCATTTCATTTCCGCGCTGCACGGGAGCGGCGTCGGGTTGCTCTACAAGTCGGTCGACAAGGCTTACGAAAGCGCAATGACCAAGGTGCCAACGCGGCGACTGACTGAGATCCTGGAGGCTGCGGTGGCAGAGCATCAGCCGCCGCTGGTCAATGGCCGGAGGATCAAGCTGCGCTACGCGCATCTGGGTGGCTCCAATCCACCGATCATCGTGATTCACGGCAATCAGGTGGATTCAGTGCCGCGGTCGTACACCAAGTATCTGGAAAATACCTATCGCAAGGTACTGAAATTGTCGGGTACGCCAATTCGGGTTGAATACAAGGGCGGCGATAATCCCTTCGCTGATCGCAAGAACGCCCTTAGCGAACGCCAGGTGAACAAGAAGCGCCGGCTGATGAGTCACCACAAGAAAGCCGAGAAGAAGCGCAAGGACAAGCGCTGAATCGGTCGGCACGCTATGAGCAAGGGCGCCCCAAGGCGCCCTTGCTGTTTACGCCGCCTGTTCTTCGGCGCTTTGCAGAGCTCGATTGAGTGCGCTGAGCAGCGCGCGGAAGCTGGCAGTGGTCAGATTCTCATCGATGCCGATGCCGTGCAGGGGCCGCTGGCCCTCCAGACGCAGCTCGATGTAGGCCACGGCCCGAGCGTTGGTGCCCGAACCAATCGAATGCTCGTGGTAGTCCATGACTTCGACCTGAATCGGCAGCGCTGCGACCAGCGCCTCCAGCGGGCCTTTGCCGAGGCCACGCCAGTGCAGCGTTTCTCCTTCGCTCAGTACTTCGATGTCTACCGCCGAGGTGCCGTTCTCCTCCTGCAGACGGTGGCGAATCAACGCGTACGGAGTAGTAGCGTTCAGGTATTCGCGTTCCAGCAGATCATGAATTTGCGCTGCACTCATCTCCAGACCTAGCCTGTCGGTTTCACCCTGCACCACTTGGCTGAACTCGATCTGCAGTCGGCGGGGGAGGCTGATCCCGTATTCCTGCTCCAGCAGATAGGTTATCCCGCCCTTGCCGGACTGGCTGTTGACCCGAATTACCGCCTCGTAGCTGCGCCCGATATCGGCTGGATCGATCGGCAGGTAGGGTACTTCCCACAGGGAGCCTGCCTGCTGTTGGGCGAAGCCCTTGCGGATGGCATCCTGGTGCGAGCCGGAGAACGCCGTATGGACCAGATCGCCCACGTAGGGGTGGCGCGGATGGACCGGCAACTGGTTGCATTCCTCCACCACCTTGCGCACCGCATCGATGTCGGAAAAGTCGAGCCCGGGGTGAATGCCCTGGGTATAGAGGTTCAGCGCCAGGGTGACCAGGTCGACGTTGCCGGTGCGCTCGCCGTTGCCGAACAGGCAGCCTTCCACCCGATCGGCGCCGGCCATCAGGCCGAGTTCGCTGGCAGCGACTCCGGTGCCGCGGTCGTTATGGGTATGCAGGCTGATCAGCACGCTGTCGCGCCGGCTGATATGGCGGCAAAACCATTCGATCTGGTCCGCATATATGTTCGGCGTGGAAACCTCTACCGTAGCGGGCAGATTGAGAATGACCTTGTTCTGCGGGGTAGGCTGCCATACATCCAGCACGGCATCGCAGACTTCCACCGCGAAATCCAGTTCGGTGGAGGTGAAGATCTCCGGCGAATACTGGAATGTCCACTCGGTTTCAGGCTGCTGCGCGGCCAGCTCACGAATCCGTTTTGCCGCATTCACCGCGATAGCCACTACACCGGCCTTGTCCTGATTGAAGACAATGCGGCGGAAGCTCGGCGCGGTGGCGTTGTAGACGTGAACGATCGCCCGCCGGGCACCGCGCAGGGATTCGAAGGTCCGTGTGATCAGGTCGTCCCGGGCCTGGGTGAGGACCTGGATGGTTACGTCATCCGGGATGTGACCGCCCTCAATCAGGGTGCGCACAAAATCGAAATCGGTCTGCGACGCTGACGGAAAGGCCACCTCGATCTGCTTGATGCCTACCTTCACCAGGGTCTGGAAGAAGCGCAGCTTGCGCGCGGGATCCATCGGCTCGATCAGCGACTGGTTGCCATCGCGCAGATCGGAGCTGCACCAGATGGGAACCTCGGTGATGGTTTTCGATGGCCAGGTACGATCGGGAATGTCGACCGGCTTGAAGGCGCGATATTTGGCTGACGGGTCGGTGAGCATGCTCATTTCAACTTTCCTCTGCGGCCCTGTCTTGTGAGTAGGGCAAGATCAACTATTGCAGTAAAAGTTAATAGTACGGCGAGGGCTATGCAACTGATTGCAGAAAATTGGTGAATTCAATCGGAAATGATGGGTTTTACGCAATATTGGTTAATCTTTCCTCGCGCATCGAGCGCTTCCTTGCGCGACCGTTGGAGCGCTCGTTTCAGGGCATGAAGGCCCCGATGAAGACTGCGGGGTCGACCCGCACATTGTTCAGGCTGACGTTCCAGTGCAAGTGCGGGCCGGTGGCCCGTCCGGTGGCGCCCACCTTGCCAACATGGCCGCCGCGCGCAATTTCGTCGCCAACCTTCACGTCGATTGCCGACAGATGGCAGAACATGCTGATGAGGCCCTGGCCATGATCGAGGAACACGGTCTTGCCGTTGAAGAAATAATCACCCACCAGAATGACCCGTCCGGCGGCAGGCGCCTTGATGGGAGTTCCGGTCGGAACTGCGAAATCCAGCCCCGAATGCGGGTTGCGCTCCTGGCCATTGAAGAAACGGCGCAGTCCGAAGGCGCTCGACAACCTGCCGTTCACCGGCCGGTCCAGGTACAAATTGCTCGGCTGGCGGGGGCTGAAGGTACGGTAGGCCTCCAACTGCTCGGCCAGTTCCCGTTGGATGCGCTGCTGGTGTGCCGGGTCGGGTGTCACCTGCTGTTGGTCGCGCAGAGTGATGTGCTGAGCGAGATACTCCTTGTGGCCGACTTCGAAGGACAGGCGCTGCCCATCAGCCAACGTGATTTGCTGGGCGCCTGGCTTCACGTCCAGCGGAATGCCGACGATGGCTATCCAGCGCTCGCCGTCCTCCCGCACTACCAGCAGCGGGCTGTCACGGTAGCTGGCACGGGGCGGCTGGGGCTGCTCGGGCAGCACCACCACGGCAACCCCTCCAGGCACCGGCTTGTGCAGGAGACGCGAGATGAAGCCTTCGGCGAAGCTCGGCAGGCTCAGACAGGCAAGCAACAAGAGGGTCAGCGCACGGGTCATGATCAGTCCAGAAGGGAAAGAGTGTGGGGTTCGGTGGGCTCGGTTTCGACACGCAGGTCGATGCTGCCATCGGCGAGTCGCGCTTCCAGGCGCTGGCCGGGCTGCACCTCACGAATACTACGCAGCGCCCTGCCTCGTTCGTCGAGCAGAATGCTGTACCCGCGCGCGAGGGTTGCCAGCGGGCTGACCAGCTGCAGCGCGTGGGTGGCGGCCTGGAACTGCGTGCGGCGCTGCAGCAACTGCCGGGTGGCCGCTTGCGGCAGACGCTGAGCGAGTTGCTGCAGACGTTGGCGTAACACGGCAATCGCCTGCCCGGGGTGACGTGACTGCAGTCGTGCGGCTAACCCGTTCAGCCGCTGCTGAGCCTGCCGCGCGTTCTGTAGCTGAGCGCGCCGCAGACGAAGCTCGAGTTCATCGAGACGTTGGGCCTGTTGTGCGAGGCGTTCGCCAGGGTGGCGAAGGCGCTTGCGCAGACTTTCGATGCAGTTTTTCTCGCGGTCCAGACGGGCCTGGATGCAGCGCAGTAACCGACGTTCGGCTCCCGCCAAGGTGTCCAGCATGGCCTGCTGGTCGGGACTGAGCAGCTCGGCGGCGGCAGAGGGAGTAGGGGCGCGCACATCGGCGCAGAAGTCGCTGATCGAGACGTCGGTTTCATGCCCCACGGCGCAAACCGTTGGGGTAGAGCAGGCATGCAGTGCCCGTGCGACGGCCTCTTCGTTGAATGGCCAGAGGTCTTCCAGCGAGCCGCCGCCCCGTGCGAGGATCAAGGCATCGAAGTCTCCCCTGTCAGCCAGCTGCAGTGCCTTGACGATCTGCGGCGCCGCTTCCCGGCCCTGGACCGGCGTAGGCACCACCACCAGCTCGATGAAAGGTGCGCGGCGACGAAATACGCTTATTATGTCGCGCAGGGCAGCGCCGGTAGGCGAGGTGATCACGCCGATGCGGCGGGGGTGTCCTGGAAGTGACCGCTTGCCGGCGACGTCGAACAGACCCTCGGCCTGAAGCTTCGCCTTCAGGGCCTCGAATGCCTGACGCAATGCGCCGTCACCGGCGGGCTCCAGGGCTTCCAGGATCAGTTGGTAGTCGCCCCTCCCTTCATAAAGGCTGACGCGGCCGCGGGCCTGTACCAGCAGACCGTCCCGAAGGTCGAGGCGCACCCGAGCAGCGTTCTGGCGGAACAGTGCGCAGCGTACCTGAGCGCGACTGTCCTTGAGCGTCAGATACACATGTCCGGAAGAGGGCCGCGAAAGGTTGGATATCTCGCCCTCGACCCATATGCGTGGAAATACGTCCTCCAGCAGCTGCCGTGCACGGGCGTTGAGCTGGCTGACGCTGAGAACCTCCCGGTCGTTTCCGAGACGCTGAAAAATGGCTTCGTCTATCATGCGCCCATCCTACCCGAGCCAACTGCAGTGGGGAATCTCGCCTGTCGCCCGTATGGATGATTCCAATTGAGTGGAGGGCAGGGCGTGGGTATAATGCCGTGCTTCCATTTTCCCGCCCGGGAGCGCCTGTCATGCTGCGTATTAGCCAAGAAGCCCTCACCTTCGACGATGTCCTGCTGGTGCCCGGATATTCCGAAGTCCTGCCCAAGGACGTCAGTCTCAAGACCCGGTTGACCCGGGGTATCGAGCTGAACATTCCCCTGCTGTCCGCAGCCATGGATACCGTCACCGAAGCGCGCCTGGCCATTGCCATGGCCCAGGAAGGTGGCATGGGCATCGTCCACAAGAACATGACCATCGAGCAGCAGGCCGCCGAAGTGCGCAAGGTCAAGCGCTTCGAGTCCGGCGTGGTACGTGATCCGATCGTCATCGACGCGGACGCTACCGTAGGTCAGTTGTTCGACCTGACCCGACAGAACAATATCTCCGGCGTGCCGGTCATGTATAACGGCAATCTGGTTGGCATCGTAACCTCGCGTGACGTTCGTTTCGAAACCAACATGGCTGCGCGCGTACGCGACGTGATGACACCGAAGGAGCGTCTGGTTACGGTCAAGGAAGGTGCCGACATGCAGGAGGTGCGCAAGTTGCTGCACCGTCACCGTATCGAGCGTGTACTGATCGTCAATGACCAGTTTCAGCTGCGCGGCATGATGACCGTCAACGATATCGAAAAGGCCCGCGCCTACCCCTGGGCGAGCAAGGATGACCAGGGGCGCTTGCGGGTTGGCGCCGCGGTCGGTACCGGTGCAGACACCCCGGACCGCGTTTCCGCACTGGCCGCCGCCGGTGTTGATGTGATCATCGTCGATACCGCACATGGCCACTCCAAGGGGGTTATCGACCGGGTTCGCTGGGTCAAGCAGAACCACCCGGAAATTCAGGTCATTGGCGGCAATATCGCTACTGGCGAAGCCGCTCTGGCGCTTGCCGAAGCCGGCGCGGACGCGGTGAAGGTGGGTATTGGCCCAGGCTCGATCTGCACCACGCGCATCGTGGCTGGTGTCGGCGTACCGCAAATGTCGGCGATCGCCGATGTGGCCGCGGCACTGAAGGATACCGACGTCCCGCTGATCGCCGACGGCGGCATCCGTTTTTCCGGTGACCTGGCCAAGGCCATCGCCGCAGGTGCCTCGGTGGTGATGATGGGCTCGATGTTTGCTGGCACCGAAGAAGCGCCGGGTGAGGTCGAACTGTTCCAGGGCCGCTCGTACAAGGCCTATCGTGGAATGGGCTCGCTCGGTGCCATGTCCAATGCGGGTGGCGGATCGGCTGACCGCTACTTCCAGGACTCCAGCGCCGGAGCGGAGAAACTGGTGCCCGAGGGTATCGAGGGCCGGGTTCCATACAAGGGGCCGCTGGCGGCCATCATTCTGCAGCTGATGGGCGGTCTGCGTGCCTCCATGGGGTACACTGGCTGTGCCAGTATTCAGGAGATGCGGACCAAGCCGCAGTTCGTGCGCATCACCGGCGCCGGCATGAGTGAGTCCCACGTCCATGACGTGCAGATCACCAAGGAAGCGCCCAACTACCGCGTCGGCTGATCCTGATTCAGCCGTCCACCAGCCGGCCCTGCCGGCTGGTTTCGTATCTGCCGTTCAATTTGCTTCGAGGCCTCACATGGCGCATCAAGACATACATGCACACCGCATCCTGATCCTGGACTTCGGTTCGCAGTACACCCAACTTATCGCCAGACGAGTGCGCGAGATCGGAGTGTTCTGCGAGATTCACGCCTGGGACATGGACGAGGCGGCGATTCGCGCCTTCGCCCCCAAGGGCGTTATCCTCGCCGGTGGCCCTGAGTCGGTGCCCAACGAGGGCTCACCGCGCGCGCCCCAAGTGGTCTACCAACTGGGCGTACCGGTATTGGGTATCTGCTACGGCATGCAGACCATGGCCGAACAGCTGGGCGGCAAGGTGCAGGGTTCTGACAAGCAGGAATTCGGCTACGCCCGAGTGGATATTGTCGGCAAGAGTGATTTCCTCGCTGGCATCGAAGATCATATCGATCTCGATGGCCTGCTCAGCCTGGATGTGTGGATGAGTCACGGTGACAAGGTGGTCGAGCTGCCGCCGGGCTTTCATATCCTTGCCAGCACCCCGAGCTGCCCGATCGCCGCCATGGGCGATGAAACGCGTCATTTCTATGGTGTGCAGTTTCACCCCGAGGTCACCCATACCAAGCAGGGCCAGCGTATCCTGTCGCGCTTTCTGCTCGAACTCTGTGGCTGCGAGGCTCTCTGGACGCCTTCCAACATCGTGGAGGACGCCATTGCCACGGTTCGCGCACAGGTAGGCGATGCGAAGGTGCTACTGGGCCTGTCTGGTGGCGTGGATTCCTCGGTGGTCGCGGCACTGCTGCATCAGGCCATCGGTGATCAGTTGACCTGCGTGTTCGTCGACAACGGCCTGCTGCGTCTGCATGAAGGTGAACAGGTGATGGCCATGTTCGCCGAAAACATGGGCGTGAAGGTGATCCGAGCTGACCGTGAAGACATGTTTCTGTCGCGGCTGCTGGGCGTCACTGATCCTGAGGAAAAGCGCAAGATCATTGGTCGCACCTTCATCGAGGTATTCGACGAAGAAGCCGCCAAGCTCGAAGGTATTCGCTTCCTGGCACAGGGCACTATCTACCCGGACGTCATCGAATCCGCCGGCGCGAAGACCGGCAAGGCTCACGTCATCAAATCGCACCACAATGTAGGCGGGCTGCCGGACGACATGGCCTTCGAACTGGTCGAGCCGCTGCGCGAGCTGTTCAAGGATGAGGTTCGCAAGATCGGTCTGGAACTGGGTCTGCCCTACGACATGGTCTACCGTCACCCGTTCCCGGGTCCGGGGCTTGGTGTGCGCATCCTGGCGGAAGTCCGCAAGGAATACGCCGACATCCTTCGCCGTGCCGATCACATCTTCATCGAAGAGCTGCGCCGCGCCGGTCTTTACGAGAAGACCAGCCAGGCCTTCGCCGTATTTCTGCCGGTCAAGTCGGTAGGGGTGGTGGGCGACGGTCGTCGTTACGAATGGGTCATCGCGCTGCGCGCAGTCGAAACCATCGACTTCATGACGGCACGCTGGGCACATCTGCCGTACGAGTTTCTCGAGACGGTATCCAACCGTATCATCAACGAGATCACCGGGGTGTCCCGTGTGACCTACGATATCTCCAGCAAGCCGCCAGCGACCATCGAGTGGGAGTAATCCTGCCCTAGCCAGCCGCTCGCTCAGCGAGCGGCCTGGGTTCCTCTGTCCCGCAGCGTTTGCAGTGCCCAGGGCACCAGTTCGGTCCCTAGCCGGTCGGCGGCGATACCAAAGGCGTCGACCACCCCGGGTACCTGCTCATCCTGAAGGGGCTCCTCGACAACGAAGGTGCGGTAGGCCAGGACCCGTCGAGTGGACGACTCGATCACTCGCGCGTCCAGTTCTATCACTGCCCGCGGCCCCCCTGCATAGATCACCTGAAAGCGCCTTAGATCAGTACCGAGTTGTACATCTGCGTGCAGCGAGTGTTCGTCCGTACTAACCGTCCGCACGCCACCATGCAGCACGAATGATCTGGCCAGATGCTCGCGCAGAATCGCCGGCGTAGGGTCAGACCAGCGCGCTCCCCGGTAGGTACTGAGTTGCTGGCCTTCGGGATTGACCAGAATTCGCGGCCCGCTGAGGGCGAAACCGGCCTGAGGCGTGTTGATCCGTAGCGAAAGGTCCAGCTCTTCAGTCGTACCCTGCTGCATGGTAGTCGTTGGAAACTGGAAGACCTTGAGCGGCTCTGACTCCGGCAGGATAGTGCATCCTCCCATCAGGATCAGGGCTCCAAGACAGGCGCTGCGGAACGGGGCGGTGAACGTTTTCAAGGTTCGAACTCCTCAAGGGTGTCGCGCCCCAGCAGGAAACGGGTGGGGTTGTCTTCCAGGCGGCGCGTGATGTTGCGCAGCGAGGACAGGCTGCCTCGCAGTTCGTTGATGGCTGGCTCCAACTGCCCCAGTCCCTGCATGCCGTTGGCGAAGGCTTCGGCGTTTTCGCTGAGGAGCGTCTCGAGGGTGGCACTGGTACGCGCGATGGAACTCAGCGCCTGTTCCGCGCCATCTAAGGTGCGGGTGCCCTGGCCGGTGAGCAATTCGTTGGCATTGTTCATGAGCCCGCCGGTCTGTTCCAGCGTTCTGGTGGCCTGCTGACTGACGCGGGTCAGTTCGGCGACCAGGGTACGTACATCACTGCTCTGCTCGGCAATGCTACGGGTGGCAAGTTCGATGGACTCGAGCGTATTGCCGATGCGGCTGGCATTGTCCTCGGAGATGATCAGTCTGGCACTGGAAACCAGCTGGTTGATATTGGTCATCAGATCTTCTCCGTCGGCCAGGAGTGTCGCGATGGGCGAGGGTGAGGCGATAATCACCGGGTTCTCTCCTTCCTCGGCAGTGAGTAGTGGACTGTCCGGCGAGCCGTGGCTCAGCTCGATGACCGAGGTTCCGGTGATGCCGGTGAAGGAGAGGCGCGCCCGGGTATCTTCAGTGATCGGTACCTCCGAGCCTACTCGAATTTCCGCCAGGACGCGTCGCGGATCTCGCGGATCCAGACGCAGGTCAGTGATGTCGCCCACTCGAATGCCGCTGTACTGCACGGTGCTTCCACGGGAGAGCCCCGTCACGGCCTCGTTGAACACTACCGTGTAGAAGTTGAATTCCCGGCTGGTCGAGGCGTTACCGATCCAGATGGCGAAGGCGATCGCCGCCAGGCCACCCAGCAGGGTGAACAAGCCGATGAGGATGTGATGTGCGCGAGTTTCCATCAAACAGGCTCCGATGGGCGGTTGCGACGGGCGGCGAGGGACGCGGCACGTCCCCGGGGACCATGAAAGTAATCCTGAATCCAGGCATTGTCGGTAGCGGCAACCCGGTCCAGTGTATCGGCGACCAGAACGCGTTTGTCGGACAGTACCGCAATCCGGTCACATATGGCGTACAGCGTGTCGAGGTCGTGGGTGACCAGAAATACACTGAGGCCCATTGCATCTCTCAGCGTCCTGATCAACTCATCGAAGGCGGCTGCGCCTATGGGGTCAAGGCCCGCGGTCGGCTCGTCGAGGAACAGGATGTCCGGATCCAGCGCCAAGGCGCGCGCCAGTGCAGCGCGCTTGACCATGCCGCCGGACAGCTCCGACGGAAACTTCTGACCAGCGTTGGCGGGAAGGCCTGCCAGGGCCAGCTTCATGCTTGCCAGGTGTTCTGCGTCCGCACGGCTCAGTCCGGCGTGCTCGATCAGGGGCAAGGCCACGTTTTCGGTAACGGTCAGCGAAGAAAACAGCGCGCCGGCCTGGAACAGGACGCCAAAACGCCGTTCCAGCCGTGACCGCTCAGCGGGTCCGAGCTGCTGAAGATCCTCTCCAAAGACCTTTACGCTACCGGCGGTGGGCCGACGGAGACCGACGATGGAGCGCAACAGAACCGATTTGCCAGTGCCCGAGCCGCCTACGACACCGAGTATCTCACCGCGACGAATATCCAGATCGAGATTCTGGTGAATGGTCTGGGTACCAAAGCGGTTGACCAGCCCCCTTACCTCGACGATCGGATCGTCCTGGAGCTTTGTCACCAGCCCATCTCCATGTAGAAAAGTGCCGCCAGCGCGTCCACCAGAATCACCACGAATATCGATTGGACTACGCTGGACGTGGTGTGTTCGCCCACTGATTCGGCGCTCCCCGAGACCTTGAAGCCCTCCAGGCAGCCAATGATGGCGATGAGGAAGGCAAAAACAGGCGCCTTGGCGATTCCCAGAAGGTAGTGCCGCATTTCGACGTTCTGCTGGACGATGTTGATGAACATGGTGGGCGAGATATCCAGGCTGAGAGCGCAAACCAGTGCGCCGCCGAACATGCCGGAGATCATCGCGACGAACGTCAGGAGGGGCAGGGCGATGACCATCGCCAGCACCCTCGGCAGAACCAGAATGTCCAGCGGGTCGAGCCCCAGGGTGCGAATGGCGTCGATCTCTTCATTGGCCTTCATCGAGCCGATCTGGGCCGTGAACGCGCTGGCGGTACGCCCGGCCATCAGGATCGCTGTCAGCAATACGGCGAACTCGCGCAGGAATGAAAAGGCTATCAGGTCCACTGTGTATATAGTGGCACCGAAGGCTGCCAGGATGGTCGCCCCGAGAAAGGCTACTACCGCGCCGACCATGAAGGTCAGCAGGGCGACGATAGGTACCGCGTGCAGCGCAGTCTGTTCCAGCTGGGCGGCGACGGCAGTGAGCCGCCAGTTTTTAGGTCTGAACAGATTGCGGGCAAGGCCGCTCAGGGTCAGGCCAATGAAACCCAGCAGCGAAGTGAGATGTTCCCAGAAGGCCGCCATGCCTCGGCCGACCTGTTCCAGCACGTCACCGAGTGCATTGGTCTCACGGGGTTGGGCCTCCGGCTCTACGCTGAGGTTGGCTGCGATGCGTCGCAACAGAACGCGGCGCTCCTCAGGCATCTCGCTGGCGCCATCAGCTGCGGCCTGCAGCAGGTCGCGGCCGAGCAATTCGGCGAGTAGTTGCCCGCCCGCCGTATCCAGGCGACGCAGCCCGCTGAGGTCGGCACGCATGAAGGCGGCGCGGGCACCGCCCTTGCCGGATATCAATTGGCGCAGCTGGGCATAATTCTCGAGGGTCCAGTCGCCTCTGATCGTGAGATCAAGCGGGTCACCGGGCGCGTGGGTCAGAAAGGCGTTGTCGGGTAGAGCCGGCATCCGGAATCATCCAGGGAGAAAGCCCCCGGCATTACCGGGGGACAGGACTAGTGCTTGCGCCGGACACCATATTCCTCGGACAACGTGCCTGGGCCTTCGTCGCTCTTGGGCGCATAGTCCCGTGGCGGCTCGAGGGTGTCGAAGACGGGTTCCACCCGACCTTTGCCATAGCCGGATTTGCTGCCCGCTCCGGGCAGGTCGCTGTCATCCTGCTCCAGCGCGGCGAGCAGACGCTGACGCGTCATGTCGTCGGGTGCAAGTTCGACCGCGCCCTGGGTCAGGTGTTCCTGCACCTCCCGGTAGCTGCGATTGAGGCGGCTCACCAGCGTCGCGGTCTCCTTGAAATGACTGGCGACCTCCTGCTGGTACTCTTCGAAGCGCAGTTGCAGACTTTCCAGTTGAGCATGGACGCTGCCGCCCTGGCTGCTGCCAACGTGGCGGGTTAGCCGCGCCAGAATCACGCCGATGACGATCCCGACGGCCAAAGCTATGGCCACGGCGATCCAGAGGTTTTCGTTAGCTTCCACCATGGTACCTCGTTGAGCTGTTCAGGGCTTGACGCAGCAGGCCTAGCGCCAGGCGTTCATGTAGTTACGGTAACGATATTTCCTATCCAAGGCTAGTACTTGCTAGTCTTGGCAACCGATCCGACGATGGTCGAAGCTCAACAGTCACGGGGAGTGCAGATGAGTCGCAGTAGCGAAGAAACGCAGGTGATCGAAGGGCCTGGTGGTGATCTGGAGCTGGCGATCACCCGAGTCGAGGCGCCGGTGGCGATTGCAGTGGTATGTCACCCGCATCCGCTGCAGGGCGGCACCCTGAACAACAAGGTCGTGCATACACTGATGCGGGCCGCGCGGGACAAGGGTGCCAGCGTGGTCCGCTTCAATTTTCGTGGCGTCGGGCGCAGCAGCGGCAACCACGATCATGGTGTCGGCGAAGTCGATGACTGTCTGGCGGTACTGCGCTGGGCTCAGGCCAATCTGGGGTCGCTGCCGGTATGGCTGATGGGCTTTTCGTTTGGCGGCTATGTCGCCGCAGCGGCAGCACGCAGGTTGTCAGAGTGGCCTGAGCGTCTGCAACTGGTGGCACCCTCGGTCGAGCGCCTGCCCTTCGCAGGGCTCCTGCCGCTGGGGCGGACCGTGGTTTACATGGGGGAAGCCGACGAGGTGGTTGCGCCTGAGGCCGTCTTCGATCTGCTCGAGGGGCAGCCAGATGTCGAGGTGGTGCGCTTTGCTGAGACAGGCCACTTCTTTCATGGCCGCCTGGTAGAACTCAAGGAAGCGGTGGCCAGCCGTCTGGCCTGAGCGCCAATTGCCATAGCAGCGGGGCGCGGTTAGAGTAACGCCCCCGTAGGAATCCACTGGTACAACCCATGACCCCTCTTGCCCGTTACAAGGCCGACCTCGAGCGCCCGGATTTCTTTCATGATCCGGCGCAGGAACGTGCGGTTCGCCACCTTCAGCGCCTCTACGATGACCTGGTGGCCAGCGAGGTCGCGCGCCCAGGTCTGCTGAGCAAGCTGCTGCGCAAGAAGGTCGAGCCGATCAAGGGGCTGTATTTCTGGGGAGGGGTAGGTCGCGGCAAGACCTATCTGGTGGACACCTTCTACGAAGCGCTGCCCATCAAGCAGAAGATGCGGACCCACTTCCACCGTTTCATGCAACGGGTGCACCAGGAGCTCGAGGCGCGCAAGGGTGAAAAGAACCCTCTTTCCCTCATCGCCCGACAGTTCGCGGAAGAGGCTCGGGTCATCTGTTTCGACGAATTTTTCGTATCCGATATCACCGATGCGATGATTCTCGGCACGCTGATGGAAGAGCTGTTCGCCAATGGGGTGACGCTGGTCGCGACCTCGAACATTGTGCCGGACGGCCTGTACCGCGATGGATTGCAGCGGGCACGCTTTCTGCCAGCCATCGACCTGCTGAACAGGCACACCGAAGTGGTCAACGTGGATAACGGTGTCGACTATCGCCTGCGTGCGCTGGAACAGGCCGAGCTTTACCACCACCCACTTGATACCGAGGCGAACATCAGCCTGCAGCGCAGTTTCGATAGTCTGGTGCCAGACATGGACCGCGCGGTGGAGGGCGAGTCGCTGAGCATCAACAACCGTCCGATCCAGTCGGTCCGGGTTTGCGAAGATGTCGCCTGGTTCGAATTCCGCGAGCTGTGCGACGGCCCGCGGAGCCAGAACGACTACATCGAACTGGCCAAGATCTTTCACGCGGTGCTGCTCGCCAACGTCGAACAGATGGGCAAGAGCAAGGATGACATGGCCCGTCGCTTCATCAACCTGGTCGACGAGTTCTATGATCGCAACGTCAAGCTGATCATCTCCGCCGAGGTAGAGCTGAAGGATCTGTACAGCGGTGGGCGCCTGGAGTTCGAGTTTCAGCGCACCCTGAGCCGTCTGCTGGAAATGCAGTCCCACGAGTTTCTGGCTCGCCCGCACCGCCCCTGAGGGCTGTCAGAGCCCCGGTTGGCGAAACTGTCGGCGGTATTCGTTGGGTGATACGCCGGTATGCTGGCGAAACAGCCTGGCGAAAAAGCTGGCGTCATCATAGCCCACATCGTAGCTGACGCTCTTTATGCTTCGGCGCGTGGTGCCGAGCAGGTTGCGCGCGGTTTCGATGCGCAGCCGCTGCAGGTAATGGAGCGGCTTGTCACCAGTGGCGTTCTGAAAGCGCCGCATGAAGTTGCGGATGCTCATTCCGTGCTGGCTGGCCACGTCTTCGAACCTGAATTTTTCCGCGTAGTGTTCTTCCAGCCACTGCTGAACCTGCAGTATCGCCAGATCCCGATGCATTTTCTGCCCTCCGAAGCCCAGCGCGCCGGGGGTGTAGTTTCGGTGCACCTCGTAAAGGGCATCCCGCGCTACCCCCTGGGCGATAGCGACCCCGCAGAAGCGTTCTATCAGATGGATGTACAGGTCGCCGGCAGAGGTCACGCCCGATGCGCAGAGCACTCCGGCGCTCTCGGTAATATGCCTTTCGCGGTTCAGGCTGACCCGTGGGAAGCGCCGGGTGAACTCGTCGTAGAAACGCCAGTAGGTGGTTGCCTCCTGGCCATCGAGCAGCCCCGCTTCCGCAAGCCAGTAGACGCCGGAGGCGCTTGCGCCGATCAGGGTGCCACGGGCGTGTTCCGCCTGCAGCCAAGGGACTATCCCCGGATAACGCCCACGCAACTGATCGAAATCACCCCAGAACGGGGGGATGAGGATTATCTGCGGCTGCAGCTCCCCGATCCGCGCATCGCTGGGAACAGGATCCTGGCTGAAGCTGGTCACCGGACGCTCGTCCGGAGCCGCGATCGATGTGCGAAAGCCCGGCACAAGCCCGAGGCCGCGCCGCCGTCCGTCACGCAGGCTGGCCATGTAGAAGAAGTCCTTGGCCTGCATCAGGGTGGCTCCGATGGTGCCATCGGTTGCGAGTATCGCGACCTGCGTCAAGGTAGGCGGTGGCGGAAGATTGCTTTGCATGCTGGCCCTTTTTCTTATGGGGTATTTCGGCCATATCATGACTAAAGCATCTTGTTGCCAGGCGCAAGTGCCACTATCGGCCAGCAGGGTGACCGATAGTGCACGGCGAGGGACTCCCTGTCTCAGGGTGCCGGGTTGGGCTGGCTGCGGTGGATGGCTGCAATCGCCTCAAGGACAATGTCCGGCAGGCCCATGTTGACGCTGCTGAGATTCCGGTTCAGTTGATCCATATTGGTCGCACCAATGATGTTGCTGGTGACGAAAGGTTGTCTGGTGACGAACGCCAGCGCCATCTGTGCGGGATCCATGCCGTGCTCGCGGGCCAGTTGCACGTAGCGAGCGCAGGCAGCCTGCGCCTCGGGATTGCTGTAGCGGCTGAAGCGGCTGAACAATGTCAGGCGTCCCTTCTCGGGTCTTAGCCCGTTGAGGTATTTCCCGGTCAGGACGCCGAAAGCGAGGGGTGAGTAGGCAAGCAGGCCGACCTGTTCACGCATCGATATTTCCGCCAGGCCCACCTCATAGCTCCGATTCAGCAGGTTGTAGGGGTTCTGGATCGAGGCGATACGGGGCCAGCCGTGTGTCGCCGCAAGGTGCAGGAACCGACAGACGCCCCAGGGCGTTTCGTTGGACAGGCCGATCTCACGTATCTTGCCGGCCTTGACCAGGTCGTCGAGCACTTCCAGGGTGTCTTCGATGGGAGTGAAGTGTTCGTCCGGATCGTGTCGGTAGCCAAGGGCGCCGAAGTAATTGGTATTACGATCCGGCCAGTGCAGTTGGTAGAGGTCGATATAGTCGGTATTCAGCCGCTTGAGGCTGGCATCCAGCGCGCTGGTGATGTGGTCGCGGGTGAAGCGGGTGCGGCCGTTGCGTATATGCTTCATGTCGCGGCTTGGACCGGCGACCTTGGTTGCCAGAATCCACTTGTCCCGGGTACCGCGTTCGCGAAAGTAGTTGCCGATGATCGCTTCCGTCGCGGTGTAGGTCTCGGCGCGGGGTGGCACCGGATACATCTCCGCCGTATCGATGAAGTTCACCCCGGCATCGCGGGCGCGATCGATCTGAGCGAAGGCGTCGGTCTGGGTATTCTGTTCACCCCAGGTCATGCTGCCGAGGCACAGGGCGCTGACCTTGATCTGACTGCGGCCGAGAGGGCGGTATTGCATGGCGAGACTCCGGTGACGAAAGGTGCGTCCATTATTGACCATCGGCCAAATAAAGGTTGTATTTTTTGCCTCCCTTGGCATAATGCCCGCCACTTTCGACAGGATGCCTAGCCTGTCGTTGTTTACAGCACAGATGCCACCAGACCCACAGAGCCCCCACTGAGTGTCTGTCTAGGCTTTGTTGTCTTGTAAAAACACAATTCATTCTGTAAGATTCGCCCTCTTCTATATGCAGAGCGGCCTCTGAGGCTAGGATTAATGAAAACCTTTAGCGCCAAACCGGAAACCGTAAAACGTGATTGGTACGTCGTGGACGCCAGCGGCCTGACCCTGGGTCGTCTCGCGACCGAAGTCGCCTCACGTCTGCGCGGCAAGCACAAGCCCGAATACACTCCTCATGTCGATACCGGTGACTACATCGTTATCGTTAATGCCGAAAAGGTGCATGTGACCGGTACCAAGGCTCAGGACAAGATCTACTACAGCCACTCCGGCTTCCCGGGTGGTATCAAGTCGATCAACTTCGAAAAGCTGATCGCCCGTGCTCCCGAGCGCGTGATCGAGAGTGCCGTCAAGGGCATGTTGCCGAAGAACCCCCTGGGGCGTGCAATGTACCGCAAGATGAAGGTGTACAAAGGTGCAGCTCATCCCCATGCGGCCCAGCAACCTCAAGAACTCAAGATCTAAGGGAGTCTCAACATGCCGGCAACACAAAATTACGGTACTGGCCGTCGTAAGACTGCCACAGCTCGGGTCTTCCTGCGTCCGGGTAGCGGTAACATCTCCATCAACAACCGCAGCATCGACAATTTCTTCGGTCGCGAAACCGCCCGCATGGTCGTTCGCCAGCCGCTGGAGCTGACCGACAGCAGCGCCAAGTTCGACGTCTACGTCACCGTCAAGGGTGGCGGAACCTCCGGCCAGGCCGGTGCCATTCGTCACGGTATTACCCGTGCGCTGATGGAATACGACGAGACTCTGCGTAGCGCGCTGCGCAAGGCGGGTTACGTCACGCGTGACGCCCGTGAAGTCGAGCGTAAGAAAGTCGGTCTGCGCAAAGCTCGTAAGCGTCCTCAGTACTCCAAGCGTTAAGCTCGGTACTGCGTTACTTCAGCGCCCGGTGTCCTTCGTGGATCCCGGGCGTTGTCGTGTCTGTGGCATGCTGCCGCACCCCTTGAGTCCCTGGATGTCCCGAGCCCTCGCCGTGTCTGGGCTGCAGGCCGCACGGGCTCTTGTCTTCGGCCGGATATCTCCTTGTCAAGAAAGGGGTTTTTCATTACCATCTGATTCATTTTGTGCGAGCAAGTTATAAAAAACTTTTAAGCCTTTTCAGAAAAGGTTTATTTAGCTGATGGGAGACGACTGGATGAGTACTGACGGCGTGAATAATGGCCGGCGTCGCTTCCTGCTGGCAGCCACGAGTATTGTGGGTGCGGCCGGAGCAATAGGGGTAGCGGTTCCCTTCGTGGGATCCTGGGTCCCCAGCGCGCGAGCCAGGGCAGCTGGTGCGCCTGTGAGAGTAAATATCAGCAAGCTTGAGGCGGGCCAGCAGATCGTTGCCGAATGGCGTGGTCAGCCGGTATTCGTGTCACGCCGAACGCCTGAGGCGCTCGCCATTCTGGAAGAGATCGAAGCCAGCGGCATTCTGGCCGACCCGAACTCCCAGGCCTCGGACCAGCCGCCTTATGTCGACCCCCGTACCCGGGCCATCAACCCGGAGGTTCTCGTGGTCATGGGTATCTGTACCCATCTGGGCTGCTCGCCGCTGTTCCGTCCGGAAGTGGGCTCGGCCGATATGGGCGCCGACTGGAAGGGCGGCTATTTCTGTCCTTGCCACGGTTCGCACTACGACATGTCCGGCCGTGTATGGCGTAATCAGCCAGCGCCGCTGAACCTGCCGGTACCGCCGCATTCCTATGAGACCGACGATATTCTGGTGATCGGCCTGGACGAGGAGAACGCCTGATGAGCAAGATATGGACATGGGTCAATGAGCGCATGGGCGTCCAGAAGGTCATCGAAGACCACCTGACGCACTATTACGCGCCCAAGAACTTCAACGTGATGTATTTCTTCGGTTCGCTGGCGATCCTGGTACTGGTCAACCAGATCATCACCGGTATCTGGCTGACCATGAGCTATGAGCCGTCCGCTGCGGGCGCCTTCGCGTCTGTCGAATACATCATGCGTGATGTCGAATGGGGCTGGCTCCTGCGCTACATGCACTCTACCGGTGCCTCCGCGTTCTTCGTAGTCGTCTATCTGCACATGCTGCGCGGCATCATGTACGGTTCCTATCAGAAGCCCCGCGAGCTGGTCTGGCTGTTCGGCATGCTGATCTACCTGGTTCTCATGGGCGAGGCCTTCATGGGCTACCTGCTGCCCTGGGGTCAGATGTCCTACTGGGGTGCACAGGTAATCATCTCGCTGTTCGGTGCCATTCCGTTCATCGGTCCTGATCTGGCACAGTGGGTCCGCGGTGACTATCTGATCTCCGGCATCACCCTGAACCGTTTCTTCGCTCTGCACGTGATTGCGCTGCCGATCGTCCTGCTCGGGCTGATCGTCCTGCACATCATTGCGCTGCATGAAGTCGGCTCGAACAACCCCATGGGTGTCGACATCAAGAAGGTGAAGGACGAGAACGGCAAGCCGCTGGACGGCATTCCCTTCCATCCGTACTACACCGTCAAGGATCTGGTCGGCGTGGTGGTGTTCCTGTTCGTGTTCTGCACCATCGTGTTCTTCTTCCCGGAAATGGGTGGCTTCTTCCTTGAGCACCCCAACTTCGAGATGGCCAACCAGCTGAAGACCCCTGACCACATCGCACCGGTCTGGTACTTCACACCCTTCTACGCGATTCTGCGGGCGGTTCCTGCGATTGGCGGCTCGGCCTTCCCGGGCGTGCTGGCGATGGGCGCGGCGATCGCTGTGCTGTTCGTATTGCCCTGGCTCGATCGTAGCCCGGTGCGCTCGATCAAGTACAAGGGCTGGATGAGCAAGCTGTGGCTGATCATCTTCTGCGTATCTTTCGTCATCCTGGGTATCCTCGGCGCCATTCCGGCGACTCCGGGTCGTACCCTGCTGTCGCAGGTATGCACCGTTCTGTACTTCGCTTTCTTCATCCTGATGCCGTTCTATACCAGCATGGAGAAGACCAAAGTGGTTCCGGAGAGGGTTTCTGGCTAATGAAAAAACAACTGATTGCCGTGCTGTTCGCGCTGTTGCCCTGCGTCGCCCTGGCGGCGCCCAGCGGCTACCCGCTCGAAAAAGCCAATATCGATCTGCGTGACAAGGAATCGCTGCAGGATGGCGCGCGCACCTTCGTCAACTTCTGCATGGGTTGCCATTCTGCGCAGTTCCAGCGGTACGAGCGGGTTGCCAACGACCTGGGCATCCCTGATGAGCTCATGCTCGAGAACATGGTCTTCACCGGTGCGCTCATTGGTGAGCACATGCGTAGCAGCATGCGCGTTTCCGACGCCCGTGACTGGTTCGGTGGCCCGCCGCCGGATCTGACCCTGGTCGCCCGTGTACGGGGGGTCGACTGGCTGTACACCTACATGAAGACCTTCTACGAAGATCCTTCACGCCCGCTGGGCTGGAACAACCGCGTATTCCCTAACGTGGGTATGCCGCACGTTCTGGACGAGCTGCAGGGACGTGCCGTGATCGGCTGCAAGGCGATGCCGGTGATGGATGGCCGTCACGCCGCACGTGACACCCTGACCGGCGAAGTGATCAAGGAAGAACAGTGTGACGTGATCACCGTGGTCGAAGGTACCGGCAGCATGAGCGAGCAGGAATACGACACCACGGTGCGTAACCTGGTCAACTTCCTGGCCTACTCCGCCGACCCGATCAAGCTCGAGCGTCATCGCATCGGTGTCTACGTTCTGCTGTACCTGGCGTTCTTCTTCGTGTTCGCCTACCTGCTCAAGCGTGAATACTGGAGAGATATTCACTAAGCCGGACACTTTGGCAGGTTTTGCGCGCGCCCTTAGGGGCGCGCGCTTGTTTCTGGGGTATAATCTCCGCCACTGCCCAAGGCCGGATCACACGGCCAGGCCATTTCATTGCGTACCGCATCTTGCGGCACGGCGTTACCGCAATCCGCCAAAGGATGAGGGTTGATCTATGGGTGTTACCGCCAACAAGCGTTCCTCGATGGCTTTCTTCTCCGACCCGCGTGATCATTACTGCCATCGGGTACGCATCGTACTGGCGGAAAAGGGCGTAACGGTCGATGTGGTGAACGTCGAGCCGGGCGACCACCCTCAGGAGCTCGCGGAGAACAATCCGTACAACAGCGTACCCACACTGCTGGATCGTGATCTGGTGCTCTATGAGCCGAACATCATGATGGAATACCTCGACGAGCGCTTTCCCCATCCGCCGCTGCTGCCGGTCTACCCGGTGGCCCGTGCCAACAGTCGGCTGCTGATGTATCGTATTCAGCGTGACTGGTGTGGCCTGGTGGACACGCTGATAGATCCGCGCACTCCAGCTGCCTCGGCTACCAAGGCGCGCAAGGAGTTGCGTGAGAGCCTTATTGGAGTGGCGCCGGTCTTCGCCGAGATGCCATTCTTCATGAGCGAGGAATTCAGCCTGGTGGACTGCTGTATTGCGCCCATCCTATGGCGTCTCCCGATGCTGGGAGTGGAGCTGCCGAAACAGGCCAAGCCTCTCCAGGATTACATGGAGCGCATCTTCCAGCGTGAGGGATTCATGCTGAGCCTGTCCGCTGCCGAAAAGGAAATGCAGTAATCACGGTAATAACCAGGAGGCCCGCATGGCTCAGATGAGCTCAAGCAGACCCTATCTCATTCGTGCGCTGTACGAGTGGATTCTCGACAATCAGTGCACGCCCTATGTTCTGGTGAATGCCGCGTATCCGGAAACGGTGGTTCCTCAGGGTTTTGTCGAGGATGGTCAGATCGTCCTGAACCTTTCACCAAGCGCCATTCGTCATCTCGAGATGGACAACGAACGCATCAGCTTCGATGGGCGCTTCGGTGGCCAGGCGCAGCAAGTCTGGCTACCGGCCCAGTCGGTTATGGCGATCTATGCCCGGGAAAATGGCCAGGGTATGGTCTTCGAGATCGAGCCGAGCCCTCCGCCGCCGGAAGAGGGGCCAGGTCAGGAAGAGAAGCCCCAGGCCAGCAGGCCTTCCCTGAAAGTAGTGAAATAGGGCAGAAGAGGGCTGCGGTCTGCAGCCCCGGGCACTCGTCAGTCGATGTATTCGAACAGCTTGACGATACGCTGCACCCCGCCGACCTGTTGCACGGCCTGCACGGCGAACTCTGCCTCCTGTCTGCGAACCAGCCCCATCAGATAGACTACGCCGGCTTCGGTGGTGACCTTGATTCGTCGACCCGGGATCGAACTGTCGGCGAGGAGTCGGGTTTTTGCGTTAGTGGTAATCAGGGCGTCGTTATTGCGCGCCAACAGCGAAAGGTTCGCTCCCACCGTCAGTTCGTTATGCACGACCTTGACCCTTTGCACTTCCGCCGCGGTCCGGGCCGCGATGCCGCGAAGCTCCTCCCTCGGAACCTGTCCGGTAAGCAGCACCACGCCGTTGAAGCTGGTAACGTTGACCCGCGCCAGGCGCTCCAGGTCGGGGTGCGCCTTGGCGATGTTGACGCCCGCGCGGGTCTCGATCAATTGATCATCAATGGTGCTGCCGAGTGTGCGTGTACCGTGGTTTGCCACCAGTGGGTCGTCGCGGGTTGCGCTGACCACGCCGGCGCAGCCAGCGACCAGGGAAGCTGTCAGTAGCAGCAAAGCCAGGCGCATCATTCTTCACTCCCGAATAGCTGGCGGTCGATAAGATCACACAGGCAGTGGATGGCGAGCAGATGCACTTCCTGGATGCGCGCGGTAGAGCGGGCGGGGACCCGTATCTCGACGTCTTCAGGCAGTAGCAGGGAAGCCATGGCGCCCCCATCACGCCCGGTCAGAGCAACGACCAGCATGTCGCGGTCATGCGCTGCCTGAATGGCCTGCAGCACATTACCTGAGTTACCGCTGGTCGAAATCGCCAGAAGCACGTCACCGGGTTGCCCGAGGGCGCGGATCTGCTTGGAAAATACTTCCTCGTAGCTGTAGTCGTTGGCTATAGAGGTGATGGTGGAGCTGTCAGTGGTCAGAGCGATAGCTGGCAGGCTCGGTCTTTCACGCTCGAAGCGATTCAGCAGCTCGGAGGAAAAGTGCTGCGCATCGCCGGCCGAGCCGCCGTTGCCGCAGGCGAGTAGCTTGCCTTCGCTGAGGAGGCTGTTGACCATCAACTGGCTCGCCTGCTCGATGCTGGGCCCCAGCACTTCCATCGCCCGGGTCTTGGTTTCGATGCTGTCGGTGAACAGCTGCCTGATACGGTGTTGCATATCCATAGGGAGGACTCGTTAGCAGGTAAAAGCTTCGCGGATCCAGCGGTAGCTCCCCGGGTCCGCAGGGTTGCCTTCGGCGGCAATGACATCGAAGCGACAGGCGCTTTCTGCCAGGTGGGGGTGCGTCAGGATGTAATGGTGGGCGGCGGCTATGAGTCGTTTCTGCTTGCGCCAGTCAACCGTTTCCGCAGCATTGCCCCAGTGGCTGGTGCGCCTGTAGCGCACTTCCACGAATACTACTGTATCCCTGTCGCGCATGACCAGATCAAGCTCGCCCTGCTTGCAGCGATAGTTGCGTGCCAGCAGGCGCATACCCTGACCAAGCAGCAACTGTTCAGCCAGGCGTTCGGCCTGATTGCCCAGTGTCTGCTTCTCGGTCAGGCGATTCATCGTGAGATAACAACCTCATCGGCGGGGACCAGTCTTCCATCTCGAATAACGCCCCACTGCAGGCGCCGTTGTACCCGGCCGTCCTGCGCGAGCACCAGCGTGCCGGTAGCACCCTCGATGCGGGTTTCCGAAAACTCCTGCATCTGCGGGAGTCGGCGGAATATGCGCTGCGCATCCACACCCATAGCATAAAGCCGTCCAAGGGGGCCGGACGCCTGTGGCCAACTGCTGCTTACCGGCTGGTACAGGCCGTCCGTACGGGTTAGCAGCCAGGGGATTTCCGCTACCATGATGCCGTCCAGGTCGGCATTCTGGCCGGGGTCGCCACCCAGCTGATAGACATGGGAGGTGGCATATACCGGCAGGTCCGCTGCGTACTGGAAGGCCAGGGTAGGCTTGATCTGCCGCGCCTGCTGCGGATTGGCCGCGAGGAATATCGCATGCAGATCGTTACGCGGGGTTGGTTGTACGACAACGTCATCACCCAGTACCTGGCGAATGCGTGCGCCACGCTGTTCGCTCTGGCGAATGCGTAGCAGGTCGGCGATCTGGTTAGCGACCGTTGCGGGTTGATCGATGGTTTCACGGCCTATCAGGGTTCCGCCCAGTTCCTGCCAGGTTTGGGCGAACGCGAGGTAGGCGCGCTGGCCCCAGTCGGTCTGGGCCACCAACGCCGCCATGCTGCGATGGCCATCATCCCAGGCCCGGTAGGCCGCTGAGCGGGCTTCGTCCTCGGGCGCCAGGCCGAACTGAAACAGCGTCTGCTGTGCCGCGCCGGGACCATCGGTGTAGTTGAGGGCCAGCGTAGGCAGAGGCAACTGGCCCATATTCGCCAGACGGGTCACCTGGTCGCGCTCCAGCGGACCCACTACCCATTGCACGCCATCGGCCTGCGCCTGGCGATAAAAGGCCGCCAGATCCGGGTAGGCGGCGGTATCGTAGAGCGTGACCCGCGGCTGCTCGAGACCCTCGGCGTGGGCCTGGTACTGGGCAGCAAGGAAACCGTCGCGCAGGGCCTGCGCCGCGCTCGCCAGCGGACCACGGAAGGGCAGCAGCAGCGCGATATGACGCGGGCGGCTGGCGTGCAGTTCCAGCAGTTGGGTCATGGACTCGGGCAGGGCGCTTGCAGCCGGGTGGTTGGCATAGGTGCGTTGCCATTGCTCCAGTGCGCGGACCTGCAGATCGATGTTCGGCTGTTCCCGAGTGATCAGAGCCAGCCGCAGCCAGCCGGACATGTCGCCGGTGGCGCCGGCGGCGGCCTGTTGCAGCTCAGGGGTGGACGCCTGGTTGATCAGCGCCCAGATGGCCTGGTCGTTTTCCGGACGACGCTCCTCGGGCAGCAAGCCGTCGACGAATACTCTCTCCCGTGCCGCTTCGAGCGGAGCGCCAGAGGCTGCGCGGGCTTCGGCGCGCAGCAGCAGAATGCGGATCTGATCATCCAGTGGTAGCGTTTCGAGCTGCGCGACGGACGGATGCTGAAGTGCACGTAGCGCTGCGGATGGTTGGCCGAGCGCCAGCGAACTGGAAGCCTGAAGTTCACTGAAACGCAGCTGCTGGTCCGATGGCAGGTCACTCTGCGGGATCGACGCGAGGATGCTGCGGACCTGCTCGTGCCGGTTGTTTTCCGAAGCGACAGTCGCCGCGTGAAGGCGCAGCAGATTCGCCTCTGCCCCCGACCGACGCGAGGCGTTCTGCAGAATTTGCTCGACAGAAGCATCGGGCGTACGGGGAAGGTCAGCCAGCTGCGTGGGCGGCGAGGCACAGCCAGCGAGCACGAGGGCAAGCGCCACGGCGGACAGAGACAGCGAGTGGATGCGCGACATCTGGAGTTCCTTGCAGTGGGGGCGCGGCAGCGGCGCTCCATGAACAGTCAGCCCGCATTGTAACCAAGGGGCCTGTTGACCGCCATGCGCTTAGCCGGATGCCGGTCACGTCTGTACAATGTGCCGCTCAGCCACCTTGCAGGACTCACCATGGCCGCTCAAGCCGGTACGCTCTACGTAGTCGCCACGCCGATAGGTAATCTTCAGGACATTTCGCCGCGAGCGCTGGACGTGCTGCGCAGCGTAAGCTTGATCGCCGCGGAAGACACCCGTCACAGTGCGCGGCTGCTTCAGCACTTCGGTATCCAGACCGCTACCACGGCCTGCCATGATCACAACGAGCGGGACAAGAGTGTGCAACTGGTCGAGCGTCTGCTGCAGGGACAGGATCTCGCGCTCATCTCGGATGCGGGTACCCCACTGATCTCCGATCCCGGTTTCCATCTGGTGCGTCAGGCCCGGGAGGCGGGCATACGGGTGTCGCCGATACCCGGGCCCAGCGCCCTGATCGCCGCGCTGAGCGGAGCCGGGTTGCCATCGGATCGTTTCGCTTTTGAGGGGTTTCTGCCCGCCAAGGCCCATGGTCGTCGCCAGCGTCTGCAGGCTCTGCTGAACGAGGAGCGTACCTGGATGGTCTACGAGGCTCCCCATCGATTGCTCGAATGTCTGGAAGACATGCACGAAGTGCTGGGACCGTCCCGTCAGGTCGTGCTTTGCCGGGAATTGACCAAGACCTTCGAAACCCTGCACGGCGCGCCACTGGCCGAACTGGTCGAGTGGGTGCGCAACGACCCTGATCAGCAGCGAGGCGAGGCAGTGCTGGTCGTTGAAGGCGCGCAGCCCCGCTCCGGCGACGACATCAACCCCGAAGCGCTGCGGATCCTTGAGACACTTCTGGAAGAACTGCCCCTCAAGCAGGCCGCAGCTCTCGCCGCCCGCATCACCGGCGAAAAGAAAAACCGCCTTTACCAGATCGCCCTGGAAAAGGGCGCTGGGAAGTAACCCTCCACTCGCTCAGGACTATGGGGTGTCGAGCTCCTGCTCGCTGCCCGGAAGCTCCCGATCTGCGCCGGACTATGGGGTGTCGAGCTCCTGCTCGACGCTGACGGCTTCGCAGTCTGCACCGCCCCTGGCGTAGCGCAGGGGCGCTACACCCCATTGCGTGGCGCCACCCCGTAGCGCCGAGCCCGGCTGGACCTTGCTGCTCGCGGCCCCGAAGCTCCCGGTTCGCAGGACCGTGGGTGTCGAGCTCCTGCTCGCGGCCCCGAAGCTCCCGATCTGCGCAGGACTATGGGGTGTCGAGCTCCTGCTCGACGCCGGCGGCTTCGCAGTCTGCACCGCCGCTGGCGTAGCGCAGGGGCGCTACACCCCATGGAGCGGCGCAGGCCTGTAGCTCCCAAGGTGGAAAAGCTACTCCCCTTCGGCGATCACCAGCACGCGCTGCCCAGCCCGCACCGGTGAGCCCGGTTGCACATGAACCGACTTCACCACGCCATTGACCGGAGCGGTGAGCGGAATCTCCATCTTCATCGATTCCAGGATCACCAGCACATCCCCGGCTTTCACGGTGGTCCCTTCCTCGACCTGCACCTGCCAGAGGTTCCCCGCGATATGGCTCTCGACGCCCTGTTCGCCAGGCTGCAGCGGCGCATCCTCACCTGCCTCGGCGACCGCCTCGTCACTCTGATAGTCCGCCTGCCCATTGGCAATCCAGCGCTCGCGTTCGGCATTGAAGGCGGCCTTCTGCTGGTTGCGGAAGGCCTCAATGCCCTCCGCCTCCTGCTCCAGAAACGTCTGGTACTCGTTCAGCCGCAGCTCGGTCTCCTCGATGCGCAGCGGATAGCGACCCAGCGGGAAATCACGGCGGATTTTCAGCAGCTCATCAGCGCTGACCGGATAGAACCTGATCTGGTCGAAAAAGCGCAGCAGCCACGGCTGGCCACCGAAGGCTTCCACTTCCCGGTAGCGATTCCACATCTGCAGGGTGCGTCCGACGAACTGGTATCCGCCCGGACCCTCCATGCCGTATACGCACATGTAGGCCCCGCCGATGCCCACCGAGTTCTCCGCGGTCCAGGTGCGCGCCGGGTTGTACTTGGTGGTGACCAGCCGGTAGCGCGGGTCCAGTGGCGTGGCGACCGGTGCGCCCAGGTACACATCGCCCAGACCCATCACCAGATAGCTGGCCTCGAACACCGTGCGATACACCTCGTCGAGGTTGGGCAGGTCATTGATGCGGCGGATGAACTCCAGGTTGCTCGGGCACCAGGGCGCATCCTTGCGCACCGTGGTCATGTACTTCTGGATGGCCAGTTGGCAGGCCGGATCGTCCCAGGACAGCGGCAGGTGAACGATGCGCGAGGGCACCTTCAGATCCCGGGCGCTGCAGACCTGGCCCCATTCGCGCTGCACTGTCTCAAGCAGATCGGCAAGGGTTAGTGTTTCAGGCCGATAGTGCACCTGCAGCGAGCGAATCCCGGGTGTCAGGTCGATCACTCCGTCCAGCCCCAGCGCTTCGAGCGCCTGCATCAGCGCATGCCCGCGGAAACGCAGCACCAGATCCAGCTCCGGCTGGCCGATTTCCAGCAGCAGATGGGTGTCGCCGGATACCCGTGCGACCAGTCGGGTGTCGTCGCTGCCGATATCCAGCACGATGGGTGATGCGATCGGCTCGGGAGTGCTCACGTCCGGACACAGGGGGGCGAGTTGCTCGACCTCAAGCGTCCGTGCGGTGGCCAGTTCCCGGGCGGTGCCCAGACCCACTGGCACGAAGCGCACCCGGTCACCAGCCTTGAGCTGGCCGAGTTGCCAGAGGTCGGCCTCGATGATGGTCACCGGGCAGACGAAGCCGCCCAGGCTGGGGCCGTCCGGCCCGAGGATGACCGGCATGTCGCCGGTGAAGTCCACCGCGCCGATGGCATAGGGGTTGTCATGAATGTTCGACGGATGCAGCCCCGCCTCGCCACCGTCCTCGCGCACCCACTCGGGACGCGGGCCGATCAGGCGCACGCCGGTGCGGCTGGAATTGAAATGCACTTCCCAGTCGGTTGAGAGGAAGCGCTCCATGTAGGCCTGGGTGAAATACTCCGGCGCTGCATGGGGGCCGTAGATCACCCGCAGGGTTCGGACTGCCGGCAGGTCGCTGCACAGCACCGCCGGCAGACTGGCGCCGGCGCTCGCGTCGGTCAGCGGATTCAGCCGCAGCACATCCCCTGTACGCAGCGCGCGGCCGGCGTGCCCGCCGAACTGGCCAAGGGTGAAGGTGCTCTTGCTGCCCAGATAATCGGGTACTTCGATGCCCCCCCGGATCGCTAGATAGCTGCGCGCACCCGCTCCGGCGATGGTGCCCAGCGCCAGGGTGTTGCCGGCGCGAATCAGCAGGCTGGTACACATCGGCTGGGCGAGTCCGTCGATACTCAGCGGGATCTCTGCACCCGTGACAGCAATCACCGCATCCGTGTTGAAGCGCAGGGTCGGGCCGGTCATGGTGATTTCAAGGCCCGCGGCGCCTTCGGAGTTGCCCAGCAAACGGTTGCCCAGGCGCAGGGCACGGCTGTCCATCGGGACGGAGGGCGGCACGCCGACCGCCCAGTAGCCAATCCGTCCCGGCACATCCTGCACCGTGGTCTGGGTGCCGCCGGTGAGTACCTCGAAGCTGACGCTCTGGTACTGCAGGTTCTCCAGGCAGCGGGTCCAGGGGTTGCCGCTGGCGAAGGGCGCGTCCATCAGAATCTGCCGCAGGTAGCCCTGATTGGTCTCAACGCCATACAGCAGAGTGCTCTCCAGCGCCTGGTCGAGGGCAGCGATGGCCTGCTCGCGACTCGGCTGCCAGACGATCACCTTGGCGATCATCGGATCGAAGTACGGAGGAATCTCGCAGCCGGCTTCAACCCAGGTATCGATGCGCAGGTGCTGTCCATCCGCTGGGGGAAACTCGACCGCGGTGAGCAGACCCGGGCAGGGCTGGAAATCCCGGCCGGGGTCTTCGGCGTACAGACGCGACTGGATGGCATGTCCGGTGGGCCTGAGTCCCTCGGCGAGGGTGTTCAGGGCAGGCAGGTCGCCCGCCGCCAGCTGGATCATCCAGCTCACCAGATCCACGCCCCAGCCCTGGTCGGTGACGCCGTGCTCGACCTGCAGCCGGGTGTTCACCTCCAGAAAATAGAAACGGTCGGCCTCGCTGTCGTAGACGAACTCGACGGTGCCGGCGCTGCGGTAGCTGACCGCCCTGCCCAGCTGGATGGCGGCCTGGCACAGGGCCTCGGACATGCCGTCCGGCAGGTTGGGGGCAGGGGTTTCCTCCAGCACCTTCTGATTGCGTCGCTGCACCGAGCAGTCGCGCACGCCCAGGGCGATGACCTCGCCGCGGCCGTCGCCGAAGATCTGCACTTCGAGGTGGCGGGCGCGCTGAATGTACTTTTCGATGAACACGCCGGCATCGCTGAAGTTGTTCTGACCCAGCCGGCGTACCGCCTCGAAGGCGTCACGCAGTTCTGCATCGCTGCGGCACACGCGCATACCGATGCCGCCACCGCCGGCGGTGCTCTTGAGCATCACCGGGTAGCCGACCTGAGCGGCGGCGGACAGCGCTTCATCGAGGCTTTCAAGCAGCTCGGTGCCTTCGAGCATGGGCACGCCATGCTCCTTGGCCAGCGCCCGGGCGGTGTGCTTGAGGCCGAACACGCGCAACTGTTCGGGCGTCGGACCGACGAATGCTATTCCGGCCGCTTCGCAGGCTTCGGCGAAGGCGGCGTTTTCGGACAGGAAGCCGTAACCCGGATGAATCGCCCGGGCGCCAGTCTGCTGGGCAATGCCGAGGATCTTGCTGACGTCCAGATAGGTGGCACTGGCCGCGCCTTCGCCCAGGGACCAGGCCTCATCAGCCTGCTGGATATGCAGGCTGGCGGCGTCCGCTTCGGAGTAGACCGCGACGCCCTGTACGTCGAGCTGCTTGAGGGTGCGCAGGATGCGGCAGGCGATGGCACCGCGGTTGGCTATCAGGAGTTTGTTGAACATCGGGTGTTCCTCGGCCAGGCCGTCCTGGACGTTTCTCTGCGTGCCGCCGGGTCGTCCCGGCGGGGTTCATTCGCTGTATCGATCAGTCCCAGACCAGCATTTCCGCCGGGGTCGGGTTGTAGCCGTTGCACGGGTTGTTCAGCTGCGGGCAGTTGGAAATCAGCACGATGATGTCCATGTGTGCGACCAGCTCCACGTACTTGCCCGCACCGGAAATACCGTCCTCGAAGGTCAGCCCGCCCTCTGGCGTGACTGGCACGTTCATGAAGAAGTTGATGTTGTGGCTGATGTCTGCCTTGGTCAGGCGTCCGTCATGCAGCGAGGCGCGCAGGAAGTTGTCGCGGCAGCTGTGCATGTAGCGAGTGTCCAGTGCATAGCGCACCGTATTGCTCTCCTGGGCGCAGGCTCCGCCGAGGGTGTCGTGGCGGCCGCAGGTATCCGCGGTGATGGTCAGCATGGGGTTGCCCCGGTTGCTGTAGAGCACGCTGCCGGTGGTCAGGTAGACCCCGTTCTGCTTGCGCAGGGTGCGTTGCACGTCGTAGCGCTCGCGTGGATTGGTGGCGCTGAAGAACAGGGTATCGACGGCCTGGTTACCTTCCAGGTCCAGCAGTCGCAGGGTCTGGCCGGCCCTGATGTCCTTCATCCAGGGTTCGCCTGCCGGCATGACGGCGCGGTAGACGGCGGTTTCCGGCTGTTTTTCGCTGTGCACGAGTGTCATGTCAGGGCCCTCAGAGGTAGCTGCGATCGGTGTTGTGCAGCCCGCGGACGTTTTCCGGGCGGGTTTTTCGGCACAGGACGGTGATGCCGTCATCGGCCACGCGGTGCCAGCTGAGCCTGACCGGCTTCGGCGCGTACTCGGGTGCCGGGTCCAGCGGATGCTGCAGCGCGGTCAGTACCACCAGGGTATCCATCGGGGCGTACAGCTCGATCACGTCGCCGGCGCTGGAATTGCCCGGGTGAAACGCGAAGCGGCCCTCGGCATCCACGGTAACCTTGCTGAACAGATTCAGGGTCATCAGCAGGTCGGACAGGGTCATGTTCCACTTGCCCATCTCCACCAGCAGATTGTCCACGCCATTGCGGTAAAAACCGTTGCGCAGCTCCTGATAGCGGCCGGTGCCGTATTTCTCCTCCACCTCCCGGGCATCCAGCACGCCGCCAAAACTGTCGCTCCATCCACAGGTGTCGGTGACGATAGCCGCAAGCACCTTGCCCATGTCCGAATACAGACAGTGCCCGGCGGTTAGCTTCGCGGTGTGCTGGCATTTGAGCGTGTCGGGCAGGTTAAGCCGCTCGCTCTTCTCCTGGGCGTTGAACATCAGCACGCTGACGTTGGCGCCGCCTTCGATGTCGGTCAGGCGCAGCAGCTGGCCGCGCTTGAGCACGAAGGAGGTGTGGCCGCCGCCAGGCAGCATTTCCTCATACAACAATGGGCGGAGGGCAGGGGGCGTACTCATGGCTTGGCTCCTTGTGTCGAATTGTCCGGCAGCACGCCGCCGGTGATCCGCTCGGGCAGGGCGCTCACGGCGGCCCGCGCGGCCTTGCGGTCGCTGTTCAGGGGAATGTCGTAGGTGATGCGCGCGCCATAGGCGCCCGGGGCCTGTGGGTCGATGCGGGTCTTGTCGAACACCAGCAGGCGGGTACCCAGGGTGAAGCCTTCGGAAAGGTCATGGGTGACCATGAATACGGTCAGTCCGGTCTGCTTCCAGAGATCCAGCAGCAGCTCGTGCATGTCCTTGCGGATGCCCGGGTCTAGCGCGCCGAAGGGCTCGTCGAGAAGCAGGATGCGCGGAGCCTTGACCAGCGCCTGGGCGATCGCCAGGCGCTGCTGCATGCCGCCGGAAAGTGCATGGGGATATTTGTTCAGGGCATGGCCCAGCCCAACTTTTTCGAGAATGGCCACGGCGCGGTCCCGCGCTTCCCGGCGCGCGCCGCCGAACAGCCGGCCCAGCAGTTTGGAACCCTGCAGTTCCAGACCCAGCATCACATTGCCGAGCACGGTCAGGTGCGGGAACACCGAATAGCGCTGAAACACCACCCCGCGCTCCGGCCCCGGCTCCGCCGCCAGCGGCTCGCCATCCAGCAGGATGCGTCCGCGGCTGGGCTTCTCTTGCCCCAGCAGAAGCCGCAGGAAGGTCGATTTGCCGCAGCCCGAGGCCCCGACCATGGTGATGAACTCGCCGCTTTCGACCTTGAGATCCAGGGCTTCCAGCACTACCTGGTCGCCGTATTCCTGCCATACCCGCTCAATTACGATGCCGCTCATGTCAGTGCCCTCCCTTGGGCTCGAACCAGGGGAAGAGGACGCGGCAGAGTCCTTTCAGGATCCGGTCCATCAGGAAGGCAAGCAGGGTGATCCAGGCCACATAAGGCAGGATGACGTCCATCGCCAGGTAACGGCGCACCAGAAAGATGCGATAGCCCAGGCCGTCGGTCGAAGCGATAGCCTCGGCGGCGATCAGGAACAACCAGGCCGGGCCGAGGGACAGTGCCAGCCCCTGCAGCAGTCGTGGGAAAAGCTGCGGCAGCACCACGCGTATCAAAACCTGCCAGGTGTTGGCGCCAAGGGTCTGTGCCTTGATCAGCAGCTCACTGGGGATTTCGCTGACCCGCTGTTGCAGATCGCGGATCAGTACCGGGGTGATGCCGATGACGATCAGCATCACCTTTGACAGCTCGTCCAGGCCCAGCACAATGAACAGGATA
>JAUVYN010000097.1 GCA_030603065.1 Pseudomonas sp.
CAGGCTGTCGCTCGGAGCGACGCTTACCACTGGCATGTCTTCGTCCACCAGTGCGAGCGGGCCGTGCTTGAGTTCGCCAGCGGCGTAGGCCTCGGCGTGAATGTAGGAGATCTCCTTAAGCTTGAGGGCACCTTCCATGGCAATCGGGAAATGCGTGCCGCGGCCGAGGAAAAGTGCGTGGTGCTTGTTGGCGAAGCGTTCGGCCAGAGTGGTAATGCGTGGCTCGAGTTGCAGAACCTGCTCAACAAGTCCCGGCAGAGTACGCAGCGCCTCGACATTGGCGACCACTTGCTCGGTGTTGCCCTTGCGGACCTGTATGAGGGCAGTGGTCAACCAAAGCAGGGCGACCAGTTGCGTAGTGAAGGCCTTGGTGGAAGCGACCCCGATTTCCGGGCCGGCGTGGGTGAGCAGCCGCCAGTCAGTCTCCCGAACCAGTGAACTACCGGCGACGTTGCAGAGCGCCAGTGTCGCCAGATAACCCTGGCCCTTGGCGTAGCGCAGGGCAGCGAGGGTGTCGGCGGTTTCGCCAGACTGGGAGATGGTGATCAGCAGGGTGTTGTGAGGTACCACGACGGTGCGGTAGCGGTACTCGCTGGCTACCTCGACCTGACAGGGTATGCCCACCTGTGCCTCGATCCAGTACCGCGCCACCAAACCCGCATGGTAGCTGGTGCCGCAGGCCACAATGTGAACGTTTTCGACATCAGCCAGCCGGGTTTCCGCGTCCGGACCAAGCAGGGCGGTGTGAACATGGCCATCGCCCAGGGTGCCGGCCAGGGTGTCCTGGATGGCCTGGGATTGCTCGAAGATTTCCTTGAGCATGAAATGGCGATATTCGCCTTTGTCGAGGCTGTGCGCCGCGTGCTCGTAGCGGCGCGGCGGGCGCTCCACCAACTGATGAGCGCGGTCCCATATTTCGCAGCCGGTGCGGGTAACTCTGGCGTAATCGCCTTCTTCCAGATAGCGGAAGCTGTCGGTGACCTGCAATAGTGCCAGAGGGTCCGATGCAACGTAGTGCTCTTCGATCCCTTCACCGATCACCAGCGGGCTGCCCATGCGCGCGCAGTACAGGGTTTCCGGCTGATCTTCGTGGATTATCGCCAGTGCATAAGCGCCGTGGATCTCGCCTAGGGTAGTACGGAAGGCCGCCAGCAGATCGCGGCTTTCGGCATAGTGATGGGCCATCAGGTGAGCGACTACTTCGGTGTCGGTTTCCGAGGTGAACTCGTAGCCCAGATCCTTGAGCTTTTTGCGTAGCGGCGCGTGGTTCTCGATGATGCCGTTATGCACCAAGGCCACACCGCCGGATACATGTGGATGCGCGTTGTGCTCGGCGGGCTTGCCATGGGTGGCCCAGCGGGTGTGGGCAATGCCCAGATAGCCTGCCGCCGGAAGCCGATCCAGGCTCTTCTCCAGCTCAATCACCTTACCCGTGGCGCGCACCCGTTTGATGCCCTCCCCGGGGCAGTAGACTGCGACCCCAGCGGAGTCATAGCCGCGATACTCGAGGCGCCGCAGCCCCTCCAGCAGAATCGGGGTAATGTTGCGCTGCGCAATGGCGCCGACGATGCCGCACATGTTCAAAGTCCTTGGATCGGTGTGAAAGCGCTAGTTTAGCACTGCACCGATGGAGGGACGAAAGAACCGCGGGCACCGGTTGCCGGTTACTGCTCAGCGCCGATTGAAACGCTCCACCAGGGCCGATTGCTGCGCGGCCGTATTGGCCAGTTCCTCACTCAGATTGGCGCTGCGCTCGGCCTGTGCAGCGGTGCTGTCCGAGAGGTCTGCGATATTGCTGATGTTGCGGCTGATTTCATCCGCCACCGAGCTTTGTTCCTCGGAGGCCGCTGCGATCTGAGTGGTCATGTCATTGATACGGTCGATCGCATTGCGAATGCCGGCCAGCGCTTCGTCCGCTTCGACGACCTGGGCAACGCCCTCTACGGCACGCTCGTTGCCGGCCTGCATGGTGTCTACGGCTCGGCGCGCCGCACCCTGCAGGTTGTCGATCAGGGCGTGGATCTGTTCGGTAGAGGCCGCGGTGCGGCTAGCCAGGGCTCTGACCTCGTCGGCCACCACCGCGAATCCGCGACCCTGCTCGCCGGCACGGGCTGCTTCGATCGCGGCGTTGAGGGCAAGCAGGTTGGTCTGGTCGGCGATGCCTTTGATGACATCCACAACCGAGCCAATCTCACGGGCATCGGCTGCGAGCTGGGCAGATACAGAGGCTGCGGAGCTCACTGATTCGGAAAGGAGCTCGATCGATTCGCGCGCCTTGCTGGCAACCTGTTGTCCGGTGACCGCTAGCTCGCGCGCTTCCCGAGTGGCCAGAGCGGTCTGCTGCACGTTGGCTGACACCTCCTGGGTGGCTGCTGCCATTTCGGTCACGGCAGTAGCGACCAGATCGGTCTCCTGGCGCTGGCGCCCAAGCCCCAGGCTGCTCTCGTGGGCCAGCTTACTGGCTTCCTGGGCTTGGAAGCGCACGCGGTCGGCGCTGTCGGAAACCCGGGTCAGACAGGTACGCAAGCGCGCCAGCTGGCTGTGAAGGGCCATGGATATCTGACCAAGGGTACCGCGGTGCGGCGAATACATGGTGGCCAGCAATGGGTCGGAGATGGTGTTGTCGCCGACGCTCTTGACGATCTGACGCAGCTTCTCTTCCTGAATGTAACGCAAGCCGAAGGCGAGCGGCACACCGGCGGCTGCGGCAATGGCTACGCCCAGCGGGCCGAGCGCTGCGCCGAGTGTACCGGCGGCGGCGCCAAAGGCGGCGACCGGAACAACATTGACGAGCAGGGCGTTCCAGTCTTTCGGCACGGCGGCCCGGCCGGCGTTCAGTCGCTGATAAAGTGCGGTAGCACGCTCCACCTGGCCGGGTGTGGTCTTGACCCGTACCGATTCGTAGCCGACCACCTGGCCGCCCTCGCGGATCGGGGTGACGAACGCGTTTACCCAGTAGTGATCACCGTTGGCGCAACGGTTCTTGACGATACCCATCCAGGCGCGGCCTGCCTTCAGGTCGTTCCACATATGGTCGAATACCGCAGGCGGTACGTCGGGATGGCGGACGAGGTTGTGCGGACTGCCGATCAGTTCGTCGCGGCTGAAGCCGCTGATTTCCATGAAGGCATCGTTGCAATAGGTGATCTTGCCCTTGAGATCGGTGGTTGAAATCAGCCGTTGCTGCTCCGGAAAGGTGCGCTCGCGCTGGGTAATGGGAAGATTTTTGCGCATGGTCGTGTTGGCTCGTGTGCGTGGCGAAGCGCTTCCATGCGCTTTCTTGTCTATGCTGGGAAGTATCGGCCGTTACCCCTGAGACTTTACGGCGGCCGCGATTATATCCGTCAGTCGGTAAAAAGGAGCGAAGGTAACATGCCCAAAGCAGACAGCTATGCCACGCGCAGCACACTCGACGTTGGTGGCAGGACCTACCATTACCACTCCCTGAACCGGGCAGCCGAACGGCTGGGCGATGTGACCCGACTGCCCATGTCGCTCAAGGTACTGCTGGAGAACCTGCTGCGTCATGAGGATGGAGTGAGCGTCACGGCGCAGGACATTCAGGCGGTCGCCGACTGGTTGAAGGAGCGGCGCTCTGCCAGGGAGATCCAGTACCGACCGGCAAGGGTATTGATGCAGGACTTCACCGGGGTACCCGCGGTGGTCGATCTGGCCGCCATGCGCGATGCGGTGGCCCGCGCGGGCGCCGATCCACAGCGGATCAACCCGCTCTCACCAGTGGACCTTGTAATCGATCATTCGGTGATGGTCGATCGGTTTGCCGATGCCAGCGCGTTTCGTGACAACGTGGCCATCGAGATGGAGCGTAACGGCGAGCGCTACGAATTTCTGCGCTGGGGACAGAAGGCCTTTGACAATTTTCGGGTGGTGCCGCCGGGCACCGGCATCTGCCATCAGGTGAATCTCGAATACCTTGCCCAGAGCGTCTGGGCCAGTGAAGTAGACGGTGAACTCTGGGCCTATCCCGATACTCTGGTCGGTACCGACTCGCATACCACCATGGTCAACGGCCTGGGCGTGCTGGGTTGGGGTGTGGGCGGAATCGAGGCGGAAGCAGCCATGCTCGGCCAGCCGGTAAGCATGCTGATTCCCGAGGTCATCGGCTTCCGAATGACCGGCCGGCTGCGCGAGGGCCTGACCGCCACCGATCTCGTGCTGACGGTAACCCAGATGCTCCGTGCGCGGGGGGTGGTCGGGAAGTTCGTCGAGTTCTACGGTGATGGGCTGGCGGATCTGCCGCTGGCTGATCGCGCGACCATCGCCAACATGGCGCCGGAGTATGGTGCCACCTGTGGCTTCTTTCCTATCGATGAGGTTACCCTGGGTTATCTGCGCCTGACCGGGCGCCCCGCCGAAATCATCGAGCGCGTCGAGGCGTACTGCAAGGCCCAGGGGCTGTGGCGCGAGCCGGGTGCAGAGCCGCTGTTCACCGACACTCTGGAGCTTGACCTGAGCGAAGTTGAGCCGAGCCTGGCCGGACCCAGGCGCCCGCAGGATCGGGTGCCACTGAGCCAGGTCAGCCGCGCATTCGATGAGCTGCTCGGGCTGCAGACTCGACCTTCGGACCAGGAAGAGGCGCGTCTGGAGGGCGAAGGGGGCGGCGGTACTGCGGTAGGCGCACGGAGCGGCGAAGCCTGTATCGTTCTGGACGGTGAGGAGCATGTGCTCAGCCATGGCGCGGTGGTGATAGCTGCGATCACTTCCTGTACCAATACCTCCAACCCAAGCGTGATGATGGCCGCCGGGTTGCTGGCGAAGAAGGCGGTCGAGCGCGGCATGCAACGCAAGCCCTGGGTGAAGTCATCCCTTGCGCCGGGGTCCAAGGTGGTCACCGATTATCTCGAAAAGGCCGGTCTGACAGCCTACCTCGATCAGCTGGGCTTCAACCTGGTGGGCTACGGATGCACCACCTGCATCGGCAATTCCGGGCCATTGCCGGAAGCGATCGATGCAGCGATAACCGAGCATGACCTGCTGGTATCAGCGGTCCTGTCCGGTAACCGAAATTTCGAGGGCAGGGTGCACCAGCACGTCAAGGCCAACTGGCTTGCCTCACCGCCTCTGGTGGTCGCTTATGCTTTGGCCGGTAACACCCGCATCAACCTGGCCGAGGAGCCGATCGGGCTGGACGGCCAGAATCGGCCGGTCTATCTGAAGGATCTGTGGCCAAGCAACGCAGAGATCGCCGAAGCCGTTTCGCTGGTCGGCGATTCGATGTTCCGCGAGCGCTACGCCGACGTCTTCACCGGCGACGAGCATTGGCAGGCGATACGGGTGCCGGAAAGCGCTACCTACGAGTGGGACGATGCCTCGTCCTACGTGCAGAATCCACCGTATTTCCTGGATATCGACAAGCCGCTGCAGCCGCTGCGGCCAATCAAGGGCGCTCGGGTACTGGCGGTTTTCGGTGATTCGATCACTACTGACCACATTTCTCCGGCAGGCAACATCAAGGCCAGTTCGCCGGCCGGGCGATACCTGCAGGAGCTGGGCGTCACGCCGGAACACTTCAACTCCTACGGTTCGCGCCGAGGTAATCACCAGGTAATGATGCGTGGCACCTTTGCCAATATCCGGATCCGCAATCGGATGCTGGGTGGCGAGGAGGGCGGTGAGACCGTTCATGTGCCAAGCGGTGAGCGCATGGCGATCTACGATGCCGCGATGCGCTATCAGAGCGAAGGTACCCCGCTGGTGGTGATGGCCGGCAAGGAATACGGCACCGGTTCGAGTCGCGACTGGGCCGCCAAGGGGACCAGTCTGCTGGGTGTGAAGGCGGTGATTGCGGAAAGCTTCGAGCGGATCCACCGCTCCAATCTGGTCGGCATGGGCATTCTGCCGCTGCAGTTCGTCGATGGACAGGGCGTGGCCTCACTTGGCCTGACCGGGCAGGAGGTGCTGGATATTGCGGGCATCGATGATGACCTGGTGCCGGGGCAGATGCTCACCGTGACCGGCGTCAATGCCGATGGGAAGCGGCTGGAATTCCAGGCCAGGTGTCGTATCGACACTCGTAACGAGGTGGACTACTTCAAGGCGGGAGGCATTCTGCATTACGTACTGCGGGATCTGATCGGAAGTTGAGCAAAGGAGGCGGCAGGCGCCGCCTCCCGATTCGCTCAGATCCGGAAACGACCGACCAGCTGATCGATCTGTCGGCCCAGCGTAGCGAGATGCTGGCTGGCCTGCGCAGTCTGTTGCGCTCCGTCGGTCGTGATCCTCGCCAGCTCTGCCGCTTCGGTGACGTTGCGGTTGACGTCCTCGACCACCGTGGACTGCTGGGTGGTGGCGCTGGCGATGGACGCATTCAGCGCGACCAGTTGCTGCATCGACTGGGAAATGGCGTCCAGCGCACTGCCGGCCGCGTTCACCTGCTCGACGGTCAGTTCCGAATGGCGGCTGCTGTCATTGATGGCATTGACCACGGTCTGCGTGTTGTTCTGCAGCCGGGTGATCATGTTGTGGATCTCTTCGGTGGATTTCTGCGTGCGCTGGGCAAGGTTGCGAACCTCGTCCGCCACGACGGCGAAGCCGCGGCCCATCTCACCGGCTCGTGCCGCTTCGATCGCAGCGTTCAGGGCCAACAGATTGGTCTGTTCAGCGATGTTGCGGATAACCACCAGGACCGAGGTGATCTCGTTGGCGTCGCTGGAAAGGGTCTGCATGTGCTCGACCGCCGTGGTCACGCTGCCTGAAAGCAGGCCGATCTGATCGATGGTTCTGGCAACCTGTTCACGGCCTTCCAGGGCACCCTGATTGGCGTTTTCCACTTCGTGCGCAGCGGCGTTGGCATTCTGCGCGACGTCCTGCACGCCGTAGGTGATTTCGTTGATCGCGGTAGCCATCAGCTCCATGTGCTCGGACTGGTGGGTCATGTTGCTAAGGCTGTTCTCACTGATACGCTCGAGTTGCTGGCTGGCGCTGATCAATTGGTGGGCGCTGTCGCCGAGCTGCTGGATGATCAAACTGAGATTGCCCGCGAACTTGTTGAAGTGGTGAGCAAGCAGCGAGATCTCGTCTCCGGCCTTGTCATCGAGACGGCGGGTAAGGTCAGCCTCGCCGCTGGCGATGTCGCGCATGGCGGTCGCGACCTGGGCCAGCGGCTGGGAAATGCTGCGTCCGATTACATAGAGAATGGCGATCATAGCCGCGGTAATCACCGCCACTATTGCCATCAGGCGGGCGACCTCGGTCATGAAGGTGTTTTGCAATCTTCGATGAAGACCCCGGTGCCGACCATGTAGTCCCATGGCTGAAAATGCTTGAACGCAGCAATCTTGCCTACACCCTTGTCCTCTCCGGGGTTGCCGCCGGGACGGGTCCAGGTGTACTCCTGATAGGCGGTGCCCTGGGCGCGCGCCTTTCTGACCATTTCCAGAATGACGTTCGGTTGCCCGTCGTTGCTCCGCACAGCGGTGAGATCCATGCCCTCGGTCTGCGGCGCCATCGGGTGCATGATCATGATGTTGTTCATGTCATTGACCCAGAAGTACTCATTGCCCTGATAGCGCAGCCCGCGCAGGGCTTCGAGCGCCGCGCGGCGTGCGTCCGCTTCAGTCAGTTCTCCGCGCATCTGCCGGGCATGGTAGTGCGCCATGATGTCGTGGGCCACTTCTACGAGATGTGTGGCTTTGGTGATTTCGGCCTTGCGGAGCTCTTCCTTTATGTTCAATAGCGAGGTGAACGCCAGCAAAGCGACGCTGGCGACCGCTACGATGAGAATCAACCAGATCCTTCGGCTTATGTTAATGCTGCGCAACAGCTTCATGTGCAATCTCTCCCCGATACTGCCGGCTGGTCTTGTTGTGTTCAGATACGCTATCGGCTGTCCGTGCGGATACCTGAGCCCTTTATTTGCCGCTCTGGCGGGACCATTCGTCGGATGACCTCAAAACAGAGCGTCGGCTCATGATGAATACACCGGCGGACTGAGGATGGCAACAGGCTACCAAGGGCCGCCGACGAACTGATACGAGCTGTCACAGAGCGCCGCTTGGCAACCGGAGCATTTGCTATAGAATGGCGCGCTTCGGCACCTTCGACCCGTTTGCCAGTCTATCCTGTGGTTCCGTCTTCTAAGGATTCTCATGCGTTCATCCTTCAAGTTGTCATTTCTCGCAACGGCACTGCTGGGCTGCATGCTGCATGCGGCGCCGCTTTACGCCGAGCGCGAGGTCATGGAGCAGGCCGAGCCTGCCGAGGTCACCACCGCCGATTCGGTGGTCGGACAGCGGGTCATCGGCTGGATCGAGAAGGGCCGGATTCTGCCCGAGGCTACTGCGGTGAAGATCAAGGTCGACTCCGGGGCGCTGACCTCATCCATGCACGCCGTGAATCTCAAGCGATTCACGCGGCAGGGCAAGTCCTGGGTGCGTTACGACGTCCCGGTGAAGGATGCCGACACCGGTGAAATGGTCACGCTGAAGTTCGAGCGTCCGGTGTTCCGCTGGGTGAAGATTCGCGGGGCCGGTGGGCAGGATCATCGCCCGGTAGTGAAAATGTCGATGTGTATCGGCGACAAGGTCTATGAGGAGCAGTTTTCCCTGCGTGATCGGGGCGACATGACCTATCCGGTGCTGATCGGGCGGCGGACCATCGAGCACATCGGCCTGATCGACGTGTCGCGTACCTTCCTGTTGCCCCTGGATTGCCCGCCAGCGGCCGATGAAGAAGAGCGCGATCGGCAGCAGCAGATGAAGGAGGACGCGAGCCTGGTTGACGAGAGTGAGCTCGGCAAGCCGGAAGAAGTGGAAGAAGAGAACGAGGAGTGATCGACCGGGGCCGCCATGAGCGGCCCCGAGCGTTTTACCACATGAGATCGTCCGGCACCTTGAAGGCGGCATAGGGATCGTCTTCGTCGGGCGTCTCCTCCACGACCTTGGCGATGATGACCGGCCAGTGTGGTGCCCGCTCCATGACCTTGTGGGCGGCTTCAAGATTGATCAGTTCGAATTTGCCGGAAAGTCTGGCGATCGCCAGCGTGCCGCGGCTCAGGCGATCGAACTGCTCCTGGGTGACGTGGATCTTCTTGATCTTGTTCTTCGCGACGAACTGATAGGCCACTTCGCCACCGCTGCGGTCGATCTTCGCCAGTTCGATGATCTGCTTGGCCTGGGCTTCGCGCTCCTTGCGCTCTGCCTCTTCCCGGCGCTGCTGGTTCAACTGCCGGTCACGTTCGGCTTTCTCCGCCCGAGCCTTTTCCACTGCAGCGGCGGTGCTCTGCACCTTCTCCGGTTCGTTCTTCGCTTCCTTCTTCTTGGCGCGCTGGGCCTGCTTGAGCTTCTTCTCATCGACCAGACCGGCCTTGAGCAACTGGGCTTGTAGTGAATTGACCATGCGGCGTGCTACCTGCTGCTGTGTAAAGGGGGCATTCTAGCGCCCCTCGCGGTTTTTTTCCCGCGCTTCCTGCGCCTCGAGCTCGGCCTGCCGGGCCTTGATCAGTTTCATCTTTTCCGGATCGATGGGCATCTTGTTGGCGGTCTTGAGCAGCATGTAGAGACTGCCCACCATGGTGATCGCAATGAGTGCGACGAAAATCCAGAGAAAGAGATTCATGGTGACTCCTTGAAGGCCAGTACGCGGCCTGCGGCCGCGCTGCGGTCAGCTTGCCAGTTTGGCGGCGATCCTGGCTACGTTCTCACCCTGATACCGCGCCATGTTCAGCTCCGCTTCGATGGGCTGACGTGATCCGTCTGCGCCGGCGATGGTCGCGGCACCATAGGGACTGCCGCCCTGTACCGTTGAAATGTCGAACAGTTCAGTCGCACCGTAGCCCAGCGGAACGATGATCATGCCGTGGTGCGCGAGGGTGGTCCAGGATGTGGTGACGGTCATTTCCTGGCCGCCGCCAGTACCTGTCGAGGTAAAGACACTTGCGACCTTGCCCTGCAGCGCGCCCTTGGCCCAGAGGCCGCCGGTCTGGTCGAAGAAGGTACGCATCTGACCTGTCATGTTGCCGAAGCGAGTCGGTGTGCCGACCAGTATGGCGTCGTAGTCGGCCAGTTCGCCGGGGCTGGCAATGGGCGCGGGCTGGTCGACCTTGCCGCCGGCAGCCTTGAAGGCATCGAGGGGCATGGTTTCCGGCACGCGCTTGACGACAACATCGGTGTCGGGTACTCGCCGGGCACCCTCGGCGACCGCATTGGCCATGGTTTCCATGTGGCCGTACATCGAGTAATACAGTACCAGGATCTTGGTCATGTTCGTCTCCAGTCAAAGGGGTTCGATCCCAGTGTAGAAGACTGCGGCGCTGCCGCTAGCGCCCGGGTGGGGAATCCGCCCGCATACCGTGACTGAGCATGTCCAGGGTATAGCGAATAAGCCGGGACTGTTCCGGCAGGCCGGCCAGGCTGGGGCTGGGCAGGCGGGTCTCCATGATTACCCCATGCACTGCGCCGCGTAGAAAGAAGGCCGTCATCAGGGGGTCGCGGACCCGTTCGGGGCAGAGCGTACCGTCAGCGATCCCTGTTTCCAGGGCCTGCACCATCAGCTGCATTACCTCGTTACCGCACCGCTGCAGGGCTTCGCTTAGCTCATCCGCTGTCAGCAGGTGCGAAAAACCTGCTGACTGGGTCAGGACGTCGAAGTAATCCGACTGCTCCCGGCTGAACTCATAGTAGGCAAGCCCGAGCGCGGCAATCTGTTCCATTCCCGTAGCGTGGGCGGCGATGGCGGCGGCGAAACGATCGCGTAGATTTTCCACCGCCCGCAGGCCGATCGCTCGCAGCATGGCGGCCTTGTCCTTGAAATACACATAGAGCAGGGCGCGGCTGAGTTGCGCCTCACGGGCTATCTCTTCCATCGAGCAGCGGTCGTAGCCCTTTTTGAAAAACACCGTTTCCGCAGCGTCCAGAATGCTTTCCCGTCGTTCCTGCTTTTCCCGTTCACGACGTACTTCAAGGTTCATCATGTCTCCCCAGGCCGCTTGGCGTTGAAAGAAGTGTGCGCACGTGATTGACAATCTGTCAATGAGTGACATTATGTCTTTGACAAAGTGTCAAAGGCCTTGGGAGTAGACCATGCTGAGCTTCGAACATTCCGCCCTGCGATTTATCGTTGCGCTCATGCTGGGCGCTGCGATCACTACCAGCACTGGATGCGGGCAGGCCGCCGACGCCGGGGCGGCCACCGCGAAACGCACGGTGCCGGTACGGGTAGCCAGCGTCACCGTCGTAGGCGAGAGCGATGCACTGCGCTTTGCCGGAACAGTCAGGGCGCGGCAGCGTGCGAGTCTGACCTTTCAAGTGCCAGGGGTACTGAAAGAACGGCTGGTCGAGCTGGGAGAGCAGGTCTCCGGCGGTCAGGTGCTGGCGCGGCTGTACAACCCCGAACTCGAACCGGCGCGGGATGCCGGAAGGGCGCGGGTTCGTGAGCTTGAGGCACAGGCGCAGCAGGCCGAGCGCGACCTGGAGCGAGCCGAACAACTCTATGCGCGGGGCGTGGTATCGGCCAGTGAGCGCGAGCAGCAGCGCTCTCGGCTCGAAGGTCTGAGGGCAGCGGTGCTCAGCGCCCGCGCTGCGGCGCGGCAAACCGAGCAGCTACAGGTCGAGAGCTCACTGCGGGCACCCTTCGCTGGTCGTATCGAAGCGGTACTGGTGGAGCCAGGCGATTTCATCGGGCCGGGCCAACCAGTATTCCGCCTCGCCGCGGAGGACGGGCTCGAGGTGGAGGTCAGGGTGCCGGTCAGTTTGCTGGGCGGGCTGGAAACCGGTACGCGTGTGCGGGT
>JAUVYN010000095.1 GCA_030603065.1 Pseudomonas sp.
GCGGTGGCAGAGCTGATGCTCAGCGGTTGTACCACCGCGATGGACCAGGCCTACCTCTACGTCAATGGCATCCAGCTCGAGGACAGCATCCAGGCTGCTGCAGAGCTGGGCATTCGTTTCCATGCGGGCCGGGGCGCCATCAGCCTGGGGCAGAGCAGAGGTGGTTTGCCACCCGATTCGCTGGTAGAGGCCGATGAAGATGCCATTCTCAGTGACATGCAGCGTGTGATCGAGAAGCACAACGACACCGCCTTTGACGCCATGACGCGCGTGGTGGTGGCGCCGTCGTCGCCGTTCACCGTCACCCGCGAGCTGATGATCGAAACGGGCAAGTTGGCCCGCGCCTACGGCGTCGGTATGCACACCCATACTGCCGAGAACCGCAAGGACGTGGATTTCTGCCGCGAGGTGTACCACATGACCCCAGCGCAGTTCGCAGAGGAGGTCGGGTGGGTAGGCGAGAACACCTGGCATGCCCACTGCGTGAAGCTGGACGACGCGGGTATCGCACTCTTCGCGCGAACCGGCACCGGCGTCGCTCACTGTCCCTGTTCGAACATGCGCCTGGCGTCCGGGCTGGCGCCGGTCCGCAAGATGCGTGATGCTGGGGTCAAGGTCGGTCTTGGGGTCGATGGCAGTGCGTCCAACGACAGCAACAATCTGCTCGATGAGGCGCGCCAGGCCATGCTCTCGGCCAGGGTGCGGGATGAAAACCCTGGTGCGATGACGGCGCGTGAAGCGCTGGAGCTGGCGACTCGAGGTGGGGCGGAGGTACTGGGGCGGGGCGATGCGCTAGGCCGTATCCAGGCTGGCTACTGTGCGGATATCGTCGCCTTCCGGACCGATGACATTCGCATGGCGGGGGCGCAGATCGATCCTGTCGCTGCGCTGGTGTTTTGCACGCCGCCACGGGTGGCCTACAGCATCATCAACGGCCGGCTGGTGATCGATCAGGGTGAGCTACTGAGCCGCGATCTGCCGACCCTTGTCGAAGACCATAACCGTTTGGCCGCAGAATTGCTGGCGTAGCAGGCGTCCCACAGCGCGACGAGCCAGCGGCCGGCTCGTCGCGCTGTCCAGCTGCTAGCCGTTGCGATGCTCGTAGGTGGCGTTGAGTCGTGAGGCCAGGTACTCGGCGCAGGTGATGGGTGGGTATTTCGGCGCTTCACCGGGCACCACATCACGTGGATCGACCAGGGAATCGGGCTCCACTTCGAGAAAAAACGCGATCGAATAGCGCTCGCGCTCAGGCGCGCGTACTCGGTGGGGTGTCGAGATATAGGTATCGTTACTCCAGCGCATCAGGCAGTCACCGATGTTGCAGACGTAGGCGCCGGGCACATAAGGCGCCTCGATCCACTCCCCCTGGCGGGTCAGTACCTGCAGCCCGGCTACTTCGTCAGTCGCCAGCAGCGTGATGTTGCCGTAATCCGTATGGGCACCGGCGCCGGCGTCCTCCCTGGCGGTCTCTCCAGTGGAGGCGGGGTAGTGCAGCATGCGCAGTGTGGCAATGGGTTTGTGCAGATGCCGGTCGAAGTGGTTCTCTGCCAGACCCAGGTCGAGGCTGAAGCCCCGGTGCAGCAGCCGGCCGAGATTCAGGCAGGACTCGAAATAATCCAGGGCCCGTTCCCGCCAGCCCTGCAGTTCGGGCCAGAAGTTCACCCCGCGAAAGGGTTTGCCGGCCAGCACATCCGGATGGTCCGAAGGAAAATCGGTTCCGATATTGAACGCTTCCTTCATGTCTGCCCCGGCGCTTGGGTTGAGCTTCTCGTCGGCCATGGCCACATAGCCGCGGTTGTGCGGTGACAGCTTGATCGACATCTTCTGCTTGTCCTGCAGAGGCAGGGCGAAAAGCGCCTTGGCATCGGCGAAGGCCTGCTGGATCCTGTCTGCAGGAATGCCGTGATCGACAACATAGAAAAAGCCTACTTCCCGACAGGCCCGGCCGAGTTCGGCAGCGACTTTGGCGCGTGCCTGCGGATCAGGACTGTCTAGGGCAGCGACGGAGATAAGCGGAAGCGACTGCATGATGAAGCTCCTAAAGCATGGATGAGCGAAGGTGAGAAATGGCGCGGCATTGGCGAAACAGCTCAAGACCCTGGTGCTGTACCTCCTGGACGAGGGAGGCTTCGCTGACCCGGGTGGCCTGACCGTCTCTGATCAGCTGTCGTCCGTCGACCCATACTGCGCTGACGTTCTGAGTGCCAGCGGCAAAGACCAGATTCCACAACAGGTTGCCGCCCCGGTGGTCAATGTCCACGGGAGCAAGGTTCGGCTGGGTAACGTCGAGCAGTAGCAGGTCCGCTTTCTTGCCGACTTCCAGGGAACCGATCTCATCACCCAGCCCTAGCGCGCGGGCACCGTCCAGAGTGGCCATTCGCAGCATCTGCGCCGCGGGCAGGGCGGTGGCGTCCAGCCCCGTCGCCTTCTGGATCAGCGAGGCAAATTTCATTTCTTCGAACAGACTGAGACTGTTGTTGCACACCGGACCGTCGGTTCCCAGTCCGACGGTAATGCCCGCAGCCAGCATCGCGGGGACCCGCGCGACACCGCTGGCCAGCTTGGCATTGCTGATCGGGCAGTGGGCTATCGAGGTGCCGGTGTCGGCCAGGCGGCGAATTTCCTCGTCGTTCAGCCAGACGCAATGGGCGATCAGCGTGTGCTCGCCCAGGATGCCGTAGTGGTCAAGCTGGGCGATCGAGCGACGGCCGAAATGGGCCAGCACGGCTGCATCCTCTTCCTTCTGTTCGCAGGCGTGGGTATGGATGCCGACGCCGTAATCACGTTGGCAGCGAAGGGCATCTCGGTATGCTTCCTCGGTGCAGTAGAAAAGATGCTCGAGTCCCATCCAGACCCTGATGCGACCGCCCTGGCTTTCATGGTGACTGTGGATCAGGGCGCGGTTCTCTTCTCGGCTGGCGAAAAAGTCCTTGCCGGGGGCGTCGGCGACATAGGGTGCAAGGTTCACTCGCAGGCCGACGTCAGCCGCGGCGTCGACGCAACGATGCATGAAGCGGAACATGTCCATGACGCAAGTGGTTCCGCTCTTCAAAGCCTCCAGGTAGCACAGGCGGGCCGAGTGATAGGCGAATTCCTCGGTCATCGCGCGGTGCTCCAACTGATACCAGGGCAGCCAATCCATCAGTTGCATGTTCTCGGTCACGCCGCGCATCAGGCTGGAATGGGAGTGGCAGTCGACCAGCCCGGGCAGCAGCGCCATCCCTTCCGCGTCGATGATCTCGACCCCGGGCGGGACCGATACGGACTCCACAGGACCCAGTGCAGTGATGTGCCCACCCTGCACCAGCAGGGTCCCCCGTGGGATGACCTCGTCGGAGGCATTTACAGTGAACAGGGCGGCATTGGTGATGGCGAAGTCTGGCATGGGCGTTCCGTGCGTTTGGAAAGGTCAGGGCTGGAGTGTCAGCGGCTGGCGGAGCAGCACTTCATCGCAGTTGTCGCCCGGTCCCCTACGGTCGACTACCAGGTAGTCGGAGTCCGGATGCAGCGGCAGCAGCGGTGCGTGCCAGGTACCGGCGCGCAGATTGATGCCCTGATCGCCGGTGACGAGAAAGGCACGAACCGACTGCTCGGCAAATTCACCGGGGGCGGCGACGACGGCGTAGAAGGGGCGGCCGTTGATCGGGATGAAGGCCTGGCTGCCCAGGGGGTGCCGCTCCATCAGGCCGATCAGCAAGGGTTGCAGGGGCTGGCCGCGAAAGATCGAGATGATGGCCTCGCCGCCTTCGCCAAGCAGGTCCACGGCACCCAGTGCGTGGTAGCGCTGGGTGCGACCCTGATTGATCGGGAAGCAGTCCGCGCCCCTGGTGTCGATGACATCACCAAAGGCTGCGAAGGCCTCGCGGGTCAGCGGTTCGATGGGAATGCTGCGCGGGCTCATCTCACCGCCCTGCCGAACAGGCGGACCCGGCTGACGCCGCCATCGGGAATGCTGTTGAAACGAATGTGCGTGATCGGGCCCAGGTCCTTCAGGGCGTCGAAGGTATGGATCGCATCCGCGCTAAGTGGCTGTTCCTCGAGCAACGTGTCCCAGAACATGCTCTGAGTAATGAGCGACTGCCTGGTACTTTCGCCGACGAAGGCGGCCTGAATCGAGCAGCGAGCCGGAAAGTTGCCCTTGAAGTGTGCCGTGTCCACCTCGATGCGCTCGGCGATGCCGGCATGCCCAAGGCTTAAGATGCACCAGTCATTGCCGGGCTCTCGACGTCGCCGGGTCTCCCAGCCGTCGCCCATGTCCTTGCCGCGGCCGGGGCGCAGCATGTTGCGCGGCTCGCCGTAGTGCGCGTCGCTCCAGGCAACCTGGTTGCCGCCGTTGGCCAGGGCGAGCAGATCCAGCGTCTCGTTGCTGTTCGCACTCGACCAATCGCGGTGCGGCACGCCATAGACGCGCAGACGGGCCATGCCGCCATCGGGATAGATATGCAGGCGCAGATGTGTCCAGACCTGTGACGAGGTGATCGCATGGAAGTGGTGCGAATTGCCCTTGAGCTCGGTGGCGGCGATCAGGGTGTGCCAGTCGCTGCGCTCGTCCGGTACCGTTTCAGGGCTGTAGCAGGCCTCCAGGGAAGCTGCCGGGGGAAAATTGCCGGTGAAAAAACTGGTATCGAAGTCCACGCCGAGCAGCGTACCGGGCATCGCCAGCCGGACAATGCTCCAGTCATGCCCGGTAGTCCGGCGACGGCGGGTCTCCCAGCCGTCCATCCATTTGCCATGATCATCGTACCGGCCGGGATAAAAGGTGGCCGGCTCGGGATTGAGCATGCGCTGGCCAGGCGCGAAGAATTCGTCGGTGGCGCCGAGAAATTCGGCGCCCAGGCTGCCGTCGGCCAGATTCAGGCCGATGCGGGTGAACTCGGGGCCTTCGACGGGGGCTGAAACGATGGCGTTGCTCATGCTGCGCTGTCCTTGGTGTTGCCGGGGTAGGGGTGGTTCTGTTTCCAATGGCGGGCAATGTCGATGCGTCTGGTAATCCATACCCGCTCGTGGCCCTGAATGTGGTCGAGGAACCGCTGCAGTGCACGGAAGCGGCCAGGGCGGCCCACCAGACGACAGTGCAGCCCGACCGACATCATCTTTGGTGTTTCCTCGCCCTCGGCGTAAAGCACGTCGAAGGCATCCCTGAGATACTGGAAGAACTGCTCGCCGGCGTTGAAGCCCCCGGCGATGGCAAAGCGCATGTCGTTGGTGTCCAGAGCGTAGGGCACGACCAGGTGCGGTTGAGTGCCCGAGCTGGTTTCGACATCGGTCCAGAAGGGCAGGTCATCGCCGTAGTAGTCGCTGTCGTATTCGAAGCCTCCGGCTTCTGCCACCAGGCGCCGGGTGTTGGGGCTGTCCCGCCCGGTGTACCAGCCCAGCGGTCGCTCGCCGGTAAGCTCGGTGTGCAGTTCGATTGCCTGCTCCAGGTGCGCGCGCTCCTGGGCTTCGCTCATGTCCTGATAGTGGATCCAGCGCAGGCCGTGGCAGGCGATCTCGTGCCCGTCTTCGATGAAGGCGCGGACCATCTCCGGGTGGCGCTGCATCGCCATGCTCACCCCGAATACGGTCAGCGGCAGGCCGCGCTGACGGAATTCTCGCAGGATGCGCCAGGCGCCGGCCCGCGAGCCATACTCGTAGAGCGACTCCATGCTCATGTGGCGCGCGGCGTAGGGTTGCGCGCCAATGATGTCTGAGAGGAATACTTCCGACTGGGCGTCGCCATGCAGTACGCAGTTCTCGCCGCCTTCCTCGTAATTCAGGACGAACTGCACGGCTATGCGCGCCTGATCTGGCCAGTTCGCATAGGGCGGATTGGGGCCATAGCCCGCAAGATCACGCGGATAGGGATTCTGGGACATGTTCGGGACTCTCGAGGCCGCAGCCGCGCAGGATGATCTGGGTCAGGAAGCTGGCGGCATGGTCGAAGTCCTGCTTCTCGTACTCTGCCTTGTTCTCGACCATCAGAATCTGTACCTGGAAGTCGGCGTAATGCTGGGTTGAAGACCAGATGAGAAAGATCAGTTGGACCGGATCGACCGGTGCCATGCGGCCCTGGTCGATCCACTGCTGGATGACCGCAGCGCGGCCGCGCACCCATTCGCGCATGTTGGTCCGCAGATGCGTCATCAGAAAGGGTGCGCCCTGGATAATCTCCATGGCGAAGAGGCGCGAGGCGGTAGGGTGGGTGCGAGCGAGTTCCACCTTGGTGCGAATGAAGCTGGCCAGTGCTTCGGCCGGATCATCGTCCACGGTCACGGTGCTGAAGATCGCGTTCCAGCGGCCCAGAATGTCATCGAACATGGCCGCATAGATCTTTTTCTTGTTGCTGAAGTAGTAGAGCACGTTGGATTTGGGCAGCTCGGCGCGTTCGGCGATACCCTGGATGGTGGCACCGCGGTAACCGTGCAGTACGAATTCCTGTTCGGCAGCCTGAAGGATGATCTCGCGGTTGCGTTCGCGAATCCGTCCGGGACGATAGGTACGAGTCTTCTTTTTTAGAGTATTCATGGGTGTAGAGACCTGGTTCATTTGCTTGGCCTGTAGGGTTGGCCGATGGACAGTGGTGTATCCAAGCGGGTACGGGCAGGGTTGCTCGAAAGCAGCACCAGAACGATGATGGTCACAACGTAGGGCAACATGGCAAGCAGCTCGGTGGAACTGCGCCAGCCAAGACCCTGCAGGACCAGATGCAGGATGCTCGCGGCGCCGAAAAGGTAGGCGCCGAGCAGCACCCGCTCCGGCTTCCAGGTGGCGAAGACCACCAGAGCCAGAGCGATCCAGCCACGACCTGAGGTCATGTTCTCGGTCCACATCGGCGTATAAGCCAGCGACAGGTAGGCACCCGCCAGACCGGCCATTGCCCCGCCGAAGGCTACCGCCATATAGCGAACCTGCAATACCTTCAGGCCGGTCGCGTTCGCTGCCTCGGGCGACTCGCCCACCGCCCGCAGTATCAGACCTATCCGACTGTAACGCAGGACCAGAAACACAGCGAGAAACAGGCCGAATGACAGATACACCAGTGCATCCTGCCGGAACAGGATGGGGCCGAGGAATGGAATGTCTGCCAGTAGCGGTATGGGCAGCTTGGCGAAGCCGGGTATCGACTGGCCCACATAGCCGCTGCCGATAAAGGCACTCAGACCTATGCCAAAAATGGTCAGCGCAAGTCCGGCGGCATACTGGTTGGCCGCCAGCGTGACCGCCATGAGGGCGAACAGCATGGCCATGGCGACGCCAGCAATCATTGCCATCAGCACTCCGGTGACCGCGTTGCCGCTGGTCACTGCGGCGATGAAACCCACCACGGCGCCCATCAGCATCATGCCCTCCTGTCCCAGATTCAGCACACCGGAGCGCTCGCATACCAGCTCTCCCAGTGCGGCGAGCAGCAGCGGGGTGCCGGCGATGACAGTGGCTGCCAGCACGTTGATGATCAGCGCCTGATCCATGTCACGCCTCCTGGGTAACGGTGGGGACGCGCTGGCGTGCAGTCCAGCGAATCCGGTAGTGGATGAATGCGTCACAGGTGAGCAGATAGAACAGCAGCAGGCCCTGGAATAGTCCGGTGATGGCCTTGGGCATGTTCATGGCGATTTGCAGCATCTCGCCACCCATGAAGGTGAGCGCGAGCAGCGCGCTGGCCAGAACGATACCCAGCGCATTCATGCGGCCGAGGAACACCACGATAATGGCCGTGTAACCGTACCCAGGTGATACCTGCGGCACCAGTTGGCCGATCGGGCCGGTCACCTCGGAGGCCCCGGCCAGCCCGGCGAGGGCGCCGGCCAGCAGCATCGCCAGCCATATCAGCCGGCGCTCGTGAAAGCCCGCGAAGGCCGCCGCGCGGGCGTCCTCCCCGAGCACCTTGAGCTGAAAGCCGATGAAGGTCCGCGCAAACAGCACGCCGACAGCTACTGCCGCCAGGAGGGCAAACAGCAGCCCTATGTGCAGGCGAGTTTCGGGAATGAGCCTGGGGAGCAGGGCGGCGGCAGAAAACATCTCGGACTGGGGGAAGCCAAATCCCATCGGGTCTCGAAGGGGGCCGTGCACCGCATACAACAGCAGATTGAGCGCGATGTAATTGAGCATGATGGTGGTGAGAATTTCATTGCAGTGAAACTGGGTCTTGAGCAGCGCCGCCAATCCCGACCACAGCGCACCGGCCAGCATGCCGGCGAGAAGGACTACCGGCAGCACCCAGAAACCCGAGGCTTCACTCAGTTGCAGCGCGGCAACCGACGCCCATAGCGCACCCATCAGAAAGTGGCCTTCGGCGCCGATGTTCCAGATGCGCGCCCGATAGCAGAGCGTCAGCCCGGCGGCACACAGCAGCAGGGGGGCCGTTTTCAGACCGAGCTCGGCCCAGCCATGGGCGTCACTGAGTGGTACCAGGAAAAAAAACCGGAGCGCTTCCCAGGGATTCCTGTCCAGGGCCATGAACAGCAGCACCCCGGTGAGCAATGTCAGAGCTAACGCCAGTAGGGGCGAGCCCCATTGCATCACTCGCGAGTCGACGGCGCGGCGCTCAAGCGACAGCATGGGTCACCTCGTTGGCGTACTGGTGATGATTGGAAAACTCCCCTGCCATCCACTGACCGAGTTGCTCTATGCCGAGCTCGCCGGTCGGCACGATAGGGGACAGGCGACCAGCGCAGAGCGCGCCGATGCGGTCACACAGCTGAAAAAGCTCGTCCAGATCCTCGGAAATCAGCAGAACCGCAGCACCCTGCTCGCGAAGTTTCAGCAGTGCCTGGTGAATGGCAACTGCCGATCCGACGTCGACTCCCCACGTAGGGTGTGAGGCAACCAGTAGGCGTGGCTGTTGCAGCGCTTCGCGGCCTATTATGAACTTTTGCAGATTGCCGCCTGAAAGGCTGGCGGCAGTGCTGTCGATGCTGGCACTGCGCACGTCGAAATCCTTGCGAATTCGCGCGGCAAGATCGCGCACTCGGCGCATGCCGATCCAGCCCCGTTTTACCAGACCCTGCCAGTAGGCTGTCAGCAGCGTGTTGGCTACCAGAGACATGCCGGGCACCGCACCGCGGCCCAATCGCTCTTCAGGAACTACCGCGATCCCCAGTCGGCGGCGCCAGGCGGGTCCGCGCCGCCCGATGTCCTGCCCATCGAACCACAGACTGCCGGCCTTGATCCGGGTCTCGCCGGACAGAGCGCGCAGCAATTCATCCTGCCCGTTACCGGCAACGCCGGCGATACCAACGATCTCACCGGCCCGCAGGGTCATGCTTACCTCTTCCAGGCTGGTACCGAAGGGATCGGCGGTAGCAATGCTCAGCTTTTTCAAAGTCAGCACAGCGCGGCCAGGCTGGGCGGATTCGGAGCGGGTGACCAGCGGGGTTTCGCTACCCACCATCATCCGTGCAATGTCTGCCACCGTGACCTCCGCCGGATTGCAGTCTCCGGTTATCCGCCCCTGGCGAAGTACGGTGGCGCGGTGACACAGCTCGCGCACCTCCTGCAGTTTATGGCTGATGAACAGAATGCTGCAGCCTTCAGCGGAAAGCTGGCGCAGGGTTTGAAACAGCGTGCTCACTTCCTGCGGTGTGAGAACCGAAGTCGGCTCGTCGAGAATCAGCAGAGCGCTTTCCTGGATCAGGCAGCGGACGATCTCGACCCGCTGGCGCTCGCCGATCGACAGGTTGCAGACATGCCTTCTGGGGTCCAGAGCCATCCCGTAGCGGTCGGAGACATCGCGAATGCGGGCTTCCAGCTCCCTGCTGTTGCGCGCTTGGGCTGCTGGCAGGCTCAGCGCAATATTCTCCGCGACGGTGAGGGTTTCAAATAGGGAGAAATGCTGGAAAACCATGCCGATGCCGAGTTGCCGCGCATGGGCCGGTCCTTGCAGTGCAATTGGTTGACCATTCCATTGAAGGGAGCCCGCGTCCGGCTGGATCACGCCATAGATGATCTTCATCAGGGTGCTTTTGCCGGCTCCGTTCTCGCCTAGCAGGGCGTGGATCTCGCCGGGCTGCACGCTGAGGCTTACCTGGTCGTTCGCCCGGCATCCGGGATACTGCTTCACGATGCCTTCCAATGTCAGGCGCGCCTGTCCCATCACTTCGTCCTTATGCTAATTAGCTGACCGGATAATCAGCATTTTGGTATCCAGCAATTTGCTTGCCAAAAAGGACGCTAATAAAAATCTGGTCATTCCGGACTAATTGGTCAGTATTTTGCAAAACAGGTTTCCAACAGCCTCGCCGCCCTGTCCGTATGGGACTGGCAGAAGCAGTACAGCGGGCGATTTGTCAGCCTTCGGAGACCACTGTGATCGAATTTCAACTCAATGGAGCACCCCAGCGCCTGGAGGGTGCCGACCCAAACCTGAGCATTCTCGAATGGCTGCGCACCAAAATGCGGCTTCGCGGCACCAAGGAAGGTTGCGCCTCCGGTGATTGTGGTGCCTGCACCGTCCTGCTCGGCTCCCCGGTTGGGGAAGGGCAGATGCACTATCAGAGCATCAACAGCTGTATCGCGCTTATCGGAAGCCTGCATGGCAAACATCTGGTCACTGTCGAAGCTTTGAAGCAGACCCACCCGGTACAGACTGCGATGGTCGAGTGCCATGGCTCCCAGTGCGGCTTCTGTACACCCGGCATCGTCATGTCGCTGGTTGGCCTGCATCGGGAGGTGACGGTGGATCAACAGCCCTGCGATCAGGCACGCCTGCTCGAAACACTGGCCGGCAATCTGTGCCGCTGTACCGGTTACCGCCCGATCATCGAGGCTGGCACCCAGGCCATCATGGATGATGCTCAGGTCTGGGCCGGCGACGCACTGTTCGTCGATGCAGCAGCGGGAGCGTCGCCAGCCGAACGGGCATCACTGGAGCATGCATCCGGCCGGCGCCTGGACACGCCGCTCTCGCTGGCGGAGCTGCGCGACCTGCTCGCGGCCTCGCCTGGCGCGCGAATCATGGCCGGCACCACCGATCTGGCGCTGGAAATAACCCAGCAACTTCGTGAACTGCCGCACCTGATCGCCATCGAGCGCATACCCGAGTTGCAGCAGGTGATCGAAACCGAGACGGGCCTGAACGTCGGCTCGGCTGTGACCTTCACGCGGTTGTGGGAGCCTCTGGTGTACCAATGGCCGGCGTTCGGCCCTCTGCTCAGCCGGTTGGCGTCCCTGCAGATTCGCAACCGCGGCACGCTGGGCGGCAACATTGCCAACGCCTCGCCGGTGGGAGACATGCCGCCGCCCCTTTTGGCCCTGGATGCCGAGCTGCTGCTGGACGGGGCGGCCGGGGAGCGAATGCTCCCGCTGCGCGAATTTTTTCTGGACTACCGCAGGACGGCGCTGCGTCCGGGCGAGTTCATCCGCAGCATCCATGTCCCTGGACCGGGCGCCGACGAGCGCCTGTTCATCTACAAGGTTTCCAAACGCCTGGACGATGACATTTCCGCCGTGCTTGGCGCCTTCTGGTTCCGTTTCGAGGCGGGCCGGGTGGCGGACTGTCGGCTCGCCTATGGCGGCATGGCGGCCACACCCCGACGTGCAACTGCTGCCGAAGCGGCCCTGCGCGGTGCTGTCTTTGACGAGGCCAGTGTGGCGGCGGCCAGCGCTGCGCTGGCGGAAGACTTCACTCCGCTGAGCGACGCCCGGGCCTCCGCCGCCTATCGGTTGCGTATCGCTGCCAACCTGTTGCGCAGGGCGCTACTCGAACAGCACGCCGACCCTGCAACCAGACCTCTGCTTTCGGTGACCGATCATGCGTAGACTCCCTAGCGAAACAGCACATCAACCAGCAGTTGCGACAGGCCTCGCCGGCCAGAGCACACTGCACGACAGTGCCTGGAAACACGTTCGCGGCGAAGCGCGATACATTGACGACCTGCCCGAGCCTGAGGGTCTGCTGCACGCCGCGGTGGGCCACAGTCAGTATGCCCATGCGCGCATCGTCTCGATGGACCTGAGCGCGGTTCGCAGCTATCCGGGGGTAGTGGCCGTGATTACGGTAGACGACGTGCCGGGGCACACTGATATCGGTCCGGTGTTTCCCGGCGATGCGGTCCTCGCGGGCGAGGTGGTCGAGCATGT
>JAUVYN010000171.1 GCA_030603065.1 Pseudomonas sp.
TTTTCCCCCGCTTCGGCACTTTCAGGGCTTTACACCCGCCCCAGCCCCGATATAATGCAACCCGCGCCGGTATAGCTCAGCTGGTAGAGCAACTGACTTGTAATCAGTAGGTCCCGGGTTCGACTCCTGGTGCCGGCACCACCACACAAAAGGCTCGCAGAAATGCGGGCCTTTTTTGTATCTAGCAGGAGTTAGGGGGACGCTGTCTCGTCGAGCAGCTACACCGATGAGTGGCTTGTCAGCGCTGTCGATGCCGTTTAGCCTGAGCTAGTTTGCGGTATGGTGGTTGCGCTGCAAACGCCAACCCTTCCCGCCCCAAAAAGGCCACTCCATGAACAACGACTCCAAAAGCCGCGAGGCTATTCTCAAGCGCCTCGCCAGGGTCGAAGGGCAGGTTAGGGGTATTCAGGCCATGATCACCCGCGGCGAGGAATGCGAAGCGGTGGCCCAGCAGTTCAGCGCCGCGCGCAAGGCCCTGGACAAGGCCTATCAGGAGATGCTGATCTGCCTTGCCGAGGATGCCATCCTGAACCCCGATCAGAGCAACAGCGAAAAGCTGGAGCAGGTGCGCACTATCTTCAAGCGGTATTCCTGACCGCGAGCCCGGTCAGGGGCGGTACATCTTTTCCGGGTTCATCCTGCTGCTCCAGGGCAGGCCGCTGTTCTGCCAGCCGCTGTCCAGACGAAAGCCTGCCTTCGGATCTTCCTTGCGTGCCGGACCCTGGAATCCATCGATGACATAGCGGGCATTGACAAAGCCATTGTCGCGCAGGAATGTGGCGCTCGGCTCGCCCCGTTCACTTCCGGAGCGGCAGAGGGTGATAATTTCCACCTGCTCGTCCAGACCGCGCTTTTGCACTTCGGCGCGGATCTCTTCCAGGAACGCCGGGTTCTGATAGACGCGGTAGGTCCCCCGGTTCTCGTCCCACTCATGGCGGTCGACCAGCAGGTAGGGAATGTTCACATGAACCGCGTCGGTAAAGCCGACGAACATGATTTCCACCGGGTCCCGCACATCGACGAAGAGTACCTGCGGATCCTGCGCCTGAATCCGGTCATGGACCTCCTGCGCGGTGACGGCTATTTCTGTGGCTACAACGCTGAAGCTGGCAAGAGCCATGCACAGTGACGTGATCAGTTTTTTCATGATGAGTCTCCTTGACCTGGGTCATCAGGTAAGTTCGCCAGTTGGTCTAAGGTATAGAATACGCTATATACCCCTGGGGGTATATTTCGGTTCGTATTCCAGCCGGCGTTTCCCGGCACCTCAGGAGAGACCATGATGAAGAAAATACTCGCCGCACTTGCCCTTTCCGGCACTACCTCGCTGGCCGCGGCTGATGGCCAGCCGGTTACCGTGATCCTCAGTGCGTCCAGTGGCATGACTCAAGGTATGGCGATGGTGCTGGCCAACCAGATGCAGGCGCAGGGAGCGCAGGTCGACATTCTGCTTTGTGATCAGGCGGGCGATCTGGCGCTGCGTGATGCCGGTGGCGAGCCGCTCAAGCCCAACGACGTCACACCTGCGCAACTGCTTGGTGGAGCCATACAGAAGGGTGCTACTGCTTCGGTGTGCGCCCTCTATCTGCCCAATAGCGGCCACTCACCCGAGTCGCTGCGAGAGGGGGTAACGGTGGCCAGGCCGGACGCGATGGCGCGCAGTATGCTGGAGAAGGATCGCAAGGTCTTCAGCTTCTAAATCGAGTCAGGCTGGCCCGAACGTCTGCCTGGTCTCAGGTGATGACTGCCAACTGACGATAATGCGCGTGCCGCCCTGGTCCGGTGTAGCGGTGGTGAGACGCCACTGGAGTCGTTCCGCAATCAGGCTGACCAGATAGAGACCCAAGCCCCCTTCGGTGGGTACGGTTCGTTCCCCGGGCTGTCCAAGGAGCCTCTGGTAGGCGAGAGGCAGACCGGGGCCCTGATCCTCTACACTGATTTCATCATGGGCGATGCGAAGCCTTATCGGTCCGCTGGGAGTGTGCTCCAGCGTATTGTGCAGCAGATTGCGCAACAGCATCTTTGCCAGGGTCGGATCGGTTTCGACCGCGACGGGACGCTCCGGACAGGACAGTTCGATGCGGTGTGCGGGCAGGCCAGCGGCGGCCAGTTCGTTGATCAATTCCTCACAGACTTCATCCAGCTCGATCCTGACGCGCGACGGGGCGTCTCCGCCCCCTCTGGAAAGGGTGAGGATGGCGTCGATCTGCGCACGCATTTCCTCGGATGCCACGCGAATACGCTGCAGGGCCCGCAGTGTGGGGCCTCCGGCCGGGGCACCGGTGCCATGCTTGTCGACCACGTCCAGCGCACCGGCTATGGCGGAAACCGGCGTGCGCAACTCATGGCTGGCCATCGCGAGCAGCCGACGTTCACGCATCATCAACTGATCGAGCTGGTCGAGGTAGTAGGCGAAGGGCTCGGCGATGCGCCGCAGTTCTGCTTCCTCGAAGTCTACTGGAAAGCGGCGCTCGGCATTTATAGGCTGTCCTGGCACCAGC
>JAUVYN010000087.1 GCA_030603065.1 Pseudomonas sp.
AAATCGGCATAGGGGGCAGACCTTTCGGTCTACGCCCCTGCCACACCACCCGGCATGCGGGTCCGCACCGGGCGGTTCGAGAGATTGAGGTCATGAGAGGCGCGGCAACCCGAGACGCTCGAACCAGGCCAGGGTCAATACACTGTTGAGCAATAGACTGCTGTTACGCCACCAACGACGGCTGTTGGCCGCCACCCGTTGCGCAACTTCCTTGCTCGCTCCCAGTGATCGAAGTTCCCGGTACATGCTCTTGCCACGCTTCCACTGCTTGAGTTGGATCGCTCTCAGTCGGTGACGCAGCCACTCGTCCAGCTTTCGCCAGACCCCCGGCGTTTGCGCCAGTCGGTAGTAGCCCTTCCATCCCAACAGGTAAGAACGCAGACGCTCAACCACTTGTTCCAGGCTGCGACCTCCCGAGCGGCGACTCAGTTGCCGGACACGTTGCTTGAACGTTTCCAGCGACTTCTTCGCCACCGCTCGCTTGACCACTTTGCCCGGCGCTACCCACAAGGCGTAGCCCAGGAACTTGCGACCGAACACGCTGGTCACCGCACTCTTGGATTCATTGATCTTCAAGTGCAGCCTGTCGTAGCAGCGCCGCAGTAAGCACATCACCCGCTCACCCGCCTTCTGACTGCGCACATATACATTGCAGTCATCGGCGTAGCGAGCGAAGCAATGACCCCGGCGTTCCAACTCCTTGTCCACCTCATCGAGCAGGACGTTGGCCAGCAGCGGCGACAACGGGCCACCTTGCGGTGTGCCTTCATGCCGCTCCATGACCACGCCACCATCCATGATCCCCGCATTCAGGTAGGCACGTACCAACCGGGTAATCCCTGCGTCATTCACGCGCTTGCTCAAGCGGTCTATCAGGATGTCATGGTTGACCCGGTCGAAGAACTTCTCCAAGTCCACGTCTACCACGATCCGGCGACCGGATTGCACAGCCGACTGGGCGGCCAGGACCGCATCATGCGCTCTGCGCCTCGGTCGGAAACCGTAGCTGTGCTCGCTGAAGGTCGGATCAAGCAACGGTTGCAGCACTTGCAACAGCGACTGTTGGATCAACCGATCCGTCACCGTGGGGATGCCCAGCTCGCGCTGGCTACCGTCCGGTTTCGGGATCATTACCCGGCGTACCGGACTCGGCCGGTATACCCCTGACAACAGTTGGGTACGAATGTCCGCCCACTCCGTCAGCAGATGCTTGCCCGTCTGGTCAATGTCCAGACCGTCGACACCTGCCGCGCCCTTGTTGGCTTTGACTCGCTTCCACGCCTGTTGCACGTTGGCTCTCGCAAAGGCCCGTTGCAGCAGCCCTTGCCCTGTGCTGTCGGTTTCACCCCGCGGGCGCAATGCCTCGTCGCTGACGCGACAGTTCACGGCTTCACCGGTCACCGCCTGCGTCCGCCCCACCTTCTGGCAAGCATCTGACTTCAGGTCATGTCGCATCGGGATGGCCTATGGCACTCTCTCTCGTTCGGCCCTTCGTCAGAAAGACTACTACGGCCTCTGCTGACTTCTCGCTCCGGCTCGCACCGTCGCCCTTTCAGGCATAAGGCGAGATCTCCCCGGGTAAGAACGCACTCCTTCACCGCACAACCGCCGGATTTACGCCGCGTCGCCTTGGCCACGAGAGCTTCGCGGTTTCATGCCCGCTCGCCCTGCTCGGCAGCGCCTTCTATCCGGTTCTTGTACATCGGCTCACGGTTTATGCTCCACGCTTCCTCCCCACGCTCGGTCGCCCTTGCGCAGTTGCGCTTCACTTCGTTCGCTGTGGCCAGCTTACGGGAGGACTTGCACCTCCAGGAGTGCGCCCGTGCCGGGCGCACAAAAAAAAGGGGGAGCCGGTTGGCTCCCCCTTTTCGTTTCCCCAAACGGGTGTTGCTTAGCGCACGCCAGCAGCTCGCAGAGCAGCGGGGGTGAACTCGTTATACGACGGGCTGGTGCCGTACTGAGGAGCAGAGGCTTCCTCGTTGTACATGCCCAGTGCGATATAACGGCCTGCCAGCAGGTCGTACAGGGTTTCTGCGGCATAACCCGGCAGCTGTACGTGGTAGGCGTGGGCGATGTGGCCCTCGCCGACACGCCACAGGGTGCCACGTGCGTCGTAGTGGTCAGCCAGGGTGATCAGCCAGGTATCTTCGTCAACGAAGAAGTTACGCTGAGCGTAGATGTGACGCTGACCCTGTTTGACGTTGCCCTGTACTTCCCACACGCGGTGCAGCTCGAAACGCGTGGTTTCCGGGTTGATGTGACCGGCCTTGAGGATATCCGAGTACTTCAGGTTCGGATCGGTCAGCTTGTAGCTGTTGTACGGGATGTACACTTCCTTCTTGCCAACCAGTTTCCAGTCGTAACGGTCAGGAGCGCCGTTGTACATGGAGAAGTTGTCGGAAGTACGCATGCCGTCGGATGCAGTACCCGGGCCATCGTAGGAAACCTGCGGGGCACGACGTACGCGACGCTGGCCGGCGTTGTAGACCCACGCCATCCGCGGCTCTTTCAGCTGATCCAGGGTGTCGTGCACCAGCAGGACGTTACCTGCCAGGCGAGCCGGCGCATTCACGCGCTGCTTGAAGTACAGCAGAGTGTTGGATGCAGCCTGCAGGTCCACGTCAGGCATGTACTGCGGGTAGGCGGCTTCTTCCTCGAACTTGATCAGGGTGTAGGAGCCATTGGTCTGCGGCATCGCCTGGACGTAGAAACGCTTTACGTTCTGACGATAGCGGGTCATGTGGTTCCACACCACTTCTGCGCCCGACTTGGGAATCGGGAAGGCGAAGGAACCGTGGCTGAAGTTCTCGATACCGTCGCCGTTGTTGACCAGGCGAGCCTGACCAGCATTGCGCTTGACCTCGTCGTATACCGACTGCGGGAAGCTGGCGGTACGCTTGGTCTCGTAGACCGGCATGCGGAAGGTTTCCGGATAGCGTTCGAACATGGCGATCTGACCGGGGGTCAGGTTCTCGCGATACTGATCCATGTTCTGCGCGGTGATCACGAACTGCGGCTGTTCGCCGGCAGTCGGGTTCTCGCGGAAGTTGCGCTCAAGCTGAGCGCCGGCTTCCGGAGTCAGACCGCCGGTCCACTCGGGAATGGTTCCTGCGGCGTTGCCGGCACGCTCGGCACCGACCGGCGTCAGGGTGGTGCCGAGGGAGTCGATTTCCTGCTGGGTCAGGGACTGGGCCATCACGCTGGTCGCCAGCATGCTGAGTGCCAGGCCGCCTGCACCGATGAGAGTTTTTGCTATACGCATCTTATTTTTCTCCGTAATCGTGCTTAGAAGCTGACGCCGAAGCTGACAGCAGCGAAATCGCGGTCAACCAGGGTGTTGTATTTACCATCAAAGAAGTTGGTGTAGCTGAGGGACGCGTTGTACTTGTTGCCGTAGTCAGCAGCCAGGCCAAGGCTCACAGATTTGCCATTCTCTACGAAGTTCGGGCTGTAGCCTTCAACGTCATGCGAGAACGCAATACTTGGAGTCAGGTTAATGCCGGCAAAGACGTTCGCGTAGTCGAGCGATGCACGAACGCGATAGCCCCAGGAGAAGTCGGTGAAGAAACCATCGTTTTCACACCAGCTGTTCGCGCGCGGAGAGCCCTCTGGCGGAGCGACGGTCTGCGACGAACAGACACCATTAGCATCCGGGCTCTGACCGAACAGTGAATCACGGCCGAACTTGGTTTCGCCGTTACCCGAGCCAATTCCGCCGATGTAATTGGCTCCGACTTCACCTACCAGTGACAGACGGCTCGCGCCCATTACACGATCAATGAAGTGCACGGCGCTGACCGTTGCCTGCCAGAACTCCTTGCGCTGGTAGCCGGGAATTTCATCGCCAGCTACCGTAGTGGCGCCCAGACCTCTGTGAGTGTTGTCCTGACCAGGGAAGACGCCTGGAATGCCGGCGGCCAGCAGTGCGGTACGGCTGGTATCGCTGGTGTTGATCTGCAGCGGCATGTTCGGCCGGTAGCTCAGCTCACCGGCAACCGAAGCGCCGCCGATGTCGGTCTGGAAGCTGACGCCATAGAGTCTGATGTCCTCAGGATATTCCAGGAAATAGCCAGCCTGGCCGAAATCCCCGGCATATCCTTGCACCGGAATGGACAAAGCGGCCCGCGTAGCAGCATCGATCTGACCAGCATTGAACAACCCCCCCGGTCCAGCAACGCGCCCGGCAACGTTCGATACCACCGGCGCACGGCTGTGGTAGTTCATGAAGTACAAACCAAACTCGGTGTCATTCAGCGCTGGCGCAAAGTAACGGAAAGCAAAGCCGAACTGACCTTCGTCCTTGGCATCACGGTCTTTTTCGGAACGAGCGATGTAGGTCAGTTGGGGCTGTTGACGGTGAGGCTGATCTACACCAGTCACGACCAGACGATCAGTACAACCCTTGGCCGCAACGTCACCACCGAAGAAGGTGCCGCAGTTGTCAACGACAGTCGGAGCCCACTTAAGCTGGTAGAAGGCTTCCATGCTCAGGTTGGAGGTCAGGCCCTGGGAGAGATACAGCATCTCGACCGGCAGCAGACCTTCCTTGAGTTCGGCACCCGGACGACGGAACGCAGACACGTCGACGGGGTTGATGGAGTTCACGCCGTTCTGAATGAACAGGCCTTCACCCCAGCTGATAACCTGGCGACCCAGACGGACGTTGCCCGGATTCGCGCCAATGTTGTAGTTGTGGTAGATGAATGCATCCAGCAGCTGGATACCGGAACCCTGTTGCAGCGGGTCGCGACCGGAATCACTGATATCATAGAAACGCTGGCTGCCGTCCTTGGTCTCGAAGTCGTACCAGTAGTTGCCACGGACGAAGGCGCCGGAGTTCTCGTAACGCAGTTCGAGATCGTGGGAGCCCTTGAAAATCTTGGAGAAGACGTCGCCGCTCTTGTAGTTCAGACGACCATCGTCCGAAGTACGGGCTGCCGCCTGACCACCGCTGAGCGTGTGGATGAAGCGTCTGTCTGCATTGGTCGTAGACACGCTGGCACCGATGGACAGCTGTGAATCGAACTGTGCATCAATCGGCCCGATGTTGAAATTGGCCGCATTGGCCATTCCTGCGAAACTGGCCAGACCGATAGCCATTGGCAAGGCCGCGAGCGACCAAGCATGCATTTTTTTTGTCATTGTGCTGCTCCGTTTGGGGTACTAGAACCTGTGTATCACGAGACACGTTCAGGACAGTGGCAGTCTGTCATGAGCTTCTCAGCGAAGACTTGCCCCTGCCGGCCAACTTACTTGACCTCAGCGGCCATTCACAGAGTGAATCCTCCTGTTCGCAGGCCCATATCACCCAAACGGGTGAGTTCGCTCAGGCCATGCTCGGGGGAACTCCAAGCCCTCGCTGCTTCTCTATTACGCGTCCAAGGCAGGAAATACTCTGTCCCGCAAAGTTCTCTTTAAGATCTGACGAAAGGACTGGCCATAATCGAAGATTTTCGGCAGTCTTGCGGACTTGTGCGAAACAGCCGAATAGGTATTTCGCTAAGCGATATCAAGTTTCGATTTGGCTTTTAATCAAGGTACAGGAATGCTTGATCAGCAGCAGAATGTGACCATTGCACGGATTCGCGAACGGTCTTTCTGGGTCCCTCTTATCTCCCGCGCCCTTCACCATTACGGCCTGTCCATCAATGAATCTCGTCTGGCTGCGCATATGCCGCCGGATGGTGTGGTGCCGGGGGATCACGTCGAGCAGGCCTGCTGCTCGCTACTCTGGGCCGAGGCAACGCGCATGACCGAGGACGATCTGCTCGGCATGCGTCTGAATCGGCTGTTTTTCCCCACGTCATTCGGAGCCCTCGCGTTGGCCGCGCAGGCCAGCCCGACAATCGGTAGCGCCCTGACGCAGCTGACCCGCTTCATGCCGGTGGTCAGCAGTCAGGTCAAGCTGGAAGGTCGCCGCTCGGATGATCGGCTGGTAGTGCAGTTGAAGCCTCTGGGAGAGACGCATCCCCAGCATGTGGAAGCTATCCTGGGTTATCTGGCTCGCCTGATCCTGCAGCTCGATCAGCGCGGCGAGGAGCTGCTGCTTGGTGCGACGCTGCCAGCGGCACGTTCTTCACACCTGGCCGAGTCCGCCCGACTGCTCGGTTGTCAGCGCGTTGACGCAGCGGACGGCTATACGCTGGTGCTGCACGCCGGACTGCTGGATACGCCCCTGGTCACTGCCGATGCCTTCCTGCTGCCGCGCCTGATCGACGCCCTGCAGGATCTGCTTTCCAGCCTGCCGAGCGATGATCTGGTAGAACAGGTCAGACGGCGCATTCAGCTTCTGATCGGCAGTGGGGATATTTCCGAGGACCGCATTGCGGGGCCGCTCAACATCAGCGCCCGACATCTGCGCCGCAAGCTGAGCTACGAAGGCACCTCCTATGAGCAACTGGTCGACGAAGTGCGCCGGGAGTCGGCGATTCGTCTGGTCACCGAGGGCCAGATGTCGCTCACCAGTATCGCCTACGAGCTGGGCTTCCTCGACCCGAGCAGCTTCACCCGGGCCTTTCGCCGCTGGACGGACATGAGCCCGACGGCCTTTCGCCGTCAGGTCACCTCCGCCGGCTGATCATTCCGGCTTGCGAAACAGCAAGGTCATGCGGTCGCTTTCACCGATAGCGATGTAATGCGTGCGGTTCTCGTTGCCCAGGCGCAGGGTGGGCGGTAGCGTCCAGACCCCTTCGGGATGATCCTTGGTGTCACGCGGGTTTTCATTGATCGGGGAGCTGTCGATCAGTTCGAAGCCGGCCTGTTCCGCCAGTTCGCGCACCTTGGCTTCGGTGACGTAACCGGTGCGGATCATGTCTTCCAGGCTGAAATTGTTGTTCGCACGGTGTTCAACGATGCCGAGCAGCCCGCCAGGCTTGAGCACATCGAAGAACTTGGCGAAGACTACCTGCATCTGTTCCTCCCCGGCAGCGAGCCAGTTGTGCACGTTGCGAAAAGTCAGCACGCGGTCGGCGGTGCCGGGTTCGGCGATCGGCTGGTCGGGTGCGTAGTTGAGGACAGCCAGCTCGACATTCTCATAGGTGCCGCGCGGATCGGCCAGGGTTCGCTTGAAGCCGGCCAGGGAACGCTGCATGAATTCGACATCGCTCTCCGGGTCGAAGTGCGCGGCGATCAGGCGACCCTCTTCGCGCAGGTAGGGTGCGAGGATTTCGCTGTACCACCCTGCCCCCGGCCAGGCTTCCACGACGGTGTGCTGAGGTTCTACCTGGAAGAAGGCGAGCGTGTGCTCGGGGTTACGGTGGGCATCACGGACGATGTTGGTAATCGAGCGAGTGGGGCTTCCGATAGCCTGGCGCAGAGCCTGGTGGTGGGCTTCATTCATCTCCGGCACCGGGACCGCGACCTGCTGTGCGGTCGCCAGGGTGGGTACCAGCAGCATCGCGGCCAGCAATAGTTTCGACATCGGCCATTCTCCCTTCCGAGTTTGTCTATGCTTAAACAGTTGGTTATATATGAACCCTACCTCATGGGTCGAGTTCATGCGACGCTGCAAACCTTGAGTTACATTTACCCCGATTCCCCGAGGCCAGACCGTGCGCGATACGCTCCCCCTGCTGAATCAGCTGGACTTCCCTCCGATCACCCGGGACGCTCTGACCGTGCTACAGGTGAACCTGACCTACCTGTGCAACCAGCGTTGCCTGCATTGCCACGTCAATGCCGGGCCCACGCGCACCGAGGCGATGTCCGACGAGGTGCTGGCACTGCTGTACGGAGTGATCGATTCGCATTCGGTGCAGTTGCTGGATCTGACCGGGGGCGCTCCGGAGATGCACCCGCGCTTCCGGGATATCGTGCGCCATGCCCGCGGCGAGGGGCTGGAGGTGATCGATCGATGCAATCTGACGATTCTGTCCGAACCCGGGTACGAAGGGCTGGCCGAGTTTCTGGCTGAGCAGCGGGTGCGGATTTCTGCTTCCCTGCCCTGCTACTCCCGTGACAACGTCGACAAACAGCGTGGGGACGGCGTGTTCGAGCGCAGCATCAGTGGCCTGCAGGCGCTGAACCGCCTGGGCTATGGCCAGCCCGGCAGCGGGCTGGAGCTGAACCTGGTTTACAATCCGCTCGGCCCAAGCCTGCCCCCGCCCCAACAAGCGCTGGAGGCCGACTACAAGCGGCATCTTCTGGAAGACTTCGGCATCCTGTTCAACCGGTTGCACACGATCACCAATCAGCCGATCGCCCGCTTCGGCAGCACATTGGTAAGCAAGGGGCAGTTCAATCAGTACATGCAACTGCTGCGCGATAACTTCAGCGAGGCCAATCTGCCTGGGCTGATGTGCCGCAATCAGGTCAGCGTCGACTGGCAGGGTTATCTATACGATTGCGATTTCAATCAGATGCTCGACCTGCCTATGCCCCCAATCGCTCGCCAACGCAGCCATCTGCGCGATCTGTTGCAGGCCCCCCTGAAGAATCGCAAAGTGGCCACGCGCGACCATTGCTTTGCCTGTACCGCCGGGCAAGGGTCGAGCTGTGGTGGTGCACTGGGTGGCTGACTCAGACTAGCGGGTACCGCTCCCGGATTCCTGGCGCAGCACATCCTGGTAGATCTGCTCTGCGGTCTGCTTGAGGGCCTGCGCCTGTTCCAGCGTCAGGCTGCTCATGCAGAACATCTTGTCCGGTATGTCGATAGCCTGGCAGCGCAGTGCCCTGCCGGCGTCGGTCAACAGCATCAGCCATTGGCGCTCGTCTTCACGGCTACGCTGTCGACTGATCAATCCCTTTTGTTCCAGACGCTTGAGAATCGGGGTCAAGGTCCCGGCATCGAGTCGGGTGTCCTCGACCAGATGCTTGATCGGTACCCCGTCACACTCCCACAACGTCAACATGACCAGATACTGAGCGTAGGTCAGATCGAGCGGCTCGAGCAGCGGTCGATAAGCACGGATCACTGCGTTGGTTGCGCTGTAGAGCGAATGACATAGCTGATTGCGAAGCAGCAGAGGGTTGTCGGATTCGACATCGACGGGAGAAACGCGAGAGTCAGGCATGGAATACTCGTGCCGAGGTATACCCGCTGAGTGTGCTCAGGCTCTCTTGACCCGTCAAGGGGCATGGCGTATTGTTTTGCACGCAAAATAACTTATCCAGGGAAATGCCCGTGAAGATTCTGTTGACCCTTGCAGTAATACTGGTGGTATTGGTGATTGCCTTTTTCGGCCGTATTTACTGGCAGAACGCGCAGGTGCCGGCGCTCGGCCATCAGGCGGGGCAGTTCACACCACTGAGCGCCAACCCCAACGGGGTTTCGACCCAGACCGATGACCCGAGCAAGCAGGTCGAACCCTGGCCGTTCAAGGGGGACGAAGAAGAAACCATGCAGTCGATCAAGGCCGCAGTAAGAGCCTATGGCGAGGCCGAGATCGTCCGTGAAGAGTCGGATTACCTACGCGTAGTTTTCATCACTCCGACGATGCGCTACCGCGATGACGCCGAGTTCTACCTGGATTCGGCTACCCGACAGGTCCACTTTCGTTCAGCCAGCCGCGCCGGCAAGTCCGACCTTGGGCTGAATCGCCAGCGTCATGAAAGGCTTACTGACCTGTACCAGCGTGATCTTTCCCGCTAACCGCACGCCCGGAGCAACCGCACCATGAAAGCTGGCAAGCTCGTCGCCCTACTGGTCATCGCAGCGCTGATCACGAGTTTCTTTCTGTTCGACCTGAACCAGTACTTCAGCCTGGAGCAGATCAAGGCGCAACAACAGGCGCTCAACGAACAGGTCCGTGCCAATCCGCTGGTGGCTGCCGGAGTGTTCTTCGCTGTCTACGTGCTGGTGACCTCGCTGTCCCTGCCGGGGGCGGCACTCATGACGCTATTGGGTGGGGCGGTATTCGGGCTGGGCTGGGGACTGCTGATCGTGTCCTTTGCGTCGACCCTCGGGGCTACCCTGGCGATGCTGATAAGTCGATTTCTGCTTCGCGACTGGGTGCAGACACGCTTCGGCCGGCGGCTCGAGGCGATTGATGCCGGGGTGGAACGTGAAGGTGCCTTTTACCTTTTCGCGCTACGCCTGGTCCCGGCGTTTCCGTTCTTTCTGATCAACCTGGCGATGGGCCTGACGCGCATACGGGTCGGCACCTTCTGGCTGGCCAGCCAGATCGGCATGCTGCCGGGTACGCTGGTCTATGTGAACGCCGGGCGCCAGCTGGGTGAGCTGGAATCCCTGGGTGGGATCCTTTCACCCGGCGTGATCGGCGCCTTCGTGCTGCTCGGGATTTTCCCGCTGCTGGCACGCCGTCTTCTCGACATCATCAAGGCGCGCAGGGTCTACAAGGGCTGGCAGAAGCCGGCGCGCTTCGAGCGCAACCTGGTGGTGATCGGCGCCGGAAGCGGCGGGCTGGTCAGTGCCTATATCGCAGCTGCGGTGAAGTCGGATGTAACCCTGATCGAAAAACACGCCATGGGCGGCGATTGCCTTAATACCGGCTGTGTACCCTCCAAGGCACTGATCCGCTCGGCGCGTATGGCTGCCGAGCTGCGCCGTGCCGAACAACTGGGATTTCGCGATGCGATTGCCCGGGTGGACTTCGCTGCGGTGATGGAGCGAGTGCAGCGGGTGATTCGGGATATCGAACCGCACGATTCGCCGGAGCGCTACGAGGGACTGGGGGTCGAGGTGATTCAGGGCGCAGCGCGGATCACCTCGCCCTGGACGGTACAGGTTGGCGACCGCACCCTGGCGACGCGCAACATCATCATTGCTGCGGGCGGACGGCCGCGGATTCCGGACATTCCGGGGCTGGATCAGGTCGCCTGGTACAGCTCGGAAACCATCTGGAGCCTGCGCAAGCAGCCACGCAGGATGATCATCATGGGCGGCGGACCAATCGGCTGCGAGCTTGCCCAGGCTTTCCAGCGGCTCGGCACCCGGGTGACCCTGTTGCAACGCGGCGAACGATTGCTGCCCAATGAGGACGAGGATGCCAGCGAACTGGTGCGTCGAGCCTTGTGCGCGGAGGGAGTCGATGTACGCCTGGGGCAGTCCGTCCGCTCGTTCAAATGCGCCGACGGCGTACAGACCGCGGAGCTGATAGCCGGTGAGGATCCGGCTGGCAATGTCGAATTCGACGCATTGCTGATCGCCATCGGCCGGGTCGCAAACACCTCGGGCTATGGTGTGGAAACCCTGGATCTGCGGCTGCGTGAAGACGGGACGCTGGAAACGGATGCCTATCTCGCGACCCGCTTTCCGAACATCTACGCGGTAGGCGATGTGACCGGCCCCTTCCAGCTGACCCATGCGGCCTCCCATCAGGCCTGGTATGCGGCGGTCAATGCACTGTTCGGCGGCCTGCGCCGCTTCAAGGCGGACTATCGGGTGCTGCCTCACTGTACCTTTACCGATCCGGAAGTCGCTCGCGTTGGCCTTTCCGAGAACGAGGCAAAGGCGCAGCAGATACCCTTCGAAGTCACTCGTTTCGAACTGGCCGAGCTGGACCGCGCGATTGCCGAGGAGGCAACCGAAGGTTATGTGAAGGTACTGACCGAACCTGGGCGGGACCGCATTCTGGGCGTTACCATCGTGGGGGACCATGCCGGCGAACTGATAGCCGAATATGTATTGGCCATGAAGCAGAACTTGGGCCTGAACAAGATTCTTGGTACCGTACATAGCTATCCGACGCTGGCAGAGGCCAACAAGTATGCCGCCGGAGTATGGAAGCGTGCGCATGCACCCCAGCGCATACTCGAATGGGTCAAGAAGTATCATCGATGGAAACTGGGCTGAAGTTATCGATTATCGTGCCAACCTTGAACGAGGCGCCGAACCTGGGCAGAACACTGGCTCCCTTGCAGCCATTGCGCGGGCGGATCGAGATTATAGTCGTAGATGGTGGTAGCTCGGATGGCACCTTGCGTATCGCCGAAGAACTGGCTGACAAGGTGCTGCGTTCCGAGCCGGGGCGAGCACGGCAGATGAACGCCGGGTTCGAGGCCGCCACCGGACGCGCGCTGCTTTTTCTGCATGCCGACACCCTCCTGCCCCAGGATTTCCATCGACAGATCACCCGCGCATTGACCGAGACTGCCTCGCTCTGGGGCCGTTTCGACGTGAGGTTCGACCCGTCGACGCCGCTGCTGCGGCTGGTCGCCTGGATGATGAACCGACGCTCATGTCTGACCCGGATCTGTACCGGCGATCAGGCCATCTTCGTGCGGTCGTGTGTGTTTCGGGATTTTGGGCGTTTTGCCGATATTCCCCTGATGGAAGACATCGAGCTGAGCCGTCGTCTGCGCTACCTCACTCCGCCGGCCTGCATCCGCAGCCCGGTAGTGACCTCGAGCCGCCGCTGGATCGAGAAGGGCACCGTCCGAACGATCCTGCTGATGTGGCGCTTGCGCCTGCTGTTCTGGCTGGGTGTTTCGCCGGAGCGGCTGGCCCGTGCCTATTACCCCGGGCGGTCATGAGTGTGGCTACCCTGCCGCTGATAATCTTCGCCAAAAAGCCCGTTCCGGGGCAGGTCAAGACGCGACTTATTCCTGCGTTGGGCGTCGAGGGCGCCAGCGCACTGTACCGCCAGCTACTGGAGCTGACCCTGCGCAACACGGGCGCGTGGCCCGGTCCGCGGTATCTGTACTGTGCGCCTGACAGGCGCGATCCATTCTTCGCCTCGCTCGCTGCAGAACATGGTTTGCGACTGCGGGACCAGACGGGGTCCGATCTCGGCGAGCGTATGGCCTCGGCCCTTGCAGACTTTCCCCAAGGTGCTCTGCTGATCGGCTCGGATTGCCCCGTGCTGACCGGGGAGCATCTTGAGCAGGCGGCGACTGCGCTGCAGCAGGTCGATACGGCGATCATCCCCAGCGAGGACGGAGGCTATGTGCTGATCGGTCAGCGCCAGCCCAGTGCTGCTCCCTTTTGCGCCATGCAATGGAGCCATGCCGACGTCCTGAAGGACACCCGCGCGCGCCTTCAGACTGCGGGGCTGAGCTGGTGGGAAGGAGCACCGCTGTGGGACCTGGACGAACCGGCTGATCTGCCCCGCTTCGAGGCTCTGGGCCACGGCTGATCAGCACTCGGCACCGACTCGCTTTCGCCAATAGTAGTAGACGCTGTTTATCACGATTCTTTATACATACCCATTCCACGTTCAGGACATGGTTCACCTGCTGACGGGCTGACTATATGGTCAGCGGCAAGAGCCCGTTGTGCCGGCTCGCCAGACCACTCGACTCACCAAGGAACCACCATGTTCGAACTCAGCCCCCGCGTGAAAGACCTGAAACAGCAAATCGAAGCCTTCATGGATGAGCACATCTATCCCAACGAAGGCACCTTTTACGAGCAGGTCAAGCAGAACAAGTGGGGGCATCCGCCGATCCTCGAGGAGCTGAAGGCAAAGGCGCGCAGCCAGGGCCTGTGGAACATGTTCCTGCCGCACTCCGAGCGCGGCGCCGGGCTTTCCAATGAGGAATATGCGCACATCTGCGAGATCCTTGGTCGCGTTTCCTTTGCTGGCGAGGTGTTCAACTGCAATGCCCCGGATACCGGCAACATGGAGACCATCGAGCGCTACGGCAACGAAGA
>JAUVYN010000085.1 GCA_030603065.1 Pseudomonas sp.
GGCCAGGATGGATGCACGCAGCACGTTCTCGGGCAGATTGTAGGCGCGGCGGACGCCCTCGTTGATCATGTCGTCCAGGCCCATGGTGGCACCGTCCCAGCGCACATTCATGCCGACCTTGACGAAGACCGTGACGATACCGGTGTCCTGACAGATCGGCCGGTGCCCGGTCGCATACATGCGCGAGTTGATCAGGATCTGGGCCATCGCATCACGTGCGGCAGGAGACTCTTCACGCTGATAGGCCTCGTGCATGGCCTGGATGAAATCAACGGGGTGATAGTAGGAAATGTACTGCAGCGCGTCGGCGACGCTCTGGATCAGATCATCTTGCTTGATAACGGCCATGCTCGGACAGGCTCCTCTTTCGACTCGGCTAATGCACTGGGCTGCCCCCGAAGGGAAGCTGCCAGGGAGGCGGACAAAGCGACGGACGGCCCGTACAGAGCCTTGCCCTCCAACAACAGGTGCCAGAGTATACCCGAGCAAGCCGTCGCACGGCAGCGTCCGGCATCGCTTGGCCCGTTGCGCTAGACAAAAGGATGAGTCTTGCACAGAATGTCGATTAGTTTGACGTCAAAATGCCATCGCAGGATGTAGGCGTGTTCAGAACAAGAACGGACCCCAGCGAACAGAAATTCCAGAAGCTGCGCTTGCAGCGGTTTTACCTGGCGCAGATCAGCTATCTGATCACCTACGTCATCATTGGTCTCGCATGGCTCGCCGGGCAGTACAGTGCCAGCGCCCTGCTCGCCATCAGCCATGTGACCCTCGCCCTGCTGACGCAGCTGGGATTTTTCGTTGCCATTGCCAGCGGTTACAACCTCCGCTTCAAGGATCCCAGTTTTACCAACCCGCAGCTCGTCGTCGCCACCCTGTTGGCTTCTTACTTGCTAATGTTCGCCGGCGACATCCGCGGCAGCCTAATCATGCTTTACCCGCTGAGCCTGCTGTTCGGTGTCTTTCACCTTAAGCTCGGCGAGTTCATCCGCCACGCAGCGTTCGCCCTGGCCTGCTTCACGCTGGTGCAGATCTGGGACGTCTCGGTGAATTATTCACACAAACCTCCCACCGTGCACTTGCTGGAATGGTTTGTGCTGGCCAGCTTTCTCTCCTGGTTGTGCGTGTTCGGGAACTACATCAGACGTCTGCGCGAGCGCCTGCAAATGCGCCACAACACGCTTCAGCTGCATCAGGAAACGCTCAAGGGCATGATGGGACAGCTGCAGAACCTGGCTGCCACCGATGGACTCACCGGCCTGGCCAACCGCAGGCATTTCCTCGCCGAAGCCGAGCGCCGCATGCATCTGTTGCCACCGGGAAAGGCTCTGGGCATCGCACTGATTGATCTCGACCATTTCAAGTCGATCAACGACAGCTACGGCCACGCCGCAGGCGACGAGGTATTGCAGCGCTTCGCGCAGCTGGCGCGCGAGAATCTGCGCGAGGAAGACCTGGTTGCCCGGTTCGGCGGCGAGGAGTTCATCATTCTGCTGAACAAATCCGACCTGTCCATGCTCCAGCAATGTGTCGAACGGATTCGGGATAGCTTTGCCAAGGTGAGCTTCGACCATCTTCCACCCGACAGCCGGCAGACCTTTTCAGCGGGGCTGACCATGGTGAAAGCCGGAGACTGCCTGGAAAAAAGGATCCTGCAGGCTGACCAGGCCCTGTATCGGGCCAAGGAGCTGGGCCGCAATCGTTGCGAAACGCACGAGAGCGCGCATGCCTGAAATACGTCTGGGAGCCGAGCGCCTGCAGGTATCGGAAGGGGTCAATCTGCTCCAGGCTTTACTCGATGCAGGCCACACGATTGCCCACTCCTGCCGGGCTGGCGCCTGCCAGGCGTGCATGCTGAAAGCGCGGCCGGACCAGATTCCACCGGTCGCCGCGGCCGCGCTGACCAATGTCATGCGTGACCAGGGCTATCTGCTGAGCTGTCAGTGCCCGGTATTACAGGACATGGATGTAGAACTGATCGATCCCGCCACCACCGGCATACCCGGCAGCATCCACAGCACCGAACTCCTCGAACCCGACCTGCTGCGCCTGCGTATACGGCCTGCGCGCCCAGTCCGGCACAAGGCCGGGCAACATGTGCTCATCTGGCTTGATGCGCAGCTGGCGCGCCCCTACTCCCTCGCCAGTCAGCCCGGTGCCGAATTGATGGAGTTTCATATACGGTTGCGCACCAATGGCCGCTTCTCGGAGGCGATAAAACAGCTCTCGCCCGGCGCTACGCTGCAGCTTGGTCAGGTCGCCGGTGGCCTCGGCTACGATCTCGACTGGCACGACCGGCCTCTGATCCTGCTGGCTGCCGGAACCGGGCTCGCCCCGCTGCAGGCGGTCGCTCGGCATGCGCTCGACCAGGGGCACGCGGCGCCGATCCAGCTCTGGCACTGGTCAACACAGGGCAAATGCTATCTTGGGCAAGAACTGCAGGCTCTGGCTGACCAGCATTCTTCTCTGAGCTTCCAGCAGCGCGCCCTGACCACGCTGGAAGCCGACCTGGGCCAGCTTCGCCTTGCCTCGCGTACGACCATGGCGCTAGTCTGCGGATCGCCCGATTTCACCGAACGGCTGCGCAAGCCGCTGTTCATGGCCGGTCTGCCGGGCAGACAGGTCATAAGTGAAGCCTTTGTATCGGGCACTCGACCATCCGCACCATAGGAGTAATCGTGAGCCAGCAACTACTGAGCGACCTGACCGACGGGGTCCTGACCCTGACCCTGAACCGCCCGGACAAGAAGAACGCGCTGACCCGGGAGATGTACGCTGCGCTGGCCGCTGGCATCAAGTCGGCCGATGCCGACGACAGCGTTCGAGCACTGATCATTCAGGGCAGTACAGAGTGCTTCACCAGTGGCAACGATGTCAGTGATTTCGTCAACGAGGCACCCGGTGGTCCGAACAGCCCCGTCTACGATTTTCTCAAGGCCATCTGTCACGCAACCAAGCCGGTGATCGCGGCAGTCAATGGTCCGGCGGTTGGCGTCGGCACCACCATGCTACTGCACTGCGACCTGGTGTTCGCAGCGAGCAATGCCCGACTGCGCATGCCCTTCGTCAACCTCGGACTCTGCCCGGAAGCCGGCTCCAGCTTCCTGCTGCCTCGGCTCCTGGGACACCTGAGGGCCGCTGAGCTGCTTCTACTTGGTGAAGAAATCAGCGGCGCGCGGGCGGCGGAAATCGGGCTGGCCAACCGGTCGCTGGAGCCTGGCCAACCCGTACTGGACGCTGCCCGTGACGCAGCGCTGCGCATCGCTGCGCTTCCGCCCGGCTCGGTCCAGCTGTCCAAGAGGCTGATCAAGGAAGGCGTCGCCCGAACCGCGGACGAGGTGATGGAGCGTGAGGGGGAGCATTTCGCCCGGTTGCTGCGCGGCCCGGAAGCGCGCGAGGCACTGGCTGCGTTCCTGGAAAAACGCCCGGCGGTGTTTCGCTGAGAGCGTTCTAGCGCTTGATGCTGAACCAGAGTCGAACCAGACGGTTCACCGATGCCCATAGCCGGATCTTGAGACGGTGGCGCAACGGCAGTCCACGCCATTGCGCCAGCGTCCACTCGCGGCTCTGATCGAAGTCGGTTTCGAAACTCCTGCGCACGTCAGCGGTGAGCCGGCTGTCCACCGCATTCTGATTGGCTTCCAGATTCCAGTGCAGCGACCAGTGATCGAAGTTGCATGAACCGAGACTCACCCAGTGGTCCACCAGCACGCATTTCAGATGCAGGAAGCGAGGCTTGTACTCGAAGATGCGCACCCCTGCCTTTAGCAGTGCGGCGTAGTAACGCTGACCGGCATAGCGCACGGCCGGATGGTCGTGGATCTGGCCGCTCAACAGCAGGCGCACGTCGACACCCCGCCGCGCGGCCCGCATCAGCGCGCGGCGCACCGCCCAGGCGGGCAGGAAATACGGGGTCGCCAGCCAGACGCAGGTCTTCGACCGGGCGATATTGGCGAGCAGTTCATGAAGCACGTCATGATGCTCTCGAGCGTCGGTGTAGGATACCCGCGCGTAACCGTCTCCAGGAGGGGGAGGTGCCGGCAGCGACACCCGTCGCAGGCGGGGTGGGATACGGCGCCAGCCACCACCAGAAACGGACCACTGCCGCTCGAACAGGTCGATCCAGTCAGCCACGACTTCTCCCTGCACCTCGAGCATGTGTTCGTGCCACTGGCAGTAGCCGTTGTCGCTGGGCTGGCAGAACTCATCGGTGAAGCCGGTACCACCGATGAACACCCGAAGACGGTCGATGATCAGCAATTTGCGATGATCGCGGTGCAGGTTTCCCTCACCCCCAAAGAGATTGATAGGGTTGTAGAACCGCAGCTCCACTCCACCTTTCAGAAGCTGCTCCCGCTCATGATCCTCCAGCCCCTTGCTGCCGACGCCGTCCAGCAGGCAGCGAACCTTCACGCCACGGCTGACCGCTTCGATCAGCGCGTCGATGACACTGCCGCTGCTCTGTCCGGAAGTGACCAGATAGATTTCCACGTCGATGCTGTCGGTCGCCTCGTGCATCGCTTCCATCAGCCGGGGAAAGAAGGTGTCCCCATCTATGAGCAGCTCGAATCGGTTGTTGCTTCGCCAGGGATAGACGGGGCCTGCCATGGTCACCTTCGGGTCGAAAATCAGGGTACGCGGTAATCCTCCTGCTCGAGCAGATCCATGCCGCATTGCAGCTGGCTGATCCAGTCGAGAAACTGGCCGATCATTTCCGGACCAACGAAGGGGCGTCCGTGCTGCGGCACGATCATCCGCGGGTTGAGACTGCGTATCATGTTCGACCACAGTCTACAGGCCTTGTTACCGGCCATGTAACGGCGGTGGAAACCTTCCATGGTTTGAAGATGTTTCGCGAAGTCCTCGACCGGCTGGGCGTCATCGACCATGGACGCTCCCATATCCCCCGAAAAGAGGATTCCGCTGACCGGATCGAAGAACTGCAGGTTACCCACCGAATGCAGAAAATGCGCCGGCAGCGCCTTGATTACCGTTTTGCCCAGAGGGATATCCTGGCCACGATCGGGCACCGCAACCATCCGGTCGGTGGTGGTGAAGCCCTGTTGGCGGGTGATGTAACCAGCCGAAAGGTGCGGCAGAAAGCGCGCCCAGAGTTTCGAGCAGACCACCTTGCAACGGGTATGCAGAAACCATTTGTCGAGCGAGGCGATGATGTCAGGGTCCTGGTGGGAGGCGAATACATAGGTCAGATTCTGCACCGGGATATGCTGGCTCACCGCGAGCGATAGCGGCATGTAGGTCAGATCGCCGCCCGGATCGAGCAGCGCGTGCTCATCATGGTCGATGATCAGAAACTGGTTGGACTGGACCCCATCTCCGGTCACCAGCTGGTCGAAGCACAGCACCTTGTGCGGGCCGTTATCGAATAGAACTCTGGGTTGCGCGCTCATGCCGACTCCATTGCCATTACCTGCGATGCGCGCACCTTAGTGCATGGCTCGATTCGTGGTACTGACCTGCATCAACCCTATCGCCACCCGCAGCTGTCATCAGCCGGCAACGCAATCGTCACGGACATGACATGCCATCTCCATAGGATCGCGTTATGGACCTGCTCGGCCGACCATAGGGGAGACGCCATCATGACCGAGGCTGCACTGCTATCCGAGGAAATCACCGCCCGCCATCTGGCCGTTGAGTTGGTCAGTAACCCGACTGCCCTGTGTGAGGCACAGGCCCTGCGCTTCCTGGTGTTCAGCGAGGAGTGCGGCGCAGTGCTGCCAAGCGCCGAAACCGGCCTCGACCAGGACAGCTTCGATCTTTACTGCGAACACCTGGCGGTGCGCGACCTGAATACCGGTCGTCTGGTAGCGACGACCCGCGTGCTGGACAGCCAGCGGGCCCTTCTGGCCGGCAGTTTCTATAGCGAAGGCGAATTCCAGCTGGTCGGACTGCCGCAGCTGCGCGGAGAAATTCTCGAGATAGGCCGCACCTGCGTACACCCCGACTACCGTAACGGGGCTACCATCTCGGTGCTGTGGTCGGGCCTGGCGCAAATCATGAACGAACGCGCATATGCCTACCTGATGGGCTGCGCCAGCATTCCCATGGGTGACGGCGGGGTTCAGGCCCAGGCGATCATGCAGCGGCTGCGCGAACGTTACCTGTGCCGGGAGTGGCTGAATGCGATACCCCGCCGGCCGCTGCCGGAACTGGACATTCCACCCAATGTCACCGCGCAGGTGCCCCCATTGCTGAAAGCCTACATGCGCCTGGGCGCGAAGATCTGCGGCGAGCCCTGCTGGGATGCGGATTTCAACGTTGCCGACGTATTCATTCTGCTGCGTCGGGAACAGCTGTGTCCGCGTTACGCACGCCACTTCAAGGCTCGGGCCAGCTGATGCCGATCACCGCCACCTGGCGGCGCCTGTGGCGCACGCCACTGGTCTGCGCCTGGATCACCGCCGGCTTGCTGCTGGCCGCCACCCAGGCGTCGGTCGAGCTCATGTCCAATACCCTGGCTGCCCGCACACGCCCCCACCTCACCCGGCTGTGGATGCGCGGACTGGTTTGCCTGCTGCCACTGGAGATACGACACGTCGGCACCCCGGTTGCAGGTCCCGCAGTCTGGACGAGCAATCACATATCCTGGCTCGACATCGTGGTTCTCGGCGCTCACAGTCCCCTACGCTTCCTGTCCAAAGCGGAAGTCGCCCGCTGGCCGATCATCGGCTGGCTGGCGACCGCAGCCGGAACCCTCTATCTACGCCGGGGCGACGGCATGGCGGGCGAGCTGGACAAAATAATCGAAGGTGCTCTGGAGCAGGGCGAACGCGTGGTGATCTTTGCCGAAGGGACTACAACCGACGGCAGCCTGGTGCGGACCTTCCACGGCAGGCTCCTGGGTAGTGCAGTGCGGTTGGGACTGCCAGTACAACCGGTCGCCATAGCCTACCGCTGTGCCGGCCAGCGCGACAGTATTGCGCCCTTCATAGCAGACGACGAATTCACTGCGCACCTTTGGCGACTCCTTGGCGCGCCGAGAATCGAGGTCGAGGTGACTTTTCCGGAAGCGCTGCCAAGCGGCGCCAGCAACCGCAATCAGCTGGCCCGTCAGGCCCGCCAGCGCGTCGTTCAGGCGCTGGGCATGGAGTCGGATTCGGCGCCGACACCCGCTATGGCGAGCGCCGCCTGAGCCAGGGCGAAATGCCGGGCCTGCGGGAGAAACTCACGAAAATCCGCTTCGAAGCCGGCGTAGTTCGCCTCCAGCTCTGCCACGCCGCCGGCTAGCGCGTTCTGCCGCTTCAGCCGCCGCCCCATGTTATCCAGCGCCAGATGGAGGGACGCCAGATCAGCGTAACTACCCAGCCAGTCGTGTTCAGCCATGCGCGAAATGATCGGCCATGCCGCAGGCGGTATCAGATCCCTCTGCTCGAGCAATAGCGCATAGGTGCGAGCAGTGAAGGCTTCCAGCGGCTCATCGCTGAAGTCGCTCCAGTACCGAGCCAGCAGGTGATCGTAGAACATATCGACCATGATCCCGGCAAAACGCCGGCGCTGGGGGTCGATGCGTGCTCGGCTGCGACGGAAAAGCGGATGGGCGTCAGTGAACACATCGATCTGACGATGTACCCAGATACCCTGGCGGACCGATTCGGGCAGCTCGAGATCACGAATACGGCCCTTCACGAAATCGCCCAGCAGGCTGCCAAGAAGCGCCTTTGGCTCGGACGGACCCAGATAAAGGTGGGCCAGAAAATTCATCAGGGCGCACTGCTCTGCTGCAAGGTACGCATCTGCGTCTGCAGGGCACTCAGGGTACGATTGGTCTGGATGCGGAAGCTGTCGATGGCGCGCAGTTCCTGCTCGGTTGAAGCAAGTCGCTGATCGAGTTCACCGCGAACGGCAACCAGCTCACGCTGTAGCTCATTACCTTCCAGGCGCTTAGACAGTTGCTCCACACGCTTCTGTTGTTCAGCCAGTTGCTGACCCTGTGCAGCCAGCCTGCTGGACAGCTCGTCCAGTGCAGCGAGTCTGCCTTCAATACTATCGAGCCGAGTCTGCATGCCCGCCAGCTGCGCGATCGTAGCATCCGCATGACTGTCGAAAGCCTCGACTCGCCCTGCGAGTTCTGCCGTCCTGGCACTCAGCGATTCGAGATTGGCAAGCTGCGTCTGATCATTCGCGGCGAGACGTTCCCGCCCCTGTTCCATGGTCTGGATAACCAGACTCTGGTCATTGACGCGCTGGGCCAGTTCACGCAGGCGCTGGTTGAGACCGTCCACGGTGCGGGTGAACTGCTCGACTTCGCTCAGGCTGGACTCGGTGGCCGAGACCTTGCCGGTGATGTCTTCCAGTCGCGTCGCCGCCTGTTCACTGATCCGGGCAAAGCTGGCCTGGGTAGCGACCAGCTGCTGCTGCAGGCGCGTCTGTTCCTGATGACTCCAGTAACCCAGACCCACAACCGCCAACACCAGCGCGCCACAGACCGCCCAGAGCATGGCGTTGCCCCGTGTCGCAGGCGCCACCCGAGGAGTGGCGCGCACGCCGGCCAGGGCAGTGTCCGAACCGGAAGCGCCTGCATAGGGTCGCTCATCGTCTGTCGCCCTGATACCCGACAGGTCATCGAAGTCTCGATCCCGCATGTCAGCACACCCCCGCTGTATGAACCTGTGATGCGCATTCCTCCGCCCCATCATGGGTACCCGGCGTCTGCCCTGCACCAGCAGATGGCAAGACGGTCGCAGAGCTGTTCCTGCAGCATGGCTGCAGCCCGTGCCGGGAGTGCGAAGCGCGAATTGGTACGTATTCTGCTAGCTAAAGCCCTGCTTGGCTAGGTACCCGGGGGAAGCCTGGCAGCAAAGGGAGTCAGTGATGATCGAAGAAGCGCAATTCAATCGAGTGACGCTGGATTGCATGACGGCGTTGCGTCGGCGACTCAAGCAGGATCAGGGCGTGGTCATCCGTCTCGGCGAGCCGGATGCGTTGCAGCGGCTCGTCGAAGCGAGCCAGAACTCGGCTGACGATGTCATCAGAAAGCTTGGCAGCCAGCTGGCGGATTTGATCAGGCCGAGCGCGCCGCCCGAGTCGGAACCTGCCATGGGCCAGGGCGCCATTGCCGCTCGGCAGTATCATGCCCGGACCAGTCGCCACACCCTCGAGCCCGAAAGCGTGCCGGTTTCATCCGGGACCAGCGTACGAATTTACCGTGGGCAGGTGATTCGAGGCTAACCACCGACTGCTGGCAGGGCTCGCGCTGAGGCGCTACCCTCAGATGTGGGAACAGCTGAGCGGGGCAAGCCATGAACTGCTGGATGATTTACGGCGCCAACGGCTACACAGGCGAACTGATCGCTCGGGAAGCCGTTCGGCTCGGCCTGAAACCGGTACTTGCCGGGCGCCGACGCCGAGCGATCGAAGCGCTGGCCAATCAGCTCGGGCTGGAATCCCGCGTATTCGATCTCCAGCAGATCGAGCCTTCCCGCCACCTGCAGGGCATCAGGGTGGTTGCCCACTGCGCAGGCCCCTTCTCCAGTACCAGTCAGCCAATGATCGACGCCTGCCTGAGCGCGCGTGCGCATTACCTGGACATCACCGGGGAAATCAGCGTGTTCGTCGCTGCGCAGGCGCGCCACGCAGAGGCTGTGGAAGCAGGCGTAGTGCTGTGCCCGGGAGTTGGCTTCGACGTGATTCCGACCGACTGCCTGGCAGCAGTGCTCAAGGAGGCGATGCCCGACGCCGATCGACTGGCGCTTGGCTTCGACTCCAAGAGCGGGTTCTCGCCGGGCACGGCCAAGACTTCGATCGAAGGGCTGCGTGAGGGCGGGCGCATCCGCGAGGATGGCAAGATCCGTAGCGTCCCGCTGGCGTACCAGTGCCGTGACATCGATTTCGGTAACGGCACCCGGCACGCTGCGAGCATCCCCTGGGGCGACATCGCCACTGCCTGGTTCTCGACCGGCATCCCCAATATAGAGGTCTTCGTGCCGATGGCGCCCAGTGCCGCGGTCAGATTGCGGCGCATCAACTGGGTGCGGCCCCTGTTGGCCCTGCCGCTGGTACAGAACATCCTGATGAAGCAGGTCTCACGCCGCATCCGCGGCCCGAATCAGACACAACGTCAGGATGCACCGACCTACGTATGGGGTGAGGCGCAAAATCCCGTAGGACGCAAGCTTACGGCGCGGGTTCGCACCGCCAACGGTTACGACGTGACGGTTCAGGGGGTGTTGCTGGCGGTGTCACATCTGTGTGACGCAAGCACCCCCGCGCCTGGCTATTACACGCCGAGCCAACTCCTTGGCCCGCGCTGCATCGAGCGACTGCCAGGTTCCGGCACGATCACCCTGAGCTAATGTTGGCCCAGCAGACCAGGGGCCGCAGCAGCCAACCGGGCGGTCAACGCCTCGAGCACTGCGCCGCCGCTGCGCCAGTAATGCCAGTGCAACGGGACGGGGTCCGAGTGGCCGGGAATCAGTTGAACCAGGCTGCCGCGAGCAAGCTCGGCCGGAATTTGCACCGCCGGCACCATACCCCACCCCACTCCGGCGCAGAGCATTCTGACGAAGCCCTCCGATGAGGGGCACAGATGGTGGCGGAACTCTGCCATGCAGCCCTGGCTGGCAAGAAAGCGATGCTGTAGCCGGTCATCCGGTCCGAACACGATCGCCGGCGCCCGAGCCAGGCTCTCCGCATCCACGCCTTCAGCAAAATGCCTGGCCATGAAGGCCGGAGCTGCCACGGCTAGATAGTGCATGTCGCCCAGATAGAGCGATCTGGCGCCCGCCACGGGCTCTGACGTAGCGCATACGCAGCCAGCCACCTCCCCTGCGCGCATTCGCCGCAATCCGACATCCTGATCGTCAACCAGCAGATCGAGGAGCAGTTCACCCTGTTGGCAAAGTGGCGCCACAGCTGTCGCCCACCAGGTCGCCAGGCTGTCGGCATTCAGCGCAACTCGCAAGCGCGCCGGGCTCTCCGGGTCGTCCGGCATCGGCACATCGTGTCGAAGGTCACCCTCGAGCAATCTGACCTGCTGCACGTGGTTCAACAGCCGCCGACCCACCGCCGTCGGCTGCGGAGGTGTGGAGCGAATGAGCACCGGTGCGCCTACTCGCGCTTCGAGGAGCTTGATCCGCTGGGAAACTGCCGATTGCGAAAGTGCCAGGGACTGAGCACCGCGCTCGAAGCCGCCCTGTTCGATAACAGCCGCGAGCGCGGCGAGTAGTTTGTAATCCAGCATCGATTTTACTTATACCCAATGCGATTTATTCGCTTCTCTTATACAAGCCTCCGCGCCAGACTGCTACGCCCACATGGAGAATTTCGATGAGCCAACCCTACACCAGCTATCTGAACGGACTGTTCGTGGCGGCCGGCCTGATCATGGCCATCGGCGCACAGAACGCCTTCGTGCTCGCCCAGGGGCTGCGCCGCGAACACCATATTCCGGCGGCGCTGGTCTGCATGATCTGCGACGCACTACTTATCGTGGCGGGTGTTTTCGGCCTTGCGAGGCTACTGCAGGCCCACCCGCTCGCCCTGGAAGCCACCCGCTGGGGTGGCGTGGCGTTCCTGGTCGGCTATGCGCTGCTGGCATTGAGGCGCGCGCTCGGATCCCAGGCGCTGGAACGCACCGATGCACCCAGGCGGTCGCTGCGCACCATCCTTCTGGCGACGCTCGCGGTCACCCTGCTCAATCCGCACGTTTACCTCGACACGCTGGTCCTGATCGGCTCCATCGGGGCCCAGCAGCGCGTACCAGCGCTCTTTGCTCTGGGTGCCGCGACCGCCTCGGTGCTGTGGTTCTTCAGTCTCGCTCTGGGTGCGGCACGCCTGGCCCCCTGGCTGGCTCGACCCGGTACCTGGCGGCTGATCGATCTGGGCGTCGCTGCGATGATGCTCAGTGTCGCCTGGAGCCTGGTGAAACCCGCCTGGCAGGCAGGCTGAAAGCCATAACCACACGGATGCTACGTGGATAGCCCGCCCCGCAGATGCTATGCTTTGCCCCTGCCGAAAAGAGACGGGCAGCGTCCCAAGGCAAAAGAGGCGCAAAGGTTCCCGTTCGTACCTGATACCTGACGATGGAGAAAAACCATGGCTTTTGAACTACCTCCGCTTCCCTACGAAAAAAACGCTCTCGAGCCGCACATGTCAGCCGAGACCCTTGAGTACCATCATGACAAGCACCACAACACCTATGTGGTCAATCTGAACAACCTGATCCCGGGTACCGAGTTCGAAGGCAAGGATCTTGAAACCATCATCAAGACCTCCAGCGGCGGCATTTTCAACAACGCAGCCCAGGTTTGGAACCACACCTTCTTCTGGAACTGCCTGAGCCCCAACGGCGGTGGCCAGCCCACAGGTGAACTGGCCGAAGCCATCAACAAGGCGTTCGGCTCCTTCGACAAGTTCAAGGAAGAATTCGCCAAGATCACCATCGCCACCTTCGGCTCCGGATGGGGCTGGCTGGTCAAGAAGTCCGACGGGTCTCTGGCAATCGTCAGCAAGGGCGGCGCCGGCAACCCGATGACCGACGGCGACACCCCCTTGCTGACCTGCGACGTCTGGGAACACGCCTACTACATCGACTACCGGAACCTGCGTCCCAAGTTCGTCGAAGCGTTCTGGAACCTGGTGAACTGGGATTTCGTAGCCAAAAACTACGCCAGCTGATTCCATAGCACTGCGGTGAAGAACACCTCGCTTCGGCGAGGTGTTCTTTTTTTGACGCCCAAAACTGATTTCATTTTGACGTTATCCCTGTTCCGAAGGATACTAATCCCTGGCCAGGGCACAAACGGGACACTTGCGCCAGGCCGTAACCGCTAGCAATATGAAGAATCGTCGTATCGGACACGGATAGAACAATAGTGATGCTGGAGCGCAGAAACAGCCTGTCGGTCAAGCTTCTGCACCTGGTGCTGATGTGGGCACTGGTGGTAGGGCTCATACTGAGTTGCGCACAGATTCTCTATGACATCGCCAACGAGCGCCAGCAGTTGGACCGTACCGCCGCACAGATTCTCGCCATGGCCCGTGATCCGGCTACCCAGGCCGTGTACAGCCTGGATGGGGAAATGGCCACTCAGGTGGTCGAGGGCCTGTTCGAACACCCCGCCGTCCGCTATGCAGCTATCGGCCACCCCGACGAACCGCCACTCGCGCGACGCGAAAAACCCCTCTCCGAAGGGGCTTATCGCCAACTGACCGATCGGCTGCTAGGTGCCGAGCAGCAGTACAGCATCGAACTCTATGGCCGCAGTCCGCATGTCGAGTATTACGGCAATCTCGACCTGGTGCTGGACACGGCTCCTTACGGGCTGGATCTGCTTTACCGGTCGCTGATCATCCTGGTCTCCGGTGTTCTGCGAGCGCTGGCAATGGCATTCGTGCTGTACCTGATCTATCACATCCTGCTGACCCGCCCACTGGCACGCATCATTCAGCACCTAAGCGACATCAACCCGGACCAGCCCGGCAAGATGCATATCCCGATGCTACCGGGGCAGGAACACAACGAGCTGGGACTCTGGATCAACAAGGCCAACCAGTTACTCGACTCCATCGAGCGTAACAGCAGCCGCCGTCGTGAAGCAGAGGCCAGCCTCAAGCACATGGCCCAGCATGATCACCTGACCGGCCTGCCGAATCGCAGCATGCTGCAGGAGCAGTTGTCACGCATTCTCGCCGATGCCGGCCGCCGTCAGCGGGGCGTGGCGGTGCTCTGCTGCGGTCTGGATGATTTCAAGGAAATCAACGAACAGTTCAGTTATCAATCAGGCGACAGCCTGCTGGTGGCGGTGGCCGATCGCCTGAGGGCGAACAGCGGTCGCCTCGGCAGCCTTGCGCGCCTGGGTGGCGATCAGTTCGCTCTGGTACAGACGGGCATCAGCGAACCCTATGAGGCCGCCGAGCTGGCACAAACGATACTCGAAGATCTGGGTCTCCCCTTCGAAATTGGCGAGCAAAGGGTAAGTCTTCGCGCCACCATCGGCATCACCCTGTTCCCGGATGATGGTGACAACCCGGAAAAACTGCTGCAGAAAGCCGAGCAGACCATGATGCTGGCCAAGGCGCGTTCGCGGAACCGTTACCAGTTCTACATCGCCAGTCTGGATACCGAGATGCGCGTGCGCAGGGAGCTGGACAAGGACATTCGGGGCGCGCTGACGCGCAACGAACTGTATCTCGTCTATCAGCCGCAGGTCAGTTACCACACCCACCGGGTCGTCGGTGTCGAAGCGCTGCTGCGCTGGCAGCATCCCGA